>NZ_JACUTY010000055.1 GCF_014859555.1 Thiomicrospira sp. | reverse complement strand
AATTTCGCACTCCATACCAGACCTAGCCTACACTTTTTTGAGTTTTCTGGAAACAAAAAAAGGGGCCGAAGCCCCTTTAGAAGACGAACATAAGCTATCGCGGATTATTGAGATTGAACTTCTTCTACTTTTTGCTGAACCATTGCAAGGAACTGCTGATCTTGCTGCATTAAATTAATCATGCCGCTGTATTCATTAACGCTTAAACCTTCGGCTGAAATAATTTCAGTGGCTTCTTGCTGGAACTTAGCATTCACCTGCTGTAAAAGCTCATCGTTCACTTCGTTTGCTGGACGCTCCGACAATTCGGCTTGTAAGCCTTGTTTGACTTGTTCTACCTTGACTAACGACACCGCAAATTTTTCGACTTTATCGTCAGATGGCGTATTTTGTGGCATATGCTGCTGCATTCCCGCTGGGGCTGGTTGTTGATTTTGCTGGGCTTGCGCTATCGCATTGGTTGCCAATACAGATGAACTCAAAACGATGGTAGATAAGAATAACTTAAACATACTTCTCCTTAAGGTTATTGGCCTTTATCAAGGCTTGAACACATTCAAACATATCTAAAACTCGATCGTCAAACCGAGTTCAAATCCGCTCACCCTATTCAACAGCGCAAAAACCCCACAAAGTTGCACATTCTTAAACCTTATTTTGCCCCGCACATAAAGGCGAATCTGGCACGAGCCCACCCTGATTTTTCCACTCATCTAATGTAAAGGTATGCAGCGCTAACGCGTGGATTTGAGGCATTTCGTTGACCAGCACTTTGTACACCATTTGATGGCGTTTGACTCGGCTGACATCCACAAAGTCATCGGACACCAACACCAACTTAAAATGCGACTCAGTCGCTGGGCCAGCATGCATATTACTTTCATTTTTGATGTCCATCACCCAAACAGAAAATGTCTGTTTGATCGCCAATTCAATTTGTTGTTGCATGTTCATAAGCCAACTCCTATTGGTTTTAAGACGACTTTTTTGGGTCGGTTTGTTGTAAAAGTTGATCCAGCTTGCGATGCAAGTCCGATACTTCATGATGCAAATCTTCGATACTTTTGGCTTCTTCATCTAAGCTTTCATGTAATCCTTTATCCATACTTTTGCGATGTTCTTCATCTAATACCGACACCACGATACCAATCATCATATTTAAAAATATGAAAGTCGACATAAAAATAAAGGTCAAATAATAGATCCAACTGTAAGGATACACCTCCATGGTTTCGTACATGACATCGGTCCAATCTTCAAATGTCGCCACTCGGAACAACGTTAACAGAGCGGCGCCCAAATCCCCCCACAAAAACTCATTAATGGGGGCAAATATGAAACTACCCACCACCGCATAGAGATAAAAAATCACAAACATTAACAAGGCGACATAACCAATACGCGGAATCGCAATTAATAACGCGTTCACCAACACCCGCATTTCCGGGATAAATGAAATCAAACGCAATACACGGAACAAACGCAACATCCGCGCTAACAAGGCATATTCTGAGTCATTGATCGGGATCAAACTCACCACCACAATGGTAAAGTCAAAAATGTTCCAGCCTTTTTTAAAAAAATCCCAAAAACGGCGTTCCGCAGCCATGCGTACCAATATTTCGAGTAAGAAAAACAGCGTGACCGTTACATCTAAGAACGCCAACAAATTCAATACATTAGGTGATATGTCATAGGTTTTAGCGCCAATCACGACGGATGACAACACAATCACCGAAATAACAAACCATTCAAAGGCTTTATTATCTCGAATTGCCATAAGCTTCACCTGTAAGCTCTGCCAAGAATTAAACACTAGGTTTCGCATGATGTTTCTCTCAAAATTAAAGTTGCGCTATTGTACTCAATCCATTCAAATTGCACGCACTCGAATGATTAAATAAATAAATTTTTGCTAGAATAAGGTTTTATTTATGACTTTCAAGAGGAACAAACATGGCGACCATTACAGTAATTGGCCAAGGTACCTGCGAATTTGACGGCGAATTCTCATTATTAGAAGCGCTCGACGAACAAGGTTTTGATATGCCCTATAGCTGCCGTGGCGGTAACTGCGGTGCGTGTGAAGTTAAATTGGTTTCGGGTGAGGTGGAATATATTCAAACCCCCGCTTACGATTGCGATAAAGGTTATGTATTAACCTGCAGTGTGATCCCGCTGGGGGATGTCGAAATCGAAATCCCCTGATAAACTCGATTTTTTGCACTTAAATTTTAGACCAAAAAAACCCAGCCAAGGCTGGGTTTTTAATTACCGAAAAACTATAACTTTAGTTTAGCTTTTTCAACTCACGATCAGCGGCCGCTTTAGGAAGGGGTACATAACCGTCACGGTAAACCACTTCTTGACCCTGCTTAGTTAGAACCATTGTCATGAACTCTTTAACCGCTGGATCCATGGCTTTGTTTGGTGGATTATTTACATAAACATACAACAGACGGGCTAATGGGAATTTACCAGAAGCGGCATTTTCAGGTGAAGACGCATAGTAAGGCTCTCCTTCACGTGCCGCTAAAGGCACAGAACGTACGCTTGAAGTCACATAACCCACACCAGAATAACCAATACCGTTAATTGACGCTGAAACACCTTGAACCACAGAAGCTGAACCTGGTTGTTCGTTTACAGAGTTCTTGTAATCACCACGGCATAATGCATTGGTCTTAAAGTAACCGTAAGTACCTGATACCGAGTTACGACCATACATTTGGATAGAACGGTTCGCCCATTCACCTTTTAGGCCGGCTTTACCCCAGGTATCTATATCGTTACGCGCACCACATTGGCGAGTTGATGAGAAAATCGCATCCACTTGCTGCATGGTCAAGCCCTTAATGGGGTTGTCTTTGTGAACAAATACCGCTAACGCATCAATCGCGACACCAATCGCTGTTGGCGCATAACCGTGACGCTGTTCGAAGGCCGCGATTTCACCGGCACGCATCATACGGCTCATTGGCGCTAACTGAGCGGTACCTTCTGTGATTGCGGGTGGTGCAGTAGAAGAACCGGCACCTTGAACCTGTACGTTAACATTAGGATAGAAACGGTTAAATTCTTCAGCCCATAAGGTCATCATGTTGTTCAAAGTGTCTGAACCAACTGAAGTCAAGCTACCAGAAACGCCCGAAGTACGCTTGTAATCAGTAAGAGCAGAATCAACATTCGCCATCGCTGGCTGAATGGCTAAAGTGGCGGCGGCTAAACCCATAGCGACCAATAAATTACGTCTTAACATAAATCAAATACTCCTTAGGAGAGATTAAAAATTATCAAACTCAGGAGTTATTTTGGCGAGCGAAGGTAACAGCTTAATGAACGAAACGTGACAGTTTTATGACAGTGGAAAACGCTTAAAATTCGAATAAAAATGTTAAAAAATAAAAACTAGACTTAAGGCCAAGCACCAGGCCTGGTGGTTGGCTGAATACAACTTAAACAAAGTTAATTTTAGGCCTCGACTTCCGCAGCGGGCAACGCCAAAGACAAGGGGAATTCACAGCGGAAAGTTGAACCCACTTTTAATCGGCTTTGCACTACTAATTTCGCACGGTGGCGTTCGAGTATGTGTTTAACGATAGCCAAACCTAACCCAGTGCCACCTGTGCTGCGAGAGCGTGCCGTGTCGATCCGATAAAAACGTTCGGTTAAACGCGGTATGTGTTCGCGTGCGATCCCGATGCCGGTGTCTTTGACTTCATACACCAAGGCTTGATCCGTCTTAAACCAGCGCACGTTAATACGGCCACCTGGCGGCGTATAACGAATCGCATTCGACACCAAGTTAGTAAACACACTTCGCAAGGGTTCACCCATCCCCATTAAACCTAGATCAGTTTCAATGCTAAACTCGATTTTATGTTTCGCTTCACTTAACTGAACCGCATCCTGCTCCAACTTAGTCAGCATCGCACGCACATTCACCGGCCCAGCATTGACATTTAAATTATCGGACTCAATGCTCGACAGCGTCAGCAGGTCGCCAATAATGTTTTGCATACGTAAGGATTGAGCATGCATTTGATTTAACGGCGCTTGCCAAACTTTTGGGATCGAATCCGGCGCATCCAGCATCAACTCGATATAGCCATTCAATACGGTTAAAGGCGTGCGCAGCTCATGCGAAGCATTCGCAACAAAGTCGCGGCGAATTTGGGATAAATTATGTGCATCAGTAATATCGCGAATAATCAACAAATAATGGCGTTCAAAATAAGGCACGATTTGAGCACTTAAACGACGGGTGCTTTCGGGGCTTACATAAAATTCGACCGTCTCATCAAAATCACCCGACTCCAAATACGCCAACATTTCAGGCTGGCGCAATAAATTCGTCACGTTTTGGCCGACATCGGCTTGTCTTAAGCCCAATAATTTTTCGGCACTTTGATTCACCCACTCAATCCGAAATTTACGCGTTAATGAAATATGCATATCAGGCAATAAATCCATTGCCTGCTGAACTTGCTTGGTCTCGGATCGCAAACGTTTAATGTGACGTTTATCTTGGTAAAGTTTTTCAAAATAGGCGTCATACACCTCACCCCAAATACCAAAAGGGGCTCGGATCGGGCGCGTATCGTGGCTGCGAATCAAACTCACAAAACGCCAAAAGTAATACAAGTTACGTACAATATAAATTGCGAAGGCCAGCAGAAAAGATAAGGCCCAAAGATGGGTACTGAATCCAAAAATAATCGCCAGTATAATCAAACTGGCTAAACCGACTAACTCTTCAAATAAGCGCGTCGATTGCTCAAGTGAGAGCATGGGTTTAAGGCTTAGCATCAATCACCAGGCCTGGTTAGACCGGTTCAGAGAAGCGATAACCCGCGCCACGAATGGTTTGGATATAGTCCTCGGAACCAGTGGGTTCTAATAATTTGCGTAAGCGACGGATATGTACATCCACCGTACGTTCCTCAACCACCACGCTTTCGCCCCAGACTTGATCAAGCAATTGAGTGCGCGAATACACACGATTCGGATGGGTCATAAAAAACTGCATTAAACGGAATTCGGTTGGGCCAAGCTTTACTTCGTCCTCATCAACCCAAAACCGATAACTGCTTAAATCCAACTTTAAATTACCCTGTTTTAAAATATCCGCACTCAAGGCTTGCGGATCTTGGCGACGCAACAAGGCTTTAATGCGTGCGACTAAGGCGCGCGGTGAAAAAGGTTTCACCACATAATCGTCGGCTCCGGCATCAAACCCGGCAACTTGATCGGATTCTTCACCGCGGGCGGTCAGCATAATAATCGGCAAACGGCGGGTTTGATCGTTCTGGCGAATACGTTGCGCCAAACTCACACCGGTCACGCCCGGTAACATCCAATCCAATACCAATAAATCCGGCTCATGTTCCAAAATCATTTTCCAGCCTTGTTCGGCATTCGGCGCTTCCAACACATCAAACTCGGCCGCATTTAAGGTAAAGTTAAGCATATCGCGAATCGCCGACTCGTCTTCTACTACCAGTATTTTAGCTTGAGACATTAAGCCTTCCTTTTATCATGACTTAGTCATAAAACCATCATTTGACTCGGTTAAGAACGAGCCAGCTCGGTTAATACTTCGGTCATACGCTCCGAATCCATATTGCGTAACTCTTGGCCGTTCACCAAATAAACGATAATTTCCGCAATATTGCAGGCGTGATCGGTAATACGCTCACTGGCTTTCAAAGCATAAACCAACTCCAACAAACACTCAACATCGCTATCACTGTCTTTAAAGCGCTCCGTGACTTCCACCACCGCACGTTTATAAATCACATCAACCTGTTCTTCTTCCCGAATAATCGAAACACAACTCGGCAAATCTAATCGTGAAAAAGCGTTTAACACATCTTTTAACATGTTCATGCCGTGGGCCGAAATTTCAATCAGCTCTTTGTAACCTTGCAGGTTAAGACAGGCATCCGACCCAATCTTATCTAAATGCACCACTAACTTGGCAATTTTCACGACTTCATCACCCATACGTTCTAGATCTAGTGCAATACGAATCGCCGAAATGACTAAACGTAAATCAGAGGCCGTTGGTTGCTGGCGGGCCAGCACCCGAGCGCAAAGTCGATCAATTTCAATCTCTTCACGATTGATAAACTGATCCAGTTGAATGACTTCTTTAGCCAAATCAACATCGGCATTTTGTACCGCTGTAAGTGCTGAAGACAATTGTTTTTCAACCATGCCACCCATTTCGAGCACCAGGTTAAACAGTTCTTCTAGATACTGGTTATAGCTTTCTGATACATGTGTTCCAAATTCTTTACGTTTCATGCCACTCACCCTTATATTTTATAAATATTTTTATCGCTATTTTTTTGCCTTAACCATAACGACCAGTTATGTAGTCTTCGGTTCGCTTGACTTGCGGATTGGTAAATAAAGAATCCGTGTCACTGTATTCAATCAACTCACCCATATACATAAACGCGGTGTAATCGGACACACGTGCGGCTTGTTGCATATTGTGTGTGACGATTAAGATCGTAAAATCTTTCTTTAATTCAAAAATCAATTCTTCAATTGCGAGAGTCGAAATCGGATCAAGTGCCGAAGTCGGCTCATCCAGCAATAACACTTCCGGCTGAATCGCAATCGCACGCGCAATACACAAACGTTGCTGCTGACCACCCGACAAACCTAGCGCGTTATCGTTTAAACGGTCTTTGGCCTCTTTCCATAAACCGGCGCCTTTAAGTGCCCATTCCACTGTTTCATCCAAGGTTTTCTTATCATTGATACCTTGAAGGCGTAAGCCGTAAGCGACGTTTTCATAAATCGACTTGGGAAACGGATTGGGTTTTTGGAACACCATGCCAATTCGACGACGAATTTCAGCCACATCCAGTTCTTTGGCGTACATATCCATCCCCCGCAGATACATTTTGCCGTCGGTTTTCACAATATCAATAAGGTCGTTCATGCGGTTGAAACAACGTAACAAGGTGGACTTACCACAACCCGATGGACCGATAAACGCGGTTACACGGTTTTCCGGCACGTCCATATTGACGTTTTTTAACGCCTGCGTTTTGCCATAATAAAGGTTCCAATCTTTCACTTGAATCGCCATTTTTTCTTCGGCTAACGACATGCCTCGGTGATCATGGCCCATTGCAACGCTAATGTTTTTTTCGCTCATAACTTTATTCCTTTTTAATTCGTGCTGTTTGCACAAGCACCAGGCCTGGTGCTTGCGCTCAATTCAATATTAATTATCTAGTGCTTTATATTTCTCACGCAGGCGGTTACGTATCAAAATCGCCGCTAGGTTTAAGGAAACAATTAACACCACAAGTAACAAAGACGTGGCATAAACTAAAGGCTGCGCCGCTTCTACGTTCGGGCTTTGAAAGCCGACATCATAAATATGGAAACCGAGGTGCATAAATTTTTGGTCTAGATGTACAAAGGGAGGATTGGTGGTCACCGGTAACTCAGAAACCAACTTCACCACCCCAATCAACATCAAAGGTGCAACTTCACCCGCGGCACGTGCCACCGCCAGGATTAACCCCGTCATAATCGCCGGTGTGGTCATCGGCAACACAATGCGCATAATCACTTCAGCTTTGGTTGCACCGAGGGCTAAACCGCCTTCTCTAAGGGCGCGTGGAATGCGGGATAAACCTTCATCCGTTGCCACAATTACAACCGGTAGCGTTAACAACGCCATGGTTAAAGAGGCCCAAAGCAACCCTGGGGTGCCGAAGGTGGGGTTGGGTAAAGCGTAGCTATAAAACATCTGGTCAATCGAATAACCCAGTACATAAACAAAGAACCCAAGACCGAAAATACCAAACACAATCGAAGGCACACCGGCGAGGTTATTGATCGAGATACGAATGAGCCTAAGTAGCTTGCCTTCTCTGGCATATTCGCGCATATAGATAGCCGCGATAACGCCCATCGGAATAACAAACAAGGTCATTAAGATCACCATAGTAAGCGTACCGACAATCGCGGGGAATACGCCACCTTCGGTATTGGCTTCACGCGGGTCATCGGATAAGAAGTTTTTAATCGATCCGAAAAAGAAACTGACCTTTTGCCCAAAATGCATTTCGTTCGGTTGCCAGTTGTGAACAATTTGGCTTAAGTTGACCTTAACCTCATTATCCTTTCCAACCAGCACTTTAATGTCACCCAGTGCGCTTAATTCTTTGCGGTAAGCATCCAGCTCTTTCTGCAACACCCCAAATTGATCATGTTTTTCTTTACGTTGAGCATCAAAGTCAAGCCGCATCGGCTCGGTGAATTCCCCACGCTGTTCAAGCTTTCGCTGTTCATAACGCAAGCTTTGCAGTTCGTAGTTAATCCGACCGATAATGCCACGCTCAATATGGTGAATTTTTGCGCGTATTTTCTGCCCTTCTTTTATCTTGTTTTTGAGAGTTTTAAAGACTTGTTCACGCTCTGTGATTTGGGTTTCAGCATCTTCAAAGCCGATAATATGACCATACATATTACCCCACTCATAACGCTCAATAACGCTAATACCTTCTGACTTCTGCCAACTCTCATCAACGATGGTATCCTCATCAAACCATCTAAAATCTATGCCATAAACATCACGATTCCCCATTTTTATCAGAACTTGGGGTTCACGCAAAACCACCCCCGGGGTTTCAGGGTTTCGTGTTTCACGGAAACGCGTATCGTGAACTTCGCCTTTAATCGTCTGAACTTCACCGTTAGGCTGGCTGACTTGAAACTCATAAACCGGGTGCGGCCAAAAGTGGCTTAAACCACGAAACGCAATCATTATTAGTAAACCAAATACCAGTACTACTGAGATACTGGTGGCCGAGGCACTAAACCAAACCCAGTGTTCACCTTTCTTAAACCATGATTTCATTTATACATTCCTTTTATGCTTAAAGTGAACCGTATTTACGGCGCATACGTTGGCGCACCACTTCGGCTAGGGTGTTAAAGAAAAAGGTAAAAATAAACAGTACCAAACCTGCTAAGAACAGCACACGATAATGAGTACTATCGACTTCGGTTTCGCCCATTTCGACCGCCAAGTTAGCGGACAGGGTACGCATACCTTCAAATAAATTTACATCCATCAAAGGGGTATTGCCCGACGCCATTAACACAATCATGGTTTCACCGACACCCCGCCCGAAGCCCAACATAATGGCGGAGAAAATCCCCGGACTCGCGGTTGGTAACACCACACCGGTCATGGTTTGCCAACCACTTGCACCTAAAGCATAAGAGCCGTTAACTAGGTAACCCGGCACACTGTAAATCGCATCTTCGGCCACCGAGAAAATCGTTGGGATCAACGCAAAACCCATCGCAAAACCAATAACCATCGCATTACGTTGGTCATAATTAATTCCAGCGGTTTCGGTTAACCAACTGCTCATATTGCCACCGAAAAACAGGTCTTGTATTGGATTACTTAAGGATAAGGCGAACCAACCCAGGAAGGCAATCACCGGAATCATAATCAACACGCGGCGACCAATCGGAACCAAAAGCCGGTATTTATCAGGAAGTTTTGACCAGGCAAAACCAAAAGCGATAATGCCGAGCGGCACAATCACGACTATGGCAAAAAAGCCCGGCAAGTTTGCCTCCATGTAAGGCGCTAACCAAAGACCGGCTAAAAAACCCAAAATAACGGTTGGCAAGGCTTCGATTAATTCAACCGACGGTTTAATCCATTGACGGGTTTTTTTATCCATAAAGAAGGCGGTATAGATGGCCGCAAAAATTGCAATCGGAACGGCAAATAGCATGGAATATAAAGCGGCTTTAATCGTGCCAAAGGTCAGCGGTGTTAATGAAAATTTAAACTCAAAATCATCCCCGGCTGATGATGACTGCCAAGTATGAGTGGGTTCTTCATAACCTTCGTACCAAACCTTGTTCCACAAACTGCCAAACGATACTTCAGGATGCGGGTTATCAATATCAAAGCTGATTAATTTGCCCGACTGGGTTTCAACCAATACACCATTAGAACGCGGTGCGAAACGGATAAAATTTAATGCATCACCTGAAACCTGATTGCTACGCAGATGACGATGAGAGGTAGAATAAAATAAATTGAATTCGCCGGACGCATCCCCCACCGCAAAGCCTTTACGCGTATCCTCCATTCCCAGCGCAGTAATCGGTTGATCACTACGTTGGAAATCACGAATTTCTTGTAAGGCAAAATCGTTATTTTCATTTCTGACTGGGAACCATTGCACAATGCGTCCAGTGTCTGTCCCAAACATCATTGAAAAATTGCCGTTTAAAAAACGCACACTGCTGATCGTTTCGTCGGGCTTAATAACACGGACTTTTTCTAATAGTTCAGGTTGGTGAACATTGGCAATCGAATAATACTCAGCCAACCCTTGGTTATTCACCAGAACCAAGTCACGCATGCGCCCACCTAACAGCAGGTGATCGGCTTTAAAATCAATATTGATTGAACTTTGCTGGTCGCGATCTAACTCAACATCATCCGACAAAAAAGAACTACGCTTGCGGAAGGTGTGAATCGTCAGTTCATTAGAAAACGCCGCCTGTGCAATAATCATCATGCCGCGATCTCCATCACGAACCGCGAGACGCTGAATCGATTCAGTTAGTAATTGCTTACCTTCTCGACCATAAGGCCATTCAACCACAGGCATGACTTGGCGCTGGTTGTTCGGATAAGTAATCTCAAATTTAATTCGACCAATTAAAACACGCCCATCTGACAAACCGAATGCAAACTCGTTGGTTGCTTCGTTGATTAAACTAAAGCTGGTGACCTGGGCAGCACCAACTGGCGCTTTCTTATCGAGTAAAACTTCCGCATTCTCTGTTGAAAAGCCCAAAATTCGTCCATTTTCGATGATTCGAACGCCAGATTCTTTATAGTCATCAATCGCATAATGCAGGGTTTTATATTCGATGCCCCCCGGTACAGACATTTCGCTGCGTTTTTCCATGCTTGCCGGGGTGAAAATAGGTAATACGACGTACATTAAGAAAAACATAATCAGAAACACGGCAAAAATGATGCTCACGCCACCAACGCTGATACCATATCTGGCCGCATGATCTTTCAGCCGGCGTCGCATCATGCGCTTTTTAAACGTGGGGCCGCTCAGCGTTTCATGTAAAGCTTGCTTAGTCTGTCCGCTCATAGTAGAAGTACCCTTGCTGAATTCGTTCAATTTATAATTCGTGCGCACACTATAACCAGCGAATATTACAGTTTTATTGCAATGCGTCATAAACCCGAAAACAATCAAAACTTGACCCAAACCCTTTGCACCAACATGACAAAGAACCTGCACCAAATACAAACAAACCACCTAATCCAGACTAAATAGTCCAAATAACAACACTAGACATTTAACCAACAAAAACAGCCACTTAAGAAATTATAATTTTTGTCTCGCAAACTGGCATGGTTCGCGCTAATATTTGCTAAAGAAATTATCAACACATATAAAAAACCAACGAAGGATAATCGCTATGCCTCAAACAATTATTGACCTTATCAAAGAACAAGATGTGAAATGGGCTGACTTGCGTTTCACTGACACCATCGGTAAAGAGCAACATGTCACCATTCCTGCTCACGAAGTTGATGACGAATTTTTTGAAGACGGCCACAACTTTGACGGTTCATCTATTCGCGGTTGGAAGGGCATTCAAAATTCCGACATGGTGTTAATGCCACAGACTGATAGTTTTTATTTGGACCCATTCACCAACGACCCTACTATCGTAATTCGTTGCATGATTGTTGAACCTTCGACACTTGAACCCTATGAAAAAGATCCACGTGGCATCTCTAAAAAAGCCGAGATTTATTTACAATCTACCGGCATTGCCGATACCGCTTTCTTTGGCCCTGAGCCAGAATTCTTTATCTTCGACGACATTCGTTGGGGTGCAGACTTGTCTGGTTGTTTTGTTAAAATTGATGGCAACGAAGCGGCCTGGAATACCGAAAAAGTTTATTCAGACGGCAACATGGGGCACCGTCCTCGTGTTAAAGGTGGCTATTTCCCAGTCCCTCCGGTTGATCAGTTACATGAAGTACGTGCTGACATCTGTGCGATGGCTGAAGCCATGGGGCTTAAAATTGAAGCCCACCATCACGAAGTGGCCGCCGCTGGTCAATGTGAGTTAGCGGTAGCAGGTAACACCCTAACCAAGAAAGCTGACGAAGTTCAAATCCTAAAATACGCCGTACACAACACCTGTCACGCTGTTGGCAAAACCGCGACCTTTATGGCAAAACCAATCGTAGGTGACAACGGTTCAGGCATGCATATCAACATGTCTTTAAACAAAGGCGGGAAAAACATTTTCGCAGGTGATGTTTACTCAGGTTTATCACAAGAAGCCTTGTGGTACATCGGTGGCTTGATGAAACATGCGCGTGCTTTGAACGCCTTCACCAACCCAGGCACTAACTCTTATAAGCGTTTGGTTCCAGGTTTTGAAGCGCCTATTTTATTAGCTTACTCTGGCTCAAACCGTTCAGCTTCGATCCGTATTCCATACGCACCGTCTGAGCGTGCACGTCGTGTGGAGCTACGTTTCCCAGACCCAACGGCTAACCCTTACTTAGCGTTTGCGGCATCATTAATGGCCGGCCTTGACGGCATCCTTAACAAAATCGATCCGGGCGAGCCTGCAGAGAAAGATCTGTATGACCTTCCGCCAGAAGAAGAAGCGACTTATAAAACAGTATGTGCTTCGCTTGAAGAAGCCCTGGCTGCACTTGATGAAGATCGTGAATTCTTAAAAGCCGGTGGCGTGTTTACGGATGCGGCGATTGATTCTTACATTAAGCTAAAAATGGAAGAAGTCACACGCATGCGTGCAACCACTCACCCAATCGAATTCGACATGTATTACTCTTTGTAAGGATTGTAAACATCGAGAATGATTCACCTAAAACCCGCTTCGGCGGGTTTTTTTGTTTTAAACCCTTCCCAGTAACCTCAAGACCTAACTATTCTTAAATCATAAAACCCTCACATGGGCGTCACATATTCGTCATATTACTAGCGCATAATCCGATGAAATTAGTAATCGTGAGAATCCGCATGCTTAACCTAGAAGCCAGCCTGCAACAACACTTTCCAGACTTAACCGCCAGGCCTGGTGCCAAGATGATTATGAAGCTGCTAAAAGCCCTAACCCACCAAGATGAAATTAATCAGTTTATTGAAACCCATCAACACTTACGCGGCTTTGCATTTTTGGACAAGGTACTAGAGCACTTTAACTTCAGTTACCAAATAAATGCACGCCAGCTTTATTCGATCCCCTCAGAAGGCAAAGTCATTATTATTGCCAACCACCCGATAGGTTCATTAGACGGTTTGGCATTGCTTAAGCTGGTACGCACCGTGAGACCCGATGTTCGTATTGTGGCTAACGAGCTGTTGGCACAACTTGAACCAATTCGCTCACTGTTTATTTCGGTCGACAATTTATCCAGCAAAGCGTCACACAAAGCCCAATATAAAACCATGTTAAATGCGCTTGAAGATGAGCAGGCCTTAATTATTTTCCCAGCAGGAGAAGTCTCGCGCATTCGCCCGAATGGCGTGCGTGATGGCAAATGGAAAACCGGGTTTTTACGTTTGGCCGAAAAAACCAATGCACCCATTTTGCCTATTTTGGTTGAAGCTCGAAACTCGGCTTTATTTTACAGCCTATCCGCCATCTACAAACCCATCGGCACCATGATGCTGGTGCAGGAAATGTTTAACAAAGATGACCAAGAAATCAGCTTTCACATCGGCAAACCAATCAAATGGAAAGCCGTACAAGCCTTAAACCTAGACAAGAAGCTATTATCCGCCCGCTTCCGTAAACATTTATACCGCTTAGAGAAACCCAAAAAACTGGCTAAAAACCCGTTGTTTGATGGCGAAATTACGGTTGCTCATCCGGTTGATCGTAAAGCGCTTAAACAAGCCTTAAAAAAAGCGCAAAAACTCGGCCAAACCAGCGATGGCAAAATTATTTACCTATACGACTATGAAGAAGATTCGCCAGTGATGCACGAAATCGGCCGCTTACGCGAACTCAGCTTCCGCACCGTGGAAGAAGGCACTGGTACCAGCCTGGATTTAGATAAATACGATACTT
>NZ_JACUTY010000112.1 GCF_014859555.1 Thiomicrospira sp. | reverse complement strand
GATCTGAAAAACTTGGCGTTGCCAGAATGAATCAGGGGTTAATCGAGGTGCCCACTTGAAACTCTACTCAGCTTGGATTAAAAGCTGATAGAATCGCCGTCGAGGTGCCCAAATGCTTGAGTAGGCAGATCTGTGATATGAAGCTTCATGTTATGGTGCAGCTAAGCTCTAGCGATTATCGAAGGATTAAGTTAAGTTATGCCCTCCACAGTTACCCAAAAAGAATTTAAGTTACCCGCCACGATGGTGATTGTTTCAACCACCGACCTACACGGTACCATTTTGCATTGTAATGATAGTTTTTTAGAGGCGGCGGGTTATACACGGGCCGAGGCGATGGGTCAACCGCATAATATTTTGCGTCATCCAGATGTACCCGCTTCGGTGTTTGGCGATTTATGGGCCAGCCTAAAAGCGGGATTGCCTTGGTCGCAAGTGGTCAAAAATAAACGTAAAAACGGCGATCATTATTGGGTACGCGCGTTCGCGACACCGATTCGTGAAAACGGTCAAACCACCGGTTATATGTCGGTCCGTTTCCCCGCAACATCGGATGAAATTCAACAAGCCGAGCAAGCCTATCGAGCGGTTCAACGTGGCGCGTTAAGTTTACGCCAAGGCAAACCTAATCAATTCTTGAATAAGCTCGGTCGTTATTTAAACCCGCAACGTCTATTAATCTTAAGTGGGACTGGCTTATTCGCTTCTTTAATGGCCGGATTAGTCTGGTCACCTGCGCAAACTTATCCCGTTACCTTAGGCTTGGCTGTTCTAACGGCAGCAAGCTGGGTTTGGAGTCAAGCCCGTCTGAAAGTCGAGTTGGCTGACATGCAAGCTAAGTTGATGAACTTGGCATCGGGCGATGTGCGTCAAGATTTCACGATCGGCTCGGGTTCGTTGTTGGATAACTTATCCAATTGGTTACAACCTGCGGTGGTTCGCTTGGGTTGGATGGCGCAAGAAGCGAAAGAAGCCCAAGCGAAATCAGCGGCGGTGATGAAGGCGCTAGACTCGGCTACCAGCTGTATTATGCTGGCGGATACGGATCATCACATTCAATATGCCAATCGCTCGCTGTTAAATATTTTTGCTAACTATGAAAATCAAATCCAACAAGCTTTGCCAAACTTTCACACCCAAAAGGTGATTGGCAGCAATATAGATATCTTTCATAAAGACCCGCAACATATCCGTCAGCGTTTGGAAAGTTTGACCGAAAGAATGGTGACCGAATTAACTATTAATGGCTTACGTTTCCGTCTGACGATTACGCCGATTCGAGTAAATAAAAAACGTCAAAGTACCATGGTGGAATGGCAGGATATTACGATTGAACATCAAATCCAGTCGCAGCTTCAAGCCGTGATTCAAGATTTGTCTTTAGGACACTTCAATTCAATAGAAGTAAGTGACCATGCCAGCGGTTTCTATAGAGAATTACAAGTTGGTATTAATAACGTGATTAATACTTTGCACGATGCGATGACCGATATAACTCAAGTGGTGGTTGCGCAAAGTGAAGGCGACTTAACTCAAGAGGTGACCTTTGACTACCAAGGGGACTTGGGTCAGTTAACCCAGGCAATTAATGCATCCACACGAAAGTTACGTGAAATTGTATCGGATGTATTGGATGTGGCGAGTCACGTGAGTGAGGAAGCGCACGAAGTTTCGAGCGACGCACATGAATTAAGTTCGCGTGTTCAGGAACAGGCTAGTTCATTGGAACAAACCTCGGCGACCATGCACGAAATGAATACGGCGGTACAAAACAGTTCGCAAAACGCGATAGAAACAGAAAAAGTCGCGCAGAAAGTTGAAGCCCAAGTGGCGAGCGGTGCGAAAGTGATGCAGCAAACTCTAGAAGCCATGACTGATATTCAGAAGTCGAGCCATCAAATTGCGGATATTGTGACCTTGATAGACAGTATAGCCTTCCAAACTAACTTGCTGGCCTTAAACGCGGCCGTCGAAGCCGCGCGCGCCGGTGATCATGGGCGTGGTTTTGCCGTGGTAGCGGGTGAGGTTCGTGGGTTGGCGCAAAAATCAGCCGAAGCAGCGAAAGATATCCGCCAGTTAATTAATAGCAGTGTCGAAAAAATTGATTTTGGCACCAAAATGGCCGCCAGTGCGAGCGATGAACTAGCTGGGGTGAGTCAATCAATTGAACAAGTCACCGAAATGGTTGAGCAAATTGCACAATCCGCCACAGAGCAAGCGGATGGCATTAATCAGGTTAATTTGGCAATTACTAGCATTGATAATGTAACCCAACAAAATGCTGGTTTAGTAGAGCGAACGACAGAGGCCGCCAAAGGCTTAAGTGAACAAGCGCAAAAACTGAATCACAATATGAGTTTTTTCAAAACCCGTTCAAATAGCCAACCCAAGTTGTTAGGTCAACCTAAGCGT
>NZ_JACUTY010000054.1 GCF_014859555.1 Thiomicrospira sp. | reverse complement strand
TGTAGAACCTATTCGGTTTGTAGAACCTATTCGGTTTGTAGAACCTATTCGGTTTCCTTGCGGAAGATTAGGTCCACTGAGCTGCTGCTGTCTCGGCTGTCGCTTTTTAGCAGCCAGTTAGGGGTGATTTGGTAGAAAATCTGTACTGCGTTGTTTTGTTGGCCGGATAAATCGCGTGCATAACGCACATATAGATCATCGGTTAAAGCTCGGCCTAGTAATAAGCTGCTAACTTGCTGATCTTGCACGTCAAAATAAATATCTTCAATCCCGAGTGTTCGCGTAAGCTGGTTTAAAACCGGCGTATTATTCTGTATCCCGAGTTTATAAAAGGCGGATAAAACTTGCGATTCGTAGTTGGGTTCGGTTTCTAAATCGCCCGCGCGCCCAAATACCAGCAGATTGATAATGCGCGCTTGAGATAGGGTGGGCGTGGAGTAAAACACAAAGCCGGGTTGGCTGGTGCTACCGGTAATGTTTAAACGTGCGGTGGTTTGATCAACCGTGCGGAATAGGTTGACGTTCAGCGCTGGATTTGCGATGACACCTGTGAAGTTAAAGCTGGATCGGTCAATTTGGATCCGGTTGCGACGATCTAAATTGATATGGCCATGGCGTAACAACACTTCACCAAATGCCCGCATATTCCGATCTTGTTCGGTTTGCACTAAACGCAATTCACCACCCAAAAAGGCTTGTGCATCCAGCAAGTTAACTTTGACTTGGTCGCCAAATCCCATACGTAAATCCCAACTAAAAATCAGGTTAGAGTCGTCTTGACCGATAGGCTGGTTGTATTCGTTAATGATTATTTCATCACTATGTGGTCGCGCTTGTTGATGCAGGGGCATGGAATCAAGATTGACATAGCTGTCATGCAGTTCCACGCCACCGTTTAATTGAGCTTGGCCGTCACTTAATGTAAAAGTTAGCTCGGCTTGGGTATTCAAATGAGCAAAGTTGGTTTTTAGCAGTTCAATCGACTCAGTGTTTAGGGTGAGCTGTAATTGCGGTTTGGTTTGTAAATCCATTAAGCTAAAGCTAACTTCGGCTTGGCGTTTATCCGGTTGATGCCAGCGACCATGCGCTTTAATAGCTTGCTCGCCAATTTGTGCTTGTAAATTGATTGACTGGTCTGTTAACCCCAATATTGGCAGGTCAAAGTCCAATGCCATGCGCGAACGCGTGTCGTGTTCGATTTGATTAAGCTGACCAAACAGGGCGGTTTCTAGGTTGAGCTCAGTTTTATGCAGTGTGATCAATTCGGCTAAACGCTCGTCTATTTGCCATTCGTTAAGTTGTAGTCTTAAATGGCCATCCAGTTCAGCCTGCAACCAGGCCTGGTGGTTGCGCAGATTGATTTGTGCGCTGAATCCACCGGTATCATTTAAGCTGGCATGGCTGGTTAACTGAGCTTGTTGTTTTGCAAGCGTGAGTTCGGTTTGCCAGTTGGTTACCGTCAGAGGCCATTCATGTCCTTGTTGCATCAGACGCAGGTTGAGTTGGGGTAGGTTAAGGGTTTGACGTAAATTCAGGTCGGTTTGCCAATTGGCCTGACCCTCACCATTTAAGCGACCGTCAAGTTGCAAGTTATCAGGCAACCAGGGTTTGATCCATTCGATAATCGGCAAGGCATTAAATTGCCAGTTAGCTTGCTGAGCTTTAAGTTCAAAACACAATTGGGCGAGCGGATCTTGATCGGATCGCAAGCAAGTTTGTGGCAAAAGTACCTGCTGTGGCGCTTGCCAATTAAGGTCGGTTGGTTTATTTAAACGCCAATGGCCTGTGATGTCGTTACTAATTTCTAACCAGTTTAAGCCTAGGGTTTGTTCGCGCCAATTTGGACTCGATTCAAACCATTGTGCTTCCAGTGCCAGTTGCGGATGTTGCCATTGCAGCTCCGTTACCAAGCCCTTATTTTGAGGTTGGCGCGTTAAGTTAAGCTGTTTAATAAATAGTGTGGCGAGGTCTGTATCTACTGAATTTTGAACCAGTTGATTTAGTTGTAAATCAAATTCCACCCATTCCGGTTGGTTGAGCGGGATGCGAGATGACAGTTGGGCTTGGTCTAATTGGAAATCTTGATAACGCAGTTGCGTTAAATCAGCATTTAAATCCGCCCAGCCTTCGCTAAATTGCAGGCTTTTACTTGTGCCATCACGCTGACCTTGCGCTTGCAGGGTTAACTCGGCTTGACCACTGAGTTCGCTCATCAGCTGATTGAGTTGATTGAGCTGGGCGCGCAGGGTTAAATCCAAGCTTTCCGCCCAGCGGCCACTCAGTTGCACTCGATTGTCGCCTAGCTGAATTTGAGCTTGGTTTATTTGTATGTTGGTTAACTGCGGGTTGGTGGCGATGTTGGCATCAATTCGACCGCTGTGAGCACCGTAACTTAAGTTGAGTTTTTGAATGGTGAGGGCATAGTCCGTGTCGTTAATCCGCTTAGTGTCGGCTTGACCGTTTAATTGCAAGGGCTCAGGTAAGCCGGTTAAATTGAAAGTGGTCACATTTAATTGGCTGTCGCGTTGCGTTAAGTCGCGCAGTTGGTAATGCAGTTGGGTGTCGAGTTGATAGTCTAACTCCGGTAGCAACCAGTCGATACGAAACGCTTGCGCATCCAGCGTGATATCCAAACTGGCTAGTGATAAATGGGTTTGCCCATTGAATTTGATTGAACCCATCTGTTCGGATTGGGCTTGCAAGTCGAACGTAAGTTGCTGGGTATTATCCAACTCAGTTTGCCAAGCTAGGCTTGTGCTGGGTAAGTCATTTAACACGAAACTTAGGTCGGCTTGACTAGTCAGTTGTTTTGATTCGGTTTGGTAACTGAGCTGACTGTGGCCGTTTAATTGATGCAGTTTCCATTCGGGAGTGAATTGTGCCTCAAGCGATAACCAATTGGACGCTACCTCAATAAGCCCAGCGTTTTGCTGAATTCGATGTTGTGATTCAAGGCGATAGGGCTGAGTTAACTTCAAATCCACACTTAAGTCATCAAGTTGGCCACGCCATTGGGCTTGCCAAGCTAAATACGGGTTAGGTGTGTAAAGTTGATCTAAACCCGCCAAACCCTTCAGCTGCATGCTCATCTCGCCCTTAAACTCAAGGGCGCTGCTAAAGCCAATCAAGGCATCGCCATTTAGCTGGTAGGGTGCATAATCTAATGCTAAATCGGTTAACTGAAGTTGGCGATCACGCCATTGCAAACCAGTCGAAAGTGTAGGCAATGGTTGCACCGGTTGCTGATCGATTTGGAGTGTCACTTGATTTAAGCTGAGTTGGTCCACGTTTAAAGCCCAGCTTAAGTAATCGACAAAACCAAACGGTTCGACTGTTGGCTGGGGGGGTGAATCGCTGGAGTTTTCAGATGTGATCTGGATTTCAGCCTGCCCAATATGTAGTTTTTTAAAGTGTAATTCTGATTTTAATAAGGCTGAAAGTTGCCACTGCCATGACAGCTGTTCGATCTGTAGGTGCAGTTGCGCTGTTTGAATCACTAATCCCTCAACTTCAAGTCCATCTAGCAGGCGGCCTTGACTGGATTGGACGCTGATTTGGCCATTGGTTAGCTTGTCAAGATAAGGCCAAAGCTGGTTGGGAGCTTGTGAAGACAGTAATAACCAGCTTAGCAAACCAGCAAGGGTTATGACGCTCAGTGTCATCAATCCCAATGCACTGATTAGACTCCATTTCAGCAAACCTATTGTCCAGGTTTTTAGTCGGTTCATCATAAATCCAATCCAATTGAAAAGTGCAAACGCCAGTTTTGTTGGTCTTCAGAGATCGGCCAAGCGATATCCAGTTTAGCGGTGCCGACCGGGGTAAAGCCGCGTAAACCAAAGCCAGCGCCGACCTTAAACTCATTGGGTTGATCATTAAATACTTGACCGGCATCACTAAATACGGCCATACCTAAGTATTTAGAAAACCGATAATCAGTTTCAATGCCGCCTAACATCATGTTTTTAGCGCCCACCAGGCCTGCATCGGTTTCAATGCCGATGGATTCAAATCCATAACCACGCAAGCTTTCACCACCCAGCAAATAACGATAGGTTGCCGGCAGGGTTTCGGATTCGCTGGCTTCGGTCACAACCATTCTTGCACGTGCATGGAATCGCCAAAATTCGATCGGCGAGATCACGCCACGTAGACCGAGTTCAAGTTGCTGAAACTCGGTGTCTGACAAAACTTGTTTGAGTGCGGTTCGAGCACCGATATCTAAACGATAACCCGAAGACGGATAAGCTTCATCATTGAGTTTGCGTTTTTGTAAATTTACACCCGATAGCAAAGTTTGACTGGTTTCATCTTGTTGGTCTTGGTAACGATAGGTTTCCGTTTCTGCAGATACAAATGGATTAAGTCGCCAGTAACGGTCGATTTGGTAAACGTATTCAGGCGTCAACGCAGTGCGTGATCGTTTCAAGCTACTTGATTGGGTCGCCTCCCAGCCTAAGCCGATGTTCCAGTTTTGTTTACTGGGGCGCTGGCCTGGAAGTCGGTAGCTAATGTCAAAAGATTGCGCACGCTCACCGATCACACTTTCGACTTGATAGTTGTGACCTTGTTGGTTGACGAGGCGATTCTCAAACCCGAATATAATGCGTGCGCCGGTATCACTGCCAAAGCCGCCGCCCACGTTATAACGATGACGTAAATTATCTTCTACTTCGATTTGAATCGGAATCGCGCCATCTTGCTGGTTCGCAAACTGTGGTTCAATCCTAACCAATCCAAAATAACCGCTGTCGATTAAGCTTTTTTGCAGGTCAGCTAAGGCATCACGTTGATAACTGTCGCCCGGGCGGAATTCGACAAATTTGGCGAGGAAATCATCATTCAGTGCTTGGTTTCCGATGAAATTTACTTCGCCAAACTGGTAAGAAGTGGCCGTGTTTAGGTGAATTTGAATGTCGACCGCATTTTGGTGCGGGTAGACTCGAAACACGTGCAGTTCAAAATCGGCATCCATATACCCTTGATCCAGCGCCAAATTGGTAAGATCTCTTAAAGTGTCGCTGTAATTTTGATGTTTAAATACCTGGCCGGTTTTCAAGCGCAGATCAAATTGACGATATTGCCGCCAAACACGTAAATCGCTTCCTGGGCCTTTAATTTGAAGCTCTAGTTGACGAATTTTAACGGGTGAACCCAGTTCAATATTAAATCGGGCACGTGTTACCTTGTCTAAACGTTCAAGTTCGCTTTGAATTTTAGCTTGATAATAACCCTGCGTTTTTAGCGTATTCAGCAGTTCGCTCTCGCCGCGCCCAAACAGAAAATTGGTCTGTGCCGGATAGGCATCATTATTGAGGTGCGCAATTGATAAATTAGCGCGCAATTCTTTTAAAAGCTCGGTTTGATTGGGCGTGCTGAGATCAATCCGTACTTCAATGTTGGGCTGTGCAAGAAGCGGATTTGCAAACACACTCAAGCCCACCAAGTAACCCGTCAACCAAATTAACCGGTTAATTTGGTGTAATGAGCGGTAGGTGAGAGATACTTGAGAAGTTTGAGCTAGGCGAAAGAGCCACATGTTAGTTAGTCGAGGACTCTTCGATTAGGCTTTGCATCAAGCCTTCGAGTTGTTTTTCTAAATGGTCGGAATATTGCATGGTATCGCGCTTCATTTGCACGTAGTCGTAGCAGAGGTTGAGCGCAACCATCAGAATTTTATTTTCGCCTTTTAAATGTGTGACTTGATCAAGCTTGTCTTCAAGTAGGGTGGCGGCTTCGACCAGTGCTTCACGTTCGCTATCCTCACAAGGGACTTCAAAGTGATGGTTCATCAGTGTGAGGTGTAGCATTTTGCGTGCTCCTTAAGAGTCGTGCTGTCATAAAAACGCGGGCTGGGTTGGCGTGCCCAGATAGGCTTTTGTTAAAAGCCTATGATATGATTGCGCCTTAATTATTGTAGCAAAAGACAGTTTTAGATGAACACAAAGTTAAGTTTTAACGAATATGCGGAGGCATTTAAGCCTTATTCAGAATTAGAGTCGGCCTCGTTTGTGCAAGGAATGTTGGTGGGTCAGGTTTGCAGCACGCCCAGTATCACCGAAGCGCAATGGATTAAACGTCTGGTTGACGAGTCTGGAATGGGCGCGATTAAAGAGTCATTTTTGGTCGCATTACACCAGCTTTATATCGACACTTTAGCCGGTTTAAATAGCGCAGAATGTGATTTTGAAATGCTGATGCCCGCCGACGATGAACCTTTGGCTCAGCGTGCTCGCCATTTGGCTGAATGGTGTGAAGGCTTTTTATATGGCATGGGATTGGGCAGTTTGGGTGAATTATCGCGCGAAGTCAGTGAGCTGCTGAATGATTTCGGTGAAATAGCCTTGTTAGATGTACCGGATGAACCCGATGACAAAGCCGATGATAATTTAATCGAACTGGTTGAGTTTGTGCGTATGGGGGTGATTATGGTGTATGACGAACTTAATCCGATTCCGCAACAACCTATTCCGATCCCGGATTCGGATAAAAAACCCATATTGCATTAAGTTTAAACAAATTTATTCGCCAGGTTATTCACGGAAACCGATTATGAACTTTACTCAACGTCGCCAAGATTTGCTCGAAAAATTGCCCGCTGGCAGTGTGGCGTTAATCCATTCTGGCGAAGAGCAAATTCGTAACCGAGATGTGGAATATCCATTTCGAGCGGAGAGCGACTTTATTTATCTTACCGGCTTTACCGAACCCGATTCGGTGTTGGTGTTAATTCGTGCGGAGGTTTTGGCCGACACGGATTATGATCAAGATCATCACCAGGCCTGGTTGTTCTGCCGACCGAAAGACCCCGAGCAAGAAACTTGGCAAGGCAAACGTTTAGGTGTGGAAGATGCGCCAGCTCAGTTAGAGCTCGACCAGGCCTGGTCGATTGACGAGCTGGACGAAATTGCCCCCCAGTTTTTAACCCATGCCGAACAAGTCTATTTTAGTTTTGGCCAATTGGAGGAATGGAGTGGACGCATGGCAGATTGGTTGTCTGAGCTCAAAACTCAAGTGCGCAAAGGCGTGACCGTGCCAACCAGCTTGAATGACTTAGATGCGATTTTGCATGAGCAACGTTTATTTAAATCACCACAAGAAATAGAGATTATGCGCCAAGCCGCCCAAATATCGGTAGCCGGACATCTGGCTGCGATGCGAGCCACCAGGCCTGGTGCTTATGAATATCAAATCCAAAGCGCGATAGAGCACGCATTTTGCCAAGAAGGCTCGCCGCGCGTGGCGTTTAACACGATTGCAGCCGCGGGCGAAAATGCCTGCATTTTGCACTACACCGAAAACCAAGCGGTCTTGCAAGATGGCGATTTGATTTTGTTGGATGCCGGTGCCGAATGGCAAGGTTATGCGGGCGATATTAGCCATACCTATCCGGTCAACGGACGTTTTAGTGAGCCGCAAAAACAACTCTATAATCTGGTGCTCAAAGCCCAGCAAGCCGCGATTAAAGCGGTGAAGCCAGGGCGGCCTTATCACTTAATGCATCAGGCCAGCGCCGAAGTGATTACATCGGGTTTAATTGAGCTGGGAATTTTGCAGGGTGAACTTGATGATCTATTGGAAAAAGAAGCCTTTAAACGTTTCTTTATGCACGGCACTGGGCATTGGTTAGGTTTAGACGTGCATGATGTCGGGCGTTATAAAATCAACGGCGAATGGCGTTGTTTTGAACCTGGTATGGTGGTGACGGTTGAACCAGGGCTTTATATCCCACGCGGTGTAAAAGATGTCGAAACACAATGGCAGGGTATCGGTATTCGAATTGAAGATGATGTGCTGGTGACTGAAACGGGTCACGAGATATTAACCCAAGGCGCGCTGCGATTACCGCGTAGTGTGGAGGAGATAGAGCTGTGGATGCAAACCAACCGGATTTGAACACCTTATCTGAAACACAATATGACTGCGATCTAGTGATTGCAGGCGGTGGCCCAGTGGGCTTAACGCTGGCATTAGGCATGGCGCAACGTGGCGCAAAAGTGGATTTAATTGAAGTGATTGCGCCCGAATCCGGTCAGCTAAATTCGTTTGATGGTCGGGTGCTCGCCTTGTCTGAAGGCTCACGTTTAATTTTGCAAGACTTAAATGTGTGGGCGGATTTGCAAGATTACGTTACCGAAATTCACCATGTACACGTGTCGCAACAAGGTTATTTGGGTTTAACGTTGATGCATTCAGATGAATTGGATGTACCAGCGTTAGGTTATAGCATTCGTGCCAGCGATTTAGGGCGTGTGTTATGGCAGAAGGTGCAAGCCAATAAGGCGATTCAGTTGCATTGTCCGGCCAAGCTTATAAGCTTTAAACAGCAAGCGGGTGGGGTACAAGTGAGCTTGCAGCAAGGCGAGCAAGTTATCGAACGCCGCGCACGTTTGGTGGTGGGCGCGGATGGCACGGATTCGCAAGTTCGTCAAATCATGGGCTTAACTTTGCAACAGAAAACCTATGGTGCTTGGGCGATTTTGGCGCAGGTGGATACCGAAAAGCCGCATCAAAACTGGGCGTTTGAGCGTTTTACCAGCGAAGGCCCGGTGGCTTTATTACCGCTTAATACGGCGACGCACAAGCTGGTCTATGTGGTGTCAGATGCCAATTACCAAGCATTGTTGAGTTTGTCGGACGCTGACTTTCTCCAAGCCTTCAGCCAAAAAATGGGCGAGCGTTTTGGAGCCTATCAAAACCTGAGTCCGCGCGTCGCTTATCCCCTTAAAGAAACCTATGTTAAAGGTGTGGTAAAAGGCCATGCCGTGTTGATGGGCAATGCCTCACACACGCAACATCCGGTGGCGGCACAAGGTTTAAATTTAGGCTTGCGAGATGTAGAAGACTTTTTAAAAGGCCTACAACCAGGCCTGGTGAATTTAACCGATCCGGCGTTTTTAGCGCATTACGAACAGCAACGTCAACAAGACCATCAAAAAGTGATGGGATTAACCGATAGCCTCATTCGTATTTTTGAACATCCATCACCGCTGGTTGGCCATGCACGCGGATTGACGCTGATGACCTTGCAGGCCTTACCCAAACTGAAACGACGTCTGGCTCGATTTTCGATGCAAGGCGCAAAACAGGGAGCTGAAAGATGACTCAGGCTACTCATTCACAAGATCCGTTAAAGTTTGATGTGGTGATTGTCGGTGGCGGCATGGTCGGTGCCGCCACCGCATTGGGTTTAGCGCAAGGCGGGGTGAAAGTTGGGTTACTTGAACGTGCCGAACCTGATTTGAGCTGGTCAGATAGTGAACCCTATCAACCGCGTGTGAGCGCGTTAACGCGTGCATCAGAAAATATTTTACGTAATTTAAAGGCTTGGCAAGGCATAGAACAACGCCGAGCACATGCGTTTGTTGCGATGCGTATCTGGGAAGACGCCAGTGATGCCGAAATCAATTTTGATGCCGCCTCGCTAAACGAACCTAATTTAGGTTATGTGGTGGAAAATCAAGTGATTCAAGCCGCCTTGTGGGAGCAACTACAAACCGCAGGTGTGCAAGTGTTTTGCGGCCATAACTTGCAAAGTTTACGGTTTGATAACCACCAGGCCTGGTTGTCGGTGGAAGGTTTGGGTGATATTCAAGCGAGCTTGCTAGTGGGGGCGGATGGCGCTTTTTCTCAAGTCCGCACTCTGGCTGGCATAGGGTTAGATCAACATGATTATGCTCAATGCGCGCTGGTAGGTTGTGTGCGGACGCAAGCGCCCCATCAAGATACCTGTTGGCAGCGTTACCAAGCCAACGGGCCATTTGCCTATTTGGCGATGGATGAAAATGTCAGCTCGATTGCTTGGTATTTACCGGTTGAAAAAATGCAGTGGGCGCTGGATTTATCCGAAGAGGATTATCGTGCCGAGTTGTTTAAAGCGTCGGACGGTCGTTTAGGCGACATTACCCAAACTTGGCAACGCGCCGCGTTTCCGTTAACGCGTCGTCATGCGCAGCAGTATGTAAAACCTAATTTAGCATTAGTGGGGGATGCGGCGCATACGATTCATCCGCAAGCGGGCCAAGGCGTGAATTTGGGCTTGCTGGATGCGGCGACTTTGGTGGATGTGTTATTGCAAGCAAAGCAAGCGGGCGAATACTTAGGTGATCACGCCGTGTTGCGTCGTTACGAACGCTGGCGTAAAGGTGACAATGTAATTGTGCAGCGAGCGATGGAAGGCTTTGATTGGTTATTTAAATCCGATCATGGAATTAAAGATCAGTTGCGTCAAGTTTTATTACCTTTAGCAAATGTAGCTAAGCCTCTGAAAAACTGGCTAATTCAGCAAGCTTTATACGGACGAAATCCGTTGCCAGCTCTAGCCAAAAAACCACGCCGATAAATCAAGCCAATTGTGCGGTACACGGGGCGCAGAATCGAATGTTTCACTGGCGTGAAAATCTCACAAGCAGGCCTGGTGGCGGCTAAAAACTAAGTTTACTTTGACATTTTTGTCATTAACGCCTATATTCCTATGATCAATTTATTTTATGAAAAATCTATCTAACAGTAAGGGTAAACGCAATGGCCGATAGACGTCTCCAAGTGTTTCATACCGTAGCCAAAGTCATGAGTTTCACCAAAGCGGCGGAAACCTTGCATATGACTCAGCCTGCGGTCACTTTTCAAGTTAAACAGCTCGAAGATTTCTTTAATACACGCTTATTTGATCGAACACACAATAAAATCACCCTGACCGATGCCGGGCGCGTAGTGTATGAGTTTGCAGACAACATCCTAGAGATGTATGAAAAAATGAATTCGCAGGTGCGTGATTTAACCGGGGAAGTATCGGGGAGCTTGGTGATCGGCGCCAGTACCACCATTGCCGAATACATGTTGCCTTGTTTGTTAGGGGCGTTTAAAAAGCAGTTCAAAGATGTCAACATTCGTTTGCAAGTCGGTAATACTGATGCGATTGTATCTATGGTCGAAAACAATATGATTGACTTGGGCTTGGTTGAAGCGCCGGTGAATAACAAAAACCTTGAAGTCGAAGTTTGCCGAATTGACGAAATGCAAGTCATTTGCCCAATCGATCATCCGCTCGCTAAACGTAGCGAGGTCACGATCGAAGATGTACGTAAATACCCTTTTATTAACCGCGAAGAAGGCTCTGGCTCGCGTTCAGTCATTGATACCTACGTGCGCGAACAAGGTTTCAGCATGAGCGACTTCAATATTGTAATGGAGTTAGGTGCGCCTGAGTCGGTTAAAATGGCGGTAGAAGCAGATGTAGGTTTAGCGATTGTTTCGCGTACCACCTTGATGAAAGAGCTGAAGCTCGGTAGCTTAAAAGCGATACCACTTAATCCACCCTTACGTCGTCCGTTTTCACATGTGCGCCAGAAGCACAAATTCCGCCATCGTGCAGTAGGTGAATTACTGGATTTTGCGGTGGCTTACTGTAAAGAGAGAGCGGTGGAGCAGGGCTTTGAAGTGCCAGACACCGACGATAAAAAACGCTACAGTTCACACTACGATAATAAAACCACTCCTTTATAAGGTTCATCACACGTACAGGCATCTTTATTAAGATGATTAAGGCGTCTATGCGTGTGATTAAACTCATTTCATCCCAAAGCCTTTTTTCTCTAAATTACTACGAATAGTGGTTAAAACCTTACTTTTGATAATATATTTTGTTTAATAGTTGATTTAAATCAATTTATCACTAAATAAAATGGTTTTTAGCGCCTATTTATGCCTTGTTATCTATTTTAATTTCATAGCTTTGTTAGCTTGGATTTGTCTTAAGTTTTTTTAACTAGTGACTATGTCTTATTCTGGTTAAATGGCTAAAGGCTTATTTAAATAAAAGGAGTGAATGATGTTGAAGAAACTACTTATGGCGGTGGCTGCTTTAGCCTTTTCAGCGACACTTTGGGCGGCACCAGTTAATATTAACCAAGCGAGTGCACAAAAAATTGCCAGCTCACTTAATGGGGTAGGTTTAGTGAAAGCCCAAGCTATTGTTGACTATCGAGAACAGCATGGCGCTTTCCAAAGCGTTCAGGATCTCGCTAAAGTCAAAGGTATTGGCGCAAAGACGCTAGAAGATAACGCGGATGACATTCGTTTGGAAGGCGATCTTCCTTAAGTCGATCAAAAGTCTGATGTGTAAAATCCCGCCTGGGTTGCGGGATTTTTTTTTGCTTACAAATTAAGGCTTGCGCGAAATGATTTCGCCATGTTTATTGAGCTTTAAATCCCAACGATTATGTACCCATAAATATTGCGTTGGGTTGGCTTTAATGGCTTGCTCATAAATGGCGTGTAATCTTAGGGTGTCTTGTTCGGCGCTCTCAGAAGGGAAATTATCTAGCGCGGGTAAAAACGTCACAATATAGCGATTATCTGGTGTGCGTTCGGTTAAACAAGGCACCACCGCACAATCCGTTAGCTTAGCAAGTTTGGATGTGGCCGGGTTGCTACGTGTTATATGTCCAAAAAACGACACTTTCACATGACCTCGCGATCGATAACGCTGATCTGGCAGAATTGTCATGCTTTCACCATTGCGCAATACCTTGAGCATGCCGCGCGTGTTGTGGTTTGCAATGGGGTGCACCGAGCGGCCATCAGCAAGTGGAATCGAACGGCCTTTGGCAATCAAGTAATCCATTAGTGGATTGTCATGCGGGCGATAAATCGCGTTAAAGTGAGTTAAAAAAGACACAAATAAGCCGGTCATTTCCAACGTAGTAAAGTGGGGCGCCAAAATCAATACGCCTTTACCACGAGCTTGTGCTTGCTTAAAGTTTTCTAGGCCTTTATATTCAACCAGGCTGCGCTCAAATCCATTGTTTGGCTGTTTACGATAATTGCCCCACCAAACCATCGCGGTTTCCATTAAGCTGATGCCTAAAGACGCAAAATGTGCTTTTAGTAATGTTTCAATTTCAGGGTCGGAATGCTCAGGAAAGGCCAGTCGGATATTCTGACGAGCCAATTTGCGTCGGCCACCAGCGAGCCAATACATGGCACGTCCTAAACCACGACCCAGCGTAAACTTGGTTTGGTAGGGCAGAAAACTCAGCAGGCGTAGCAAACCGACACCGAGCCAAATCCCCCAATAACGCGGGCATACAAATTGTTTTTTAAACGGAATGGCTTGAGACATCTGCTGTTTCCTCAAGTGCGCCTTGTTGATACAAACCGGCATAAAGTCCGTTAAGGGCCAAAAGCTGTTGGTGATTGCCCAGCTCTTTGAGTTCGCCGTGTTCCATCACCACAATTTGATCGGCATTTTCGATCGTACTTAAACGGTGGGCGATAATAATCACAGTGCGATCACGGCGCAATTTATCCATCGCCACTTGAATCATCGCTTCACTTTGATTATCTAAAGCCGAGGTGGCTTCATCTAAAATTAAGATAGGCGCATTTTTTAAGAACGCGCGCGCAATCGCTAAGCGTTGGCGTTGACCGCCGGATAACAATGCACCATTATCTCCAATGGTCGTATCTAAACCTTGCGGCAGCTTTTCAATAAACTCCCAAGCATGTGCATCCTTCGCCGCCTGAATAATGGCTTGTTCATCGTATTCAGTATGACCGTAAGCAATATTGGCGCGCACAGAGTCATTAAACAACACCACATTTTGGCTAACAAACGCAATTTGTTGGCGTAGATGGTTTAAGTCAAACTTATTTAAAGGCGTGTCATCTAATAAAATCTCACCATCACTTGGCAAATAAAAACGCGCAATCAAGTTTACCAAGGTGGTTTTACCGCTGCCGGATTGGCCAACTAGGGCGGTAGTTTTGTAAGGTGGAAAGTCTAAACTAAAGTTTTTTAACGCCAGGTTGTCACTATTTAAATATTGAAAATTGACATTTTTAAATTCAATTTTACCTTGGATAACCGAGCGTAATTGACCAGGGTTGGCTTCCTCCGGTAGATCTAATAATTCAAAAATACTTTCCGAAGCCGCCATGCCTTTTTGAATTACCAGGTTGACGTTGGTTAAACGACGAATCGGTTCAAAGGTTAATGCCATCGCCGTAATGTAAGATAAAAGTTCGCCAGGGGTAAAGGCATCCTGCGCGGATAATTGCATCGCAATATAAATCACGCCGGATAAAGCTAAGGCGGCCAATACTTGCACCAAGGGAACATTTAACGCCGCGACTTTGGTAACCCTTAGCGTGTTTTTAAATAATTCGTTGGCGGTGTGGTGAAAACGGGTTTGTTCATAGTTTTCGGCGCCGTACATTTTAATGTCGCGGTGGCCAACCAGGCCTTCTTCGAGTTGGTGGGTGAGTTGGCCCATGTTGCTTTGCATGTGTTTACTCGACTGGCGCATTAATTTACTGGCTTTATTAATAATCCAGGCCACGACTGGCCCGACTAATAGCATCAGTAAGGTTAATTCCCACGAGATATAAAGCATGTAGCCAAATAGCGCCAATACAATCAAAGAGTCACGAATAATAACAATCCAGGCCTCGGATAAAGCGTTACTGGTTTGTGCGACATCATAGGTGATTTTCGACATTAAGGTGCCGGTCGAATACTGCTGAAAGATAGGCAAAGGCAAAAACTGCATTTTGCGATGCATATCGGCGCGAATTTGCAGAATGGCTTTTTGTGCAATCCACTGGCTTGCGACTTTACTAAAGTATTCGGCTATACCCTTAACAATAAACACGCCGGCAAGCATCAGGGGTAAGATTAAAAAACTGTCTGGATCTTTTTCAATCAAACTTCGATCCACCAAATCTTTTAAAATGGCGGCGGTCGCAGGTTCCATCGCGGCAATCACCATTAGCATAAAAATAGTGAGCGCAATCATGCC
>NZ_JACUTY010000111.1 GCF_014859555.1 Thiomicrospira sp. | reverse complement strand
CGCATAACGATGTTGTGGTCTTTAAAAAAGCCTAACCACCAGGCCTGGTGGTTAGTTAAAAATCTGAAAGGAAAAGTCATGGCAACGAAACTCGATGCGTTAACGGATAAGTTGATTCGCTTTATTGAACAGCAAAAAATCTACTTTGTTGGCACCGCGACCAAAGATAGCCGTGTAAATGTGTCGCCTAAAGGCCTGGATTCTCTGCGGGTGATTACGCCAAATCAAGTGGCTTGGTTAAACGTTACCGGCAGCGGCAACGAGACCTCTGCTCACGTTCAGCAACACCCACGCATGACGTTGATGTTTTGTGCGTTTGAAGGCGCGCCTTTGATTTTACGACTCTATGGCACCGCCAAAGTCGTGCATCAAAAAGACCCTCAATGGAACGAACTGTATCGTTTATTTCACCCGCTTCCGGGCACACGCCAATTGTTTTTATTGGACATTGATTTAGTGCAAACTTCTTGCGGCATGGGTGTGCCGTTTTTTGATTATGTCGAAGACCGCGAACAACTCAACGAATGGGCGGTCAAAAAAGGCGATGATGGCATTGAGCAATACTGGCAAGAAAAAAACCAAACCAGTTTAGACGGCCAACCCACCCACATTATGGAGAAAAACGTTTGAGCCATCATCGACTACAAGCCGTGATCTTCGATATGGACGGTTTGATTATTGATGCTGAATCTTTCTGGAAACAAGCGGAATTCAGCGTTTTTTCGGCTCTGGGTTGTGAAGTCACTGACAAGGATCAGCGCTTAACCGCCCGCTTAACCACTCAAGCCGTAACCGAATTTTGGTACGACAAGTCACCTTGGCTTCATCCGCCCAAACATCAGGCCGAACAATCTGTAATAGATGAAGTTGAGATCATGTTAAAAAATCAATGCCAAGCCAAACCGGGCTTTTTCGAGGCCTTGGGACTTTGTCACGATTTGGACTTAAAAATCGGACTCGCGTCCAATGCGCCATTACGTTTATGTCATACCGTCGCTCAAACCCTCAATTGTATTGATCTGTTCGACTGCATCGTATCCTCCGAAAATGTCCAAACCCAAAAGCCCGCACCAGATATATATTTGCAAGCGGTCAAAAGACTGAATGTTTCGCCCAAGTTCGCGCTCGCGCTTGAAGACTCAATTTCAGGGGCAAAAGCCGCCAAAGCCGCTGGCTTAAAGGTTATCGGAATACCCTCTAATCCCGATGACCACGCCGCTATGCGAAAGCTTGCAGACGCAACGCTAAACTCATTATTAGAGCTTCGCCCCCACCACTTAAACGCAAAAATCCAATAAAACCCAATAGTGAATCCGCACCACCAGGCCTGGTGGTTCGCCATCCTTGTTTATAAGCTAAGCTAGCGTTGTCTCGCATAGATTCTATTACCTAGCACCATCAGGTTCTGATAAGGTGGAGGAAAGGCTTAATCTATTTAAGTTTTACTTTGATACAAAACGCTTAACCTTTGATGTAAATCAAGGTAAGGAGGGCATCATGCCTATCAACAAAGCTATACCAACAAATGAACAAGAGCACGATCACTATACTGAAGCAGGAGAACATATCATTTCACACGATGTCCAATTATCCCATATTGGACACTGGCTGAAAAAAGGCTGGCTCGACATGGCACATGCGCCCGGCATTTCGCTTTTTTATGGCCTAGTCATGGCCTTATCGGTCGTCATGATGTTCTTTGCCGTTCAATATCAGCCCATTCAAATGCTAACCATTGCGGTAGTATTTATTGTTTTATCACCATTTCTGGCGACCGGCCTGTATTACACCGCACACAAACTGGAGCGAGGAAAAAAGCCTTCATTAGCCTCATCGATGGTCGCGTGGAAAGGGAAAAAATCGAATTTCGGCCTTTTTGCCATCTGCTTAGTCATCATTGCCGCCATTGGGATAAACGCTATGCCATTTGTTGTCGCGATTGTGCTTGGGGCAAGTTCCTTATTAATCGTTGATAGTAGCATGGGAGTAACGGGGTTCCTCGCGACACCAGAAGGCTTAGCTTTCTTGATTTTTTTTGTCGGCCATAGCGTAATAATAGCCGCCTTTGTATTTGCCATCAGCGTAGTCACGATTCCATTATTATTACGAGACAATCACATTGGCGCGATCTCCGCCATGATTTTAAGTTTTAAAATTGTGGTGAACAACAAACTTGTCATGACCGCTTGGGCACTTGTAATTGGCTTTATGCTCATTGTAGGCATCATGTCGCTTGGTTTGGGTATGTTAATTGTAATGCCATTACTCGGTTACGCCAGCTGGCACGCGGTTAATGACTTAGTCGAAATTCACAAAGCGGCTTAATTAATTCAGCATCCAAGAGTCATACGCTAAAAGCTCAAAGCCACGGCGATTTTAGTATGGGCACCTCGATTAACCCCTGATTCATTCTGGCAACGCCAAGTTTTTCAGAT
>NZ_JACUTY010000110.1 GCF_014859555.1 Thiomicrospira sp. | reverse complement strand
TGATTACTGAAGACCAACTAGAACAACTTTGCCTTGAGTGGTTTCAATCCATCGGTTATGACTATGCTAATGGCTATAACATCGCACCCGATGGTGACGCGCCAGAACGCAGTGATTACCGCCAGATTGTTCTGTTTGGTCGCTTATTAGCGCAACTTCAGGTCATTAACCCGCATATCCCCTCTTCTGTTTTAGAAAACGTGGCGCAGCAAGTTGCCAAGCCTGAAACCCTTGTCCTGATTAAAAACAATAAAACCTTTCACCAGTGGTTATTAGAAGGCGTGAAGATTAGCTTTAAACAAGACGGCAAAGACAAAACCGATTATGTGCAGTTAATTGATTTTAGCAACACCGCCAATAATCAGTTTTTGGTGGTCAATCAATTTACTATTATCGGCACAAAAGGGAATCGCCGCCCAGATTTGATTGTATTTATTAATGGCTTGCCTTTGGCCGTAATTGAGCTTAAAAACCCCGCTGATAGCCATGCGGATATTTGGCAGGCTTACCAACAGATACAAACCTATAAAGATCAAATCCCCGACTTGTTTACCTTTAACGAGGCCTTGGTCGTCAGCGATGGTTTAAATGCCCGCATTGGGTCTTTAACCGCGAATAAAGAGCGTTATTTACCTTGGCGAACCGTCGCCAGCGAAAATGACCAACCGCTGTTTGAATATCGCCTAGAAACCTTGGTTAAAGGTTTTTTTAAGCCCAAACTATTGTTAGATTACATTCGCTTCTTTGTGCTGTTTGAGCAGGATGGCGATAAAACCATTAAAAAGATTGCTGGTTATCACCAGTTTCATGCGGTGCGTGAAGCGGTTAAAGCCACGTTAATTGCATCGCAACAAGTAAAAAACGTGGCCGCCGAACCGCGTGCGAATTATGGTAACGAAGTGATTCCTGGCTCGCGTAAAGCGGGCGTGATTTGGCATACGCAAGGTTCGGGTAAATCCATCTCTATGGTCTGTTATGCGGGCAAACTGTTAGCCCAACCTGAGATGAATAATCCCACGATTGTAGTGGTGACGGATCGGAATGATTTAGATGGTCAATTGTTTAATACCTTTAGCATGGCGTCTGAAACCTTAAAACAAACCCCGATTCAAGCGGGGGATCGTGATGAATTGCGCGACATTTTGGCCTCGCGCCAATCGGGCGGGATTATTTTTACCACCGTGCAAAAGTTTGCGTTATTGGCGGAAGAAACCCACCACCCTGTTTTAAGCCAACGCCACAATATTGTGGTGATCAGCGATGAAGCACACCGCAGTCAATATGGTGATAAAGCCAAACTTAATACTAAAACCGGCGAATACAGCTTTGGCTACTCCAAACATTTACGTGATGCCCTGCCCCAAGCCTCTTTTATTGGTTTTACTGGCACACCGATTTCGGCTGATGACAAAGACACACGTGCGGTATTTGGCGGTTATGTGTCTATTTATGACATTCAAGATGCGGTAGATGATGGCGCAACCGTTCCGATCTATTACGAATCTCGCTTAGCTAAACTGGATATTAACGAGGCTAATATTGAAGCCTTAAACGACGAGATTGAAGAGGTAATGGAAGATGAAGAAGACATCCCTACTCGTGAAAAAACTAAATCCAAATGGGCGGCGTTAGAAAAACTGGTCGGCAGCGCACCCCGCATAGAGCAAGTAGGCAAAGATTTAGTGCAGCATTTTGAAACACGCACGTCTACCATGCCGGGTAAAGGTTTAATTGTCTGTATGAGCCGTGAAATCTGTGTCGATATGTATGATGCGATTGTGGCGATTAAACCTGAATGGCATGACCCTGATCCCGCCAAAGGTGCGATTAAAATTGTGATGACAGGCTCGGCATCGGATAAAGCGAAACTACAGAATCACATTTATAACAAAGAAACTAAAAAGCTGTTTGAAAAACGCTTTAAAGACGTTAATGACCCACTGCAATTGGTGATTGTGCGTGATATGTGGCTGACAGGTTTTGATGCACCCAACTGCCACACCATGTATATCGACAAACCCATGAAGGGTCACAACTTAATGCAGGCGATTGCCCGTGTAAACCGCGTGTTTAAAGATAAGCCAGGTGGCTTAGTGGTCGATTACATTGGGATTGCCAATGAACTTAAACAGGCGTTAAAAACCTATACCGACTCTAAAGGTAAAGGTGCGCCGACCTTAGATACCGCTGAAGCTTTTGCTATTTTGCAGGAAAAAATGGATATCGTTCGTGGGCTTTTCCATGGTTTTGATTACAGTGATTATGAAACCAAAGCCTTAAACCTTTTACCGGGTGCGATGAATCATATTCTGGGATTAGAAGATGGCAAAAAACGCTATTTAGACGTTATGGCGGCGATTAATAAAGCGTTTACTTTGTGCGGCACTTTGGATGAAGCTGAACCGCTTAAAAAAGAAATTGCGTTTCTGTCTGCGGTTAAAGCGGCGATTA
>NZ_JACUTY010000109.1 GCF_014859555.1 Thiomicrospira sp. | reverse complement strand
GACCGCGTCCGTTGTTAATGGAATATTTACCTTTGTATTCCGCCGAACAAGCCCGCCGCCATGAAACCAGGCCGGGTATTACCGGCTGGGCACAAGTGAATGGTCGTAATGCGATTAGCTGGGAACAAAAATTTGAATATGATGTGTGGTATGTCGATAACCAATCGCTGTGGTTGGATATTAAGATTATCTTTTTAACACTAAAAAAAGTGTTTGTGCGCGATGGAATTTCGGCACAAGGCGAGGCGACGATGCCAAAGTTTACCGGTAGCTTAGATAAATGAAACGTCTGGCGATTTTAGGAGCGAGTGGTCACGGCAAAGTGGTCGCGGAAATTGCTGAATTGTTAGGCTGGTCTGTTGTTTTTTTTGACGATGCTTATCCTAGTGTTAGCAAATTAGAGGTTTGGCAAGTTATTGGTAAGACTGAAGATTTACTAAAAAATTTGGATGACTTTGATGGATGTTTTATTGCAATTGGTAATAATGACATTCGTTTAGAAAAATATGAGTTACTTGATAAGCATGGTGTCACTTTACCTTGTCTTATTCATCCGATGGCAATTGTAAGTCGTTACGCTAAAATATCTTCAGGCACGGTCGTAATGGCGGGTGTGGTTGTTAATCCTTTTGTAAAAATAGATGAATGCTGCATTTTAAATACGGCTTGCACGCTTGATCATGATTGTGTCGTTGAGCCTGGTGTGCATGTTAGTCCAGGGGTAAATTTGGCTGGCGCAGTGCGAATTGGCCAAGGTTCATGGATTGGCATCGGTGCAAACGTTAAACAATGTATAGAAATTGGTGAAAATGTAGTAGTCGGTGCTGGTGCCGTTGTTATAGAAAACATTCCAAATAATGTGGTTGCGGTGGGTGTGCCAGCTAGAGTAAAAAATAAGATGAGTTATAAATGCTAAATACAAAATTTTCCCCTTGGCCGTCCTTTACGCAAGAAGAAGCGGATGCGGTATCTCAAGTGTTATTGTCCAATCGCGTGAATTATTGGACAGGGCAGGAATGTCGTGAGTTTGAGAAAGAGTTTGCCACTTGGTGTGGCACAGATTATGCCGTGGCGCTAGCGAATGGAACCTTGGCGTTGGATGTGGCATTGAAAGCACTGGGAATTGGCAAAGGTGACGAAGTGATTGTGACGTCGCGCACTTTTTTGGCATCAGTGTCGTCGATTGTGAATGCTGGTGCGAAGCCGGTGTTTGCCGATGTATCAGGCGTTTCGCAGAATATTACGCCGGTATCTGTGCGTGCAGGGTTGTCACCTAATACCAAGGCTATTATGTGTGTGCATTTGGCGGGTTGGCCGTGTGATATGGATGGCATGATGGCACTGGCAGATGAGTTTGGCTTATTTGTAATTGAGGATTGTGCGCAGGCGCACGGTGCAAAGTATAAAGGTCGGTCGGTGGGATCAATTGGGCATATTGGTGCGTGGAGTTTTTGCCAAGATAAGATTATGACCACCGGAGGTGAAGGTGGCATGGTGACGACCAATGACCGTCGGCTTTGGTCGAAAATGTGGTCATTTAAGGACCATGGTAAAAGTTGGGAAGCGGTTTACGAGCGACAGCACCCGCCAGGCTTTCGTTGGTTGCATGATTCGTTTGGTACTAATTGGCGGATGACAGAAATGCAAGCAGTGATTGGGCGCATTCAGTTAAAACGCATGGCAGATTGGACTGCGAAGCGCTTAGCAAACGCTGAGCGTATTTGGGAGGTGTGTCATCAACAACCAGGTCTGCGTGTACCGGATATTCCGGCTGATATTCAACATGCGGCTTATAAGTGTTATGTATTTGTCGAGCCAGAAAAGCTTAAGCCTGGTTGGGATCGTGATCGGATTATGGCCGAAATTAATGCACTAGGTGTACCGTGCTTTTCAGGGTCTTGCTCTGAGGTGTATTTAGAACACGCTTTTGATAATACCGATTTTAAGCCCAAAGAGCGGTTGCCTGTTGCTCAAGAGTTGGGTGAAACGGCTTTGATGTTTTTGGTTCATCCGACTTTAACAGAAGGTCAGATTGATCTGACTTGTGAGGCAATTGAAAAGGTGATGCTGAAAGCTGAGGTTTGTTTACTTAAAGAGTAGCGAGGGTGACGGGATCAGGCCTTACATTTGACGCTCGAATTGGTTTATTTTAATCGGCAATAAAGCTTACCTTAGTAAGGACTGCGAATGGCAAGGCCTTTACGCATTGAATTGGCAGGGGTGTTGTATCATCTGACGCTGGTGGTTATGCTCAAGTTGGGTTGTCGAGTTGAAACTCGACCTACAGTGGTGGTGATGTAGGTTCGGTTTTAACCGAACGCTTGGGTTGTCGAGTTGAAACTCGACCTACGATGATGGTGATGTAGGTTCGGTTTCAACCGAACGGTTGGATTGTCGAGTTGAAACTCGACCTACGCTGGTGGTGATGTAGGTTCGGTTTTAACCGAACGGCTGGGTTGTCGAGTTGAAACT
>NZ_JACUTY010000007.1 GCF_014859555.1 Thiomicrospira sp. | reverse complement strand
ATCGCCAAGCTCCATACATCTAAAAACCCCTCGCATGAGGGGTTTTTTTTTGCCTAGAATAACTTAAGGTTTTTAATGGAACTGTTCAAAGTTGGATTTCCTAATTTGTCTGTAGACTTTTTTGGCTCTATTCCTTCAACCAACCAATTTTTAAAATATAAGGCAAAAAGTACTTTGATCCCGAGTCTTTGTATTGCTGATATTCAGACAAATGGTTATGGACAACGAGAGTCTCACTGGGAATCAGACCAGCAATCCATTACCTTTTCCTTATTATTACCTATCAACTGTCCAATTAATCAACTGCAGGGGTTTAGTCAGTTATTGGCCTTGCGTGTAAAACAATCATTAGCGATTAATACTGGGCACGATTATAAAGTCAAGTGGCCGAACGATATTTATATGGATGATTCAAAGGTAGCGGGATTGTTGGTTGAAGTGGTAAATAGAACTGATCATTTATGTTGGTTAGTTATTGGACTAGGAGTTAATACCGGAAGTTTTGAACATCAGTTTTCAGATTATTGTGCAAAGGGAGTACCTTTAAGTGAAGGTCAAAATAAATATGATTTAACATTCAAGTTGGTTCAAGCTTTACTAGAGACTGCGGATTCGTACCAGCCTGAAAAATGGGTATCTGATAAGTCAAACTGGAATAATTCTGATTATTTTCAAATTGGTGAACTTGTTAATTTGAAAGGGTGGTCATTTGATAAAGGCCTTTATCTTGGAGTTTCAGACTCGGGTAGTCTTTTAATTAAAACTATTAATAATGTATCTGATCAAGGTACAGTTGAGTTAACATCGGGTATGGTTTCGTTACGTAAAAAGGATAGACTGTGAACTGGTTGATTGACTTCGGTAACTCCAATGTAAAGTGGAGTTATGTTTTTAAGAACAAGTACATTAGCGGAGAAAGTTTGGATTATTCGGCTTTAACGCCAGCAGAGCTAATCGAAGTAATATATAAAACCATCTCCGAGCGTACTCATCCAAAAACTGTGCTGATTGCAAGTGTAGGTAAGTCAGAATTTGTGTCACCTTTTTGCAAACTATTATCAAGATGTTCTGGTGCTGATGTCCGATTAATAGAGTCCCCTAAAGTATTACTTGGCGTAACAAGTAGTTACGTAAATCCAAGGCAACTAGGTATTGATAGATTGTTAGCTATGGGGGCCGCATACCAGTTATCCCAGAGTGCCTGCATCGTGGTCGATATTGGTACAGCGATAACCTTGGATTGTATTGATCAGTCTGGTCATCATTTAGGCGGTTTGATTGTTCCTGGTACGGATTTAATGCTAGAGAGTTTAAAGGGTGAATCAAGTAAATTAGCCACTAATGCTCAATTTAATGCTTTCACTCGCAGTTTCCCATTATTGGGGAAAAGTACAAACGATGCAATGTTATCTGGTATTCATTATTTGATTGTTCATTTTATTAGAGAGCATGTTCAAATAATAAAAAAAACACTGTTAAATGATCAAGTGCCCTTAGTGTTTTTAACGGGGGGAGGGTCTAATGTTTTTGTTGAGAGCCTTGGGGATGATTGGTTATTCCAACCAAACCTTGTTCTGCAAGGATTACACTTTTTTTTGATCTCTAAAGATTATCAATGATTTTTTATAGAATAGCGTTGACAACAAAGTTATAAGCCTTATAATACCGCCCTATTGCCGACATAGCACAATTGGTAGTGCAACTGATTTGTAATCAGTAGGTTGGGAGTTCGAGTCTCTCTGTCGGCACCATTCATTTCACATTTCTTGCTATTCATCATAAAAAAATACCTAAAAACACCGCAATTTATTATTCAAGTTTTACTGGTTTTATCCAGACTGGTATAATGCTCCAACTAATTATTACTTGGAAGACGTAATGGAACAACAATCGAGTTTTACTAAAGAAGAAATTTTAGCTTGTGGCCGCGGAGAATTATTTGGTCCTGGCAACGCGCAATTGCCGAAGCCACCGATGTTGATGTTTGATCGCATCACACATATCTCGGAAGAGGGCGGTACGTTCGGCAAAGGACAAATTCGTGCAGAACTCGATGTAAATCCAGATTTATGGTTTTTTGAATGTCACTTTAATGAAGACCCGGTTATGCCTGGTTGTCTTGGTTTAGACGCTATGTGGCAGTTAATTGGCTTTTACCTAGGTTGGACCGGTGGTCCTGGTCGCGGTCGCGCTTTAGGTTCGGGTGAGGTCAAGTTTTATGGTCAAGTGTTACCAACCGCTAAAAAAGTTGAATATGTTATTAATATGAAGCGTGTGATTAAGCGTAAACTTTATATGGGCATTGGTGATGCACACTTATTTGTTGATGGTCGTGAGATATATAGCGCCAATGACCTAAAAGTCGGATTATTTACTAACACGGATGCGTTTTAATTATGAGACGAGTAGTTATTACAGGTTTAGGCATTGTTTCCAGTATTGGTAACAATAAACAAGAAGTGATGGAGTCTTTACGATCCGGTAAATCAGGCATCGTAAGTGCTCCAGAATACACTGAGAATGGTCTACGTTCTCAAGTTCATGGCGCGGTTAAGAACCTTGATTTTGAAGCCTTGATTCCACGTAAGCAATTACGTTTTATGGGTGATGCCGCCGCCTATAGTTATATTGCGATGGAACAGGCGGTTGCCGACGCAGGTTTGGCACCAGAGATGGTCTCTAACGAGCGTACCGGCATTATCGCTGGCTCAGGAGGAGGATCAAATTCAAACTCCACGCAAGCGGTAGAAATTGCACGCGAAAAAGGTGTTAAACGTGTAGGGCCTTATATGGTAACTCGTACCATGGGCAGTACTGTTTCAGCTTGTTTAGCTACGCCATTTAAAATTAAAGGCGTTAATTTTTCGATCAGTTCCGCTTGCTCAACCAGTGCACATTGTGTCGGCACAGCAGTAGAACAAATCCAGCTTGGTAAGCAAGATGTCGTGTTTGCCGGTGGTGGTGAAGAGCTGCATTGGACTATGTCTGTGTTATTTGATGCCATGGGTGCATTGTCGACTAAATATAACGATACGCCCGATAAAGCATCGCGTACTTATGATGCAGATCGTGATGGTTTTGTTATTGCCGGCGGCGGAGGCATGGTTGTTGTTGAAGAACTCGAACATGCCTTGGCTCGTGGTGCAAAAATTTATGCTGAGATTACAGGTTATGGCGCGAACTCGGATGGCTATGACATGGTTGCGCCATCTGGAGAAGGTGCGGTTCGTTGTATGAAGCAAGCCTTAAGTACTGTTAAAGGGCCGGTGGACTACATTAATCCGCATGGCACGAGTACACCCGTTGGTGATACTAAAGAAATGGCCGCGGTACGTGAGGTGTTTGGCGATAATATTCCAAAAATCAGTTCAACTAAAGCTATGTCTGGCCATTCATTAGGTGCTGCGGGCGTTCATGAGTTAATTTATAGCTTAATTATGATGGAAAATGACTTCATTGCACCATCGATTAATATAGAGAACCTTGACCCTGAGTGCGAAGGCATGCCAATTGTGACTAAAACGATTGAGAATGCTGGCTTAAACCGTATCATGAGTAACAGCTTTGGATTCGGTGGCACAAACGCGTCTTTAGTGGTTGAACGTTACAAAGATTAATTCGTATCCTACAAACTAGGTTATACAGAGTATAAAAAAACCCACCTTACGGTGGGTTTTTTATTATGAGAACCTTAGTCATTACCGCTTAGCAAAATGGCCATAAGCAAATTCTAGGGGCAACTTGGCAGGATTTAAGTTGGTTTTCATAACGCCAGGCCTGGTTGCGAACTTTCTTTGCTACATCTAGTAGCCAAGGTTTTTGATTGTAGGTTTTACGGGAGTAGCCACCGTTGCCTTCATGGTAAGCCAAATACAGGTTGTAAGGATCGCCAAGCGAAATGCCGTTACGCTTGTTTGATACACTGTTATACCAGCCAATAAAATCAAGTGCATCGTATTTATTATTACGTCGAGCCGAGTAGTTGTTGGTTGCTTTTTGGTAATCATGCCAAGCGGGGTTTTGAGCCTGAGCAAAACCATAAGCACTGGAGCGGCGCGGTAAGGGTATAAAACCCAATGCGTATTCACGTGGCGGGCGGGCATTGTGAACAAATCGAGACTCTTGGTAGACAAAAGCTTTGAGGATCGGTACGGAGGTTCCCCATTTTTTCTCCGACTTTTTGGCGGCATAATACCAGTGGCGATCGTGTTCAATAATGTCACAAATATTGTCCTGCGCTGAGGCGGCCGGTGGCGTGTTTGAACAACCCGATAAGGTTATTAATATAACCCCAGTTGAAAACCAGATGCTCATCTTCGGCAGGTTAAGCCTGGTTATAAAGTGGCTAAGCATAATATTCCTATATTTCTATTGAACATAACTAAATTCGTAAAGGTAAATTAGTTGGCCTGAAGGGTCAAGTATTTCAATGGCCCAGGCCCCTTGTTGAGCACTAAACAGCGATTGTTTAGATTGAATAATCGAGCGTTCCGCTGGCCAGTTTTGAGTTTGTATTAAATGGCGCTGCCACAGCCAACGAATTGTTAAGGCCATCGGCTTATTAAAATCATGTGTATCTACTTCCAATATAAGCTGACGGACATATTTGGGTAGATGTGCTCCAGCTGTAAATTTTTGTTCTGCATTATCACCATTATACAGACTAACCTTAAACTCTTGATTGAGAGGCTTAACGGCTTGTTTGGGTATAACCGGATGGGCTTGATTTACCTCCGACAAACTTAGGCGTTCCTGGTCCGATAGCAAGCTAAGAGACGAACTATCAACCGACTCCCAATCTGCTGGAGTATTGATAGGTATCAAAGTAGAGGTCTTAACGACAGGGGCCGCTTGTTTACTGGGCGCATCTGGTAAATCAACCTGGCTGTTTTGAATAATCAGGTAGGCGGTAATGATACCCGCCAGTGCGGTCATGACAATCCATATCACGCGATGACGTATGTAGTTTTTTTTATCGTACTTATCACCGGCCATCATTTCTTGTTGGGCTTCTTGCCAGCCTTGATCATACAAACTTCGTAATTGGGTGTTGCCGCGAATTTGACTCGGAATGTGACTTAAACTCCGCCCTTTTAGGCCAAACCGGTAGCCGGTTTTATACGCTTGATGTTTTTCTTGGCTGTTTAGGTCCGGGTTTGACATGCCGACATTCCGATTGCGTTAGGCTTGTGTTTCAAATAAGGCATCGGTAAATTCATTCGCGTTAAAAACACGCAAGTCATCAATGGTTTCACCGACACCGATGAAACGAACCGGTATCCCCAGTTGCTGAGCCAGTGAAAACACGATCCCGCCTTTAGCGGTGCCATCCAATTTTGAAATCACCAGGCCAGTTAATCCCATGGCTTCATGGAACTGTTTCGCTTGGCTAAGCGCGTTTTGTCCGGTACTGGCATCCAACACTAGCATCACTTCATGCGGTGCGCTGGCATCGACTTTAGACATCACGCGTTTGACTTTTTTAAGTTCTTCCATCAGGTTACTTTGAGTATGCAAACGCCCAGCAGTATCCGCAATCAAAACGTCAATTTTGCGTGCTTGAGCGGATTGAATCGCATCATAAATAACCGCGGCGGAGTCGGAGCCTGTGCCTTGCGCAATTACGGGCACTTGGTTACGTTCGCCCCAAGTTTGCAACTGCTCAACCGCCGCCGCACGGAAGGTATCGCCGGCGGCCAACATCACAGATTTACCTTCTTGCTGAAACTTTTTCGCCAGCTTACCAATGGTTGTGGTTTTACCGACCCCATTGACCCCGACCATTAAAATCACAAAGGGTTTATCAGATTTAACCAGCGTTAAAGGCTGGCTAACCGGTTCTAATATCGCACGCAGTTGAATTTTTAACGAATCAATTAACGCTTGAGAATCTTTCAGTTCTTTACGCGAAACCTGCTGGGTTAGGTTTTGAATAATGTGATCAGTCGCGTCTATGCCAACATCGGCAGTGAGCAGTAGCATTTCCAGCTCGTCTAATAGGTCTTGATCAATTTCTTTTTTGCCCAGTACCAAGTCCGCCAGCCCATCATTCAAGACTTTGCGGGTTTTACTAAGTTGGCTTTTTAAACGCGCAAACACACCAGGCCTGGTGGTCGTTTCTGGCTCCTGCGCTTGGTTTTCTAAAGGGTAGGCGTCACTTTGTGCTTCGGGTTTTTCGGTCTGGTCTGTGGCCGTATCTTGATCTTTTTTGCGTAAAAAACTAAACATAGTTTCCTCATGAGCTTATGATGGAACCCGTGCGGGGTTTCACTTGTAAAATGGCAATCCGACCATTATAAATGAAAAACGCGAAAAACCTAATTCACACAGCCAAGAAGCTATAGGGGAGTTGGCCGATGAAGTCCAAATTAATGCGATCAGTAAGTCCAATAATAAGCGGTATCGTTTTGTTAACTGGCCTCAGTTTGAGTGTGATGGCACAAGCCGAACTGTTTGAAACCACGCTCGAAAATGGTCTGCAAGTGGTGGTGAAGCAAGACACACGTGCACCCATTGTGGTGCACCAGATCTGGTATAAAGTGGGTGCCAATTATGAACCCAATGGCCTAACTGGTGTGTCACACATGCTTGAGCATATGATGTTTAAAGGTACGGATTCGGTCGAGCCAGGTCAGTTCTCCAAGCGGGTTTCCCAAATGGGTGGGCGAGAAAATGCATTTACTTCAGCCAATTATACGGCCTATTTTCAAGTGGTCGGAACACAACATTTAGAAGAAGTCATGACGCTTGAATCGGATCGTATGGCGAACTTGTCGTTAACCAACAAGCAATTTCAGCCCGAGCGCAATGTGGTCAAACAAGAGCGATTATGGTCGGTGGAAGATAGACCGAGCTCTAAGTTATTTGAGCAGTTTAAAGCGACGGCTTATTTAAGTAGCCCAGAACGCAATCCGGTCATTGGTTGGATGAAAGATATTGAAAATTATGAGCTGCAAGATTTAAAAGACTGGTATCGTCAATGGTATGCGCCCAATAATGCGACTTTGGTGGTAGTGGGTGATGTCGATCCGCAAACCGTGGTTAAACTGGCTCAAAAAACCTATGGTGTTTATCCTCCTCGAACCATCAATCCCCCTAAATCCCAGTTTGAACTTGAGCAACAAGGTCAGCGCCGTTTCGAGTTAAAAGACGCCACGCCAGTGCCGAATATTATTATGGGTTACCATGCGCCAAGCCTAGTCACCGCGCAGGACCTTCAAGAAGTTTATGCTTTAGCCGTACTGGCGAGTGTGTTAGATGGCGATGATAGTGCGCGCTTAACCCAATCTTTGGTTCGAGATCAAAAAATCGCCAGTTCAATCGGCGCTTTTTATCGGTCAACTGGCCGCTTAGGCGCGCAATTTTTATTCAGTGCCCAGCCACAAGCCGAGGTTGACATAGAAACGCTTGAAGCCGCTATATTGGCGGAAATTGAGCGCTTACAAAACGAGCCGATTCAGCCAGCCGAGTTAGCTCGGGTGTTGGCGCAGGCCGAAGCCCAATATGTTTATCAGCAAGATTCGATTCAATCCCAAGCGAACAGTATCGGCTCTATGGTTAGTGTGGGCTTGCCAGCCGATACGATGCAACATTGGGTCGAAAACTTACGTAGCGTCACGCCTGAGCAAATTCAAGCGGTGGCTAAAAAAGTTTTGCACGCGGATAATTTGACGGTTGGAATTTTACGCCCAAGCGGTGAAACCAATCGCAAACCTACCCCAAAACCTGAATTTAGCGGGAGAATGCACTGATGAAAAAAATTATGCACGTTTTAGTTTTCGCCATTGGCTCAATCGTCTTTAGCCTTTCTCAGGCGTCGATCGACATTCAAACCTGGCAGACGGCAAAAGGGGTGAAAGTACTGTTTGTTGAAGCGCCTCAACTGCCGATGGTCGATATTGAAGTGAGCTTTGATGCCGGTAGTGCGCGTGATGCCTCGCAACCAGGCCTGGCGAATTTAACGTCGGCCTTGTTGTCAGCGGGCACAAAGCAAAAAGACGAGCAACAAATCTCGATCGGCTTTAATAACTTAGGCGCGCAATTTGGTGGCCAAGCGAGTCGGGATTCGGCCAGTTTTAATTTGCGTAGCTTAACGCGAGAAAACTTGCTGAGCCCCGCGCTGGACTTGTTTGCCGAAGTATTGGCGCAACCGACTTTTCCTAAAGCGATATTTGAACGTGATCAAGCGCGTTTGATTCAAGCGTTAAAACAGCGCGAAGAGCAACCCAATCAAGTAGCAAGTTTGGCTTTCTGGCAGGCCTTGTATGCCGACCATCCTTATGCCCATCCGACCGCAGGTAATATTGAATCCGTGCAAGCGATTAAACCGCGCGATTTAAAAGCGTTTTATCAACGTTATTATGTGGCTAAAAACGCTCAGGTCTCGATTGTGGGTGCGATTGATCGCAAACAAGCCGAGCAGATCGCTGAACATCTTACACGTTCACTAAAAACCGGGGAACCTGCGCCTGCTTTACTAACACCTAAACCTTTACAAACCGCGCAAACCGAAGTGGTTGACTTTAGTTCGGCACAGACCCATTACATGCTGGGTCAGTTAGGCGTTGAACGCGGTCATCCAGATTATTATGCGTTGTTTTTAGGCAATCATTTATTGGGCGGCAGCGGATTTGGCTCACTACTAGTGGAAGAAGTGCGTGAAAAACGCGGTTTGGTTTATAGCGTTTACAGTTACTTTGCACCCATGCGGGTGGCCGGACCTTGGTTGATTGGTTTATCGACCCAAAACAGTCAGGCTTTAGAAGCGGATCAAGTGGTTAAACAAACCTTACAGGACTTTATGACCGACTTTTCGGATGAAAAGCTGACCGACATTAAAAGTAACTTGATTGGTGGCTGGCCGTTGCGTTTAGACAGCAATAGCAAAATTCTGGGTTATATCAGTATGATCGGTTTTTATGATTTACCGTTAGACTACTTGGACGCGTTTCCACGTCATATCGAGGCCTTAACTAAGCAAGATGTATTAGATGCTTGGCAGCGTCATATTCAAGCTGACAAAATGCTGACATTGATGGTCGGACAGCCTGAATAATGTGGGTGGGTTGAGATGAAAAAAACCACCCAGGTTGCAAACCAAGCACCTACCAAAAATACCAGGCCTGGTGGTGTTATACGAATTATCGGCGGCGATTGGCGTGGGCGTAAATTGCCGGTTCTGGATCAGGATGGCTTGCGTCCGACTTCAGATAGGGTGCGCGAAACCCTGTTTAATTGGTTACAGTTTGAGATAGCCGGCAAACGTTGCTTAGATGTGTTTGCTGGTTCAGGCGCGCTTGGGTTTGAAGCCAAATCGCGTGGCGCACGTGAAGTATTGATGCTAGAAAAGTCCGAACAAGTAGCACGTCAGTTAACGCGAAACAGCCAATTGTTGAAGGCGCACGCCATAAAGATACAAACCGCCGATAGTCTGCAATATCTCGCGCACAATGCTGAACAAGGATTTGATCTGGTGTTTATTGACCCGCCATTTAATCAAAATTTGGTTCAGCCAACCTTGGATGCCTTGTTTAAAAATGGCTGGTTAAACCACCAGGCCTGGTTGTATATTGAGCAAGAAAAACAACTGGATTGGCCAACTTTACCCAGCGGTTGGCAAATTTATCGCGAAAAAGCCACGGCCCAAACACGCTTCGCGTTATGGCATCCCGTGGAATCGTCGCAATTTTAAAAGACTCAAGGTATGATGTGCACAATAACTAATGAGATAAATCTATGACGATTACCGCTGTTTATCCAGGCACATTTGATCCGATCACCTGTGGCCACACTGACCTAATTAAACGCGCGGCGCAAGTCTATGATCGTTTGATTATTGCGGTGGCAAATAATCGCAATAAAACCCCACTGTTTAGTTTAGACGAACGCATTGAATTAGCCAAAGCGGCGACGGCTCAATGGCCACATGTTGAAGTGGTTGGGTTTGATTGTTTATTGGTGGAGTTTATGAACCAAGTAGAGGGGCAAGTGATTTTGCGTGGTTTACGAGCGGTGTCGGACTTTGAGTATGAATTCCAATTGGCGTCGATGAACCGTAAACTAGCGCCACACATCGAAACTATGTTTATGACACCAGCCGAACAGTTCAGCTACATTTCATCCAGCTTGGTGCGTGAAATCGCGGCCTTAAAAGGCGATGTGAGTGAATTTGTTCCCCCCGAAGTCGCCAAGGCGATTCAGCAAAAATTCGTCTAAATGAGCGCTTAAAGCCATTTCACCTTGAATAGCTGCTTAATCCCCGACAAAATCAGCGTGGGTAACGCGGATAAAGCAATCACGATCAGCAGGTGTTCTAACGCCACCGCCGTTGTACCTAGCACCGTCTGACCCCAAGACCAGTACACCATACTAATCGACAAAGCCGCCGAACCGGCGACCGCCCAGAGTAATGCCGGATTACTAAATGGGTTACGCTGGTAAATGGTGGTAAAGGTACGGGCATCAAAAATATGGAACAGTTGACCAAAAATCAGCGTCATAAAGGCTAAAGTCTGAGCATACTCAGAACTGTAATCTTGGTTAATGGCACTTATAAATACGCCATAAGTCAATGCGCCCATCGCCAGTCCGCGAATAACGATTCGGTGGCTGAGGTGGTCGGCAAAAAAGCTTTCATTCGAAGCGCGTGGCTGGCGTTTCATGACATCGTTTTCAGCGCCATCAACCCCCAGCGCAAGCGCAGGAATACCGTCACTTACCAGGTTAACCCATAAAATCATCAACGGGGCCAATGTCAGCATCACCAGCATGTTGCCGCTTTCATCTACGGTGGCCGAAATCAGCACAAATGCAAACAGCAAGGCCGATACTTCGCTGACATTGGCGGTGAGGGCTTGGCGGATAAACTTGCGAATATTATCGTAAATGCGGCGTCCTTCTCGAACCGCAGTCACAATGGTTTTAAAGTTATCATCCAATAAAATTAAGTCGGCCGACTCTTTTGCCACACCCGTTCCGCTGATGCCCATCGCCACGCCGATGTCGGCCGCGCGTAAAGCGGGCGCGTCGTTCACTCCATCGCCTGTCATGGCGACGACTTCTTGATGCGATTGCAAGGCGTGCACGATTCGCAGCTTGTGTTCGGGGGTTACACGCGCAAATACGCGAATGTTTTTAACGCAATCATAAAGCTGTTGGTCATCCAGTTCATTTAGCTCGGCTCCAGTCAGGCTGGAGCTGTTGGCGTTGTCAATAATATGCATTTGGAGCGCGATGGCTTTGGCGGTTTCAACATGGTCGCCAGTGATCATTACCACGCCAATGCCGGCGCTATGGCAGTCTTTAACGGCTTGCGTGGCTTCGGGTCGAGGAGGGTCAATGATGCCGTAGATGCCTTTTAAAGTGAGCTGAGTTTCCAGGGTGGTATCGGGCGACTCTAGGTCTTCTTCACTGAGTTTTCGAAAGGCGATGGCCAAAGTACGCAAGGCCTGGCGACCAAACTCGCTGGTCACCTCGTGTGCGTCTTTTTGATAACCTGAAAAATTGACCGTTTCGCCTTGTCGAACCATGTAGTCGCAACGGCTCATGATGACATCGGGTGCGCCTTTTACATACAACCAGGCCTGGTTGTCTTCATCCCGCACAATCACGCTCATCATTTTTCGACTTGAGTCAAACGGGAAGCTGTGTTCGATATCGTAATCGTTTAATAACTGTTCTTTGGTGACTTTTGCTTTGGCGGCGGCAACGACAATCGCACCTTCAGTGGGTAAGCCATGAATCGAATACTGGCCGTCGGTTTCGACCAAGCGTGTGTCACTGCACAAGGCCGACATTTTGAGCATTTTCATTAAGGGTTTGTGGGTGTGGGCTTCGATCGGCTGGCCGTCATCATTGTAAAATTGACCTTTAGGTTCGTAACCGACGCCATCCACTCGCAAGGATTCACCGCCCAGCCAGATTTTCTGAACTTGCATTTTGTTTTGAGTTAACGTGCCGGTTTTATCCGAACAAATAACGGTGGTGGAGCCGAGGGTTTCGACCGATGTCAGGTGTTTCGCCAGCGCGTTCGAGCGCATCATTTGATAAGCACCCATTGTTAAAACAATGGTGACGACCGTCGGCAAACCTTCTGGAATTGCGGCCACCGCGAGTGAAATGCCGATGCTGCTCATATTGCTCAGGTTCATACCCTGAAAAAAGCCCATCGCCATAATGATCGCGACTATGACAAGTGCGGCCAAGATTAAAATGTGAGACATGTTTTTAATGCGGAGCTGGAGTGGCGTTAAGCGTTGTTCACCGCTTTCCATTAGCTCGGCAATATGACCGACTTCGGTATTCATGCCAGTGCCGGTGACGATCGCGGTCGCGTAACCATGGATTACCGAGGTGCTCATAAAGCACATATTGATTTGATCGGCCAATATTAAATTGGCGTCGCTGAGTGGCTTGGCATTTTTTCTGACTGGATCCGACTCGCCAGTAAGGGCCGATTCATCGATTTGAATTTGCACGGTTTCAACCAGACGGGCGTCGGCTGGAATAATCGTGCCGGTTTCGAGTTTAATTAAATCACCCGGCACTAAGTCGGCGGCGGCTAAATTCTGCCATTCGCCATCTCGTTTAACCCAGCATTTGGGGGCGGCCATCTCGCGCAAGGCATCCATCGAACGTTGCGCTTTAAACTCTTGCATAAAACTGATGGTGGCGTTGATTAGGATAATGGCGGTAATCGCAAATGCATCGACATAATGCTGGATGTAAAATGACAGCAAGGCCCCAAAAAACAACACGATTAACAGCGGGTTTTTGAGCTGACGAAGGAATAATGGGATTATCGCGACACCATGGGTTTCGCTGAGCTGGTTAGGGCCGTATTTTGTCAGGCGCTGTTCGGCTTCCGCCTGACTTAAACCCAACTGGGCATCGGTGTCAAACTGTTGGCTTACGTCTTCGACAGAACGTGTGAAGAGCGGGGCGGATTGAGTTTGATCTGGCTTGGCAGAGTCGGATTGAGTTTGTTCGGTATTCGTTAAGCTCATAGTGGCCCCTGTTAACGATTTCGAGTGACGAGTTTAAACGGAATTTGCAATCGGCTTCCATCGGCTTGCTGAAGCAAAAGGCTGATTTGCCATTCCATGACTTCATTGGTACAGAACGCCAGCATGGAGGCGCCAGTATAATGGCCGGGCTGATCAGGGTTGGCTGTAAGGCTGACACGATTGTAACCCATATACATATTAATGCCTGAGATGTCCAACTCTAGGGTTTGCGCCTCTAAATTATCGAGCTGAACCTCAATCTGAAAAGGTTTCGCTAGCGGAATTGGCTGGGGTTGAATGCTTAAGCTGGCACGTGATTCGCCTTGTTGCGATTGGCAGGTTTGTTGGTGTAAGTCACAGTCTTCAACTAGTGGCCAGGATTGGGTATCGGATTTATTTTGGCAAGCACTTAACAACACAAGGCTGACAAGGCCAACTAGGAATACTGGACGTTTCATTTTGATGTCTTCTCCTGCTTAGCGCGGCTTTTTTTAGGCTGAGGTTGGCATATTGGACAAACATAACTCGCACGTTGAAAATGTACCGCACGTTCAATCGCTGTGCCGCAGTTTAAACATGGTTGATCCGCACGACCATACACCAATAATTTTTGCACAAAATAACCGGGGCGACCACTTGGGCTGAGAAAATCTTTTAAGGTCGTGCCACCTTGCTCAATCGCCACACTTAATACCTGCCGAATCTGTGTGACCAGATTAGCGCATTCTAATTTCGATAAATCTTTTGCAGGCTTTAATGGGTGAAGACCGCTTAAAAACAAGGATTCATTCGCATAAATGTTTCCTACCCCCACTAGCTGATGACTGTTCATCATAAAGGACTTAATCGCGGTATTACGATCCCGCGTAGCTTGCCATAGATAGTCAGGATTAAACGCGTCCGATAAAGGTTCTGGCCCCAGTTTTGAAAGTAGCGGATGATCTTCAGGCGCTTGATCTGTCCATAACCAAGCGCCAAAACGTCGAGTGTCTTGATATCTTAAGCAGGTTCCATCTTCAAACACCAGGTCGATGTGATCGTGTTTGCCGGGTGGGGTGGATTGCGACAGAACCCGCAAATGCCCTGACATACCCAAATGAATCAAAATATGGCCAGCGGCGGTTTTAAGCAATAAATATTTGCCACGTCGTTTAACCGACTCAACCACCAGGCCTGGTAGCCGTGTTTTGAGCTCAACTGGAACGGGCCAGCGTAGCTGGGTGTGGCGTATCTGAATTTCAACAATTCGTTTGTGGCAAATTTGGTTTTCGATGCCACGTTTGGTGGTTTCGACCTCAGGCAATTCTGGCACGTTAACGTCTCAATATTTGGGTTAAGGCTGACTTAGCATCCGGGTATTTAAACTTAAACCCGAGTTTTTCGAGCCGTGTCGGCACCACACAGCTGCTATGCGTGAGAACCTGCGCACCTTCACCAAATAGCCAGTTGAGCAATTTTTCCGGCATCGGCAGTCCAAATGGACGCCGCAATACTTTAGCCAGCGTGTGACCAAATTCTTTTTGAGTAAGCGGTTGCGGGGCGGTGACATTGATGGCCCCGCGATGTTCGGGGTGTTGAATCGCCCAGCGAAAAGCCTCAACCACATCATCAATATGAACCCAGCTAAAACATTGTTCACCAGTAACCACTGGCCCGCCAAGGCCAAACCGAAACGCGGGTAGCATTTTCTTTAACGCGCCGCCGTCTTTACCCAAGACCACACCAAAACGCATAATAAGCGGCTCCGGGCTAAGTTTTAAACTGGCGTTTTCCCAAGCTTGGCCTAACTCACCCAGAAAGCTATCATCCACTTGCTGGCAGGATTCATCTAAAGGTTCGCCGCAAGGGCGTTGTGGATAAAGTCCAATCGCTGAAATCGCAATAACTTGTTTGGGCGGCGTATCTAATAAAGCTAATGCCTTAGCCAGCATTTCAGTGGTGTCGATTCGACTGGAATAAAGGGTTTGTTTATAATCTTCATTCCAGCGTTGGCCGATGTTCGCGCCCGCCATTTGAATGACAACGTCTTGCGCTTTAAGCAGCTCGGTTAAGTTCTCGATGCAGTTATAAGCACTGCGCCCCATTTGAATCACATTATGGCCGTCATGGCGTAGCGCGCTGGCTAAATGGCGACCCACAAAACCGGTGCCGCCAAGAATGAGTAGATTCATGTTGTCTCCTTAGTCCAAACCGAGTTACTTTGGTTAATCGGCTGGGTGATGAATTCGGTATACTTATGAACATCTCAACTAACCCCAGGTTAGTTTTGCGGGGGCTTAGTTTTGCAGATATCAAGATGCTCTTGTTATTATGGTGTTAAAAGGTAGCTTATGAAACTTAAAAATGCAATTTTGATTACCGGTGCCGGCCAGCGAGTTGGTTTGCATTTGGCTAAGCAATTTCTACTAGAAAAAGATTATCCAGTAATTTTCAGTTTTCGCAATCCCAAGCCTGGCGTGGATGAGTTGATAAAACTTGGCGCACACGCGATTCAAGTTGATTTTACCGACGCCAAACAGCGAGCCGGTTTTATTGAGCAGGTCGGGCAAACGGCGGAAAGTTTGCGTGCGATTGTTCACAATGCCTCTATATGGCTAGATGATGAGGTCGAAAACAGTTTTGATCAGCAATGGCAAGTGCATGTAAAAACGCCTTATGAACTCAACCGAGCGTTGACACCTTTGTTGCGTGCAAGTGACGGCGAATTGAAAGACATTATTTCGCTGAGTGATGCGAGTGTTGAACGCGGATCGGCCAATCAAATCGGTTATAGCGCGTCAAAAGCCGCTTTGCAAAACATGACACGTTCATTTGCACAGGCTTTAGCACCAGATATTAAAGTAAACGATATAGCACCAGGCCTGGTGATGTTTAACCAACACGATAAAGCGGACTACCGAGAAAAACGCTTGCAAAAATCGCTACTGGGGATTGAGCCGGGCGCGCAGGTTGTTTTTGAGGCGCTAACTTATTTGATGAACAGTCCATATAGCACCGGCTCAACTTTGACGCTTGATGGTGGCCAGCGCTAAGTTTATTCGCTTATTATCCAGACACGACTTTCGCCACGGCCGCGCTGGTCGGAGGCGGCTTCTAAATCGCCGAATCGAGAACGACTAATAAACTGTAAATCACCAAAAAACCGGCGTTGAGATACGGTATAACCTTGGTTTGTTAAGGTTTGAATCGTATTGGCATCCAACGATGGGTGAAAGCCAATTTCATCTTTAGGCCAAAGCTGATGGTGAACGCGCGAGGCATCCACGGCTTGTTGCGCCGTCATATCAAATTCAATGTTATTCACCAAGGCTTGAAACACACTCGTAATAATGGTCGAACCGCCTGGTGTACCGATCACTTTGGACACTTGTCCATTGCGCAATAAAATCGTCGGTGTCATGGACGACAGCATGCGTTTATTGGCGGCAATGGCGTTGGCTTCGCCACCGATCACGCCAAATACGTTGGGCACACCGGGTTTGGCGGAAAAGTCATCCATTTCATCATTCATTAAGAACCCCGCACCCTTAATCACCACGCCACTGCCAAAGGGCATATTTAGCGTGGTGGTATTCGAAACCGCATTGCCTTGCGCATCCAAAATCGAAAAATGCGTGGTTTGTTCGCTTTCCACCAGGCCTGGTTTAATTTCAGGTGTGGGTGAGATGCGAATCGGATTGACCTCTTTTGCACGTTGGACTAGATATTTTGGCGCAATCAACTTGTCGGTGGGGACCTGGTAAAAATCCGGGTCACCTAAATACTCAGCGCGATCCGCATACACGCGTTTTTTGATTTCAGCCAACAGATGAACGTAGCTGGCACTGTTGTGATATACGCCTTCAAACTCGTGTGACAACTCGGCTTTCATTTGTAATAATTGCACCAGCGCAATGCCACCGGAACTCGGAGGGGGTGAGGAATAGACATCATAACCCTGCCAGCGAGCTTGCACTGGTTGGCGCCATTTGACCTGGTAGTTGGCTAGGTCTTCCAGTGTAATTAAACCTTGATTGGCTTGCATTTGTTTCGCAATTAATTGGGCAGTTTCGCCTTGATAAAACTCGTCGGCTCCATGTTCGGCTATGCGTTTAAGAGTGTTCGCTAATTCAGGTTGTTTGAAAGTCTGTTCAGCTTCCAAGTTTCCAAAGTAGTCCAAAAAATTCAAGTTGTCGGCTTTTTCATAGGCCCAGTTTTGATACCAGGTTGCAGTCTCGACCAGTTTTGGGTGAACGATAAAGCCATTTTTAGCTAAGTCGATCGCCGGTTCAATCAGTTCCGACCAACTCAGTTGACCGTAAGTTTGGTGTGCTTGCCATAAACCCATCACGCTGCCGGGTACGCCAGACGCTTGGTACCCAACCAGTGAACGATATGGAATCACCTCACCTTCTTTATCTAGGTAAAGATTTCGGTGTGCGGCTTGTGGGGCGGTTTCGCGATAGTCCAGAAACCGAGTTACGCCTTGGGCATGAATCAGCATAAATCCGCCTCCGCCTAAGTTTCCCGCTTCAGGGTAAGTCACGGCTAAGCTAAAAGACGCCGCGACGGCGGCATCAATCGCGTTGCCTCCTTTATCCAAGATAGCTTGTGCCACGTTAGCTGAATAGCTATCTGGCATGGCTACAGCCGCCCGCGAATCGGCATAAACCGGGCTGGTGATGGATAAAGAAAATAAGCTGATAACAATCAATAGGGTGCGTGAATACAACATGAATGGCCTCAGTCAATAGATAATCAGGGGTTAATCGTGGTGCCCAGGCTTTATAGTAACGCTTTTTTACCTCATTACCAATGTGGAGTTAAAGTAGACAGGTTCACTTAAGCGCATTGGCTTAATTGAATCTGTAGTCATAGTAAAAACTTTGATGCGTATTAGCAAAATTGATAAGCAATTATGTTTATTTGAGTTCAAAATGAAGCGTGAGATTTTAAATGGGTTGAATTTGCATGGAACCGTTATGAAGCAAGTATTGCAAAGATATCGATGGCTGATGGCCTTGTTCAGCGTGATTATCTTATTGGTGATCCTGTCCAAAATTTGGTTATACCAGCAAGAAAGCGAGTCGCTTCGTTATGCGGTTTATGACGCACACAAACAAGATATTCATACCCAGGTGAATGCTCTAATTAGCGAGCAAAAAAGTTCGGCCTTAGCGCTGGCGTTAATGTTGGCGGAAAATCCGAATGTTCAACAACTCCTCAGTTTGCCTTGTTGCGAATTTAGCGCCGGACTAGCGACTACAGCCCAACGTATCCAAGCTAAAACACCGTCTAATGATATTTGGTTACAGGTGATTAATCGCGATGGGATCAGCATGGAAAGAAGCTGGACGGTGCGTCGAGGTGATTCATTAATTGGCATTCGAACTGACCTTGAATACCTAATAAACAACCCGCATGAAGCCCCTACCACGACCGTCAGTACGGGATTGTTCTCTATGACATTTAAATCCATGGTGCAGGTGCTTGAAGGCTCAAAAGTATTGGGTGTGGTCGAAGTTGTATCCCAGTTTCAGCCCTTAATTGATCGTTTAAATATTGAAAATACGCGCTCGCTGGTGCTGGCAGATAAACGTCATCGTCCCAAGTTGATCTTGCCGAGTAATGACCAGTTTATTGATGACTATTATGTGGTGAATAGCCATGCAGCCGATGAATTAGTCGAGCTGGTAACGTTGATTGGTATGGAAAACTTGTTGAGCGATGAGATATTTATATACAAAGATCAACTGGCGATTACTTGGGTGCCTATTTTTGATGCGTTTGGCGAAGTTGAGGGTCACTGGTTGGTGGCCAAAACGCTGGATTCAACTAATTTTAATGATATGAATGCGTTACTAAATCGATATTTGATTGTGTCTATTGTTGTAGTTGTGATGTTGGTTTTATTGGCGTTTATCTTTTTGAGTCGCCAGCAAATAACACTTCAGCGTAATTATTTTCGCGATGTGATTGATTCCGCTTCCGATATTTTATACGTCACAGATATGACGCGCACCCTGGATGCAAACAAACATTTTTTTGATTTTTTTAGTGAATTTGATGATTTACAAGCTTTTCATCAGCGGTATCAAAGTGTGTGTGATACGTTTGAGCCCGGCGAAGGTTTATTACAGCCCGAAATAAATGGCATATTTTGGATTCAGCACGTGTTAAACCACCCAGCGGATTCTCATGTGGCCAAAATCATGAAAGCGGGGCGCGCCTATTATTTTGCGGTCAAAATCCAACCTCTCACAGAAGCACTGTTTGGTCAGTTTACGGTCGCTATGCACGATATTACTGAGCTGGTTGAGACACAGCAGCAGTTGGCTCATCTATCACAAACCGATGAATTAACGGGTGTGAGTAATCGATTGTTTTTCAATAAAGTGCTTAGCCAGGAATTGACCCGTTTTAGACGTTATCAAACCCCAATGTGTTTATTAATGCTGGATGTGGATTATTTTAAAATCATTAATGACGAAAACGGTCATGATGTTGGGGATGCGGTATTACAGGAGCTAGCTAAGCTGATCCAAAGTGGCTTGCGCAGTTCGGATTTATTATGCCGATATGGTGGCGAAGAGTTTGTCATCATGCTATTGGAAACCGATATGGACATAGCGAAGGACATTACCGAGCGCTTACATGTGATGGTTGCCAGTCATGAATTTCAAGCGATTCCTGGACTCAGTTTAACTTGTAGCTTTGGTTTAACCTGTTTCCAGCTAAATGATACCGAAAACTCCGTGCTTAAACGTGCCGATCAAGCCTTGTATGAAGCTAAAAATGCAGGTCGAAATCAAGTTAAATACGCCTGATTTTAATCGAATTTTTTGAATCGATCACGCCTCTCTAAAGCCTTGGTTTCTTAGGGCTCTCTATCCGAAAATATTACTGTTTTTGCCGAGGCGGTGGTATTATAAATACCTTAAATTAATCCTGTATCTGGAGATCAAAATGAGCGTATTACCCGGGCACTTAAAATATGCCGAAAGTCATGAGTGGGCCTATTTAGATGAAGACGGTTTGGTCGTGGTGGGCATTACCGATTTTGCTCAACAAGCCTTGGGCGATATTGTGGGGGTCAATTTTCCGGAACTGGGCACGGACGTCAGTGAAGGCGATGATGTATTAATGATTGAGTCGGTGAAAACCGCGTCTGAAATTCATGCGCCAGTGAGTGGAGAAGTTGTGGCGATCAACGAGGCGCTGGAAGACGCGCCAGAAATGATAAATGATGAGCCTTATGATGGGGGTTGGTTAATTAAAATCGCGCCTCATGATGAGTCTGAACTGGATGATCTAATGGACTCAGAAGAGTATCAGGCGGAAATTGATGGCTGATTTAGCAAGTTTACGTTTAAAGAAAAACGAAGACCGTCGTATTAAACAAGGCCATATTTGGGTGTTCAGTAACGAGGTCGACACCCAAACGACGCCGTTAAAGTCGTTTGAGGCCGGTCAACAAGTGGTGGTAGAAGCCAGCAATGGCAAGCCGCTAGGTTTGGCTTATGTGAACCCGAATACCTTAATCTGTGCACGCGTGTTTACTCGTGATGTTAAACATCAGCTGGGTTTAACTTTCTTCAAAAAACGTTTACAGCAAGCGCAAGCGCTGCGTGAAGCGATTTACAGCGAGCCTTATTATCGTTTGGCTTTTGGCGAAAGTGACGGACTACCAGGCCTGGTGATTGATCGGTTTGATGATGTGTTTGTCGTACAAATTGGTACCGCCGGTATGGAAGCGGTGAAACAAGATATTTTACAGGTATTGATTAACCTGTATCATCCGCGCGCGGTGGTGTGGCGAAATGATATGGCGAGCCGCGAATTAGAAGGCTTGCCGAGTTATCAAGAGCTGGCTTATGGCGAGTTGCCTGAACAGGTTATCATGCGCGAAAATGGAGCCCAATTTGTGGTGCCAGTATTGGGCGGTCAAAAAACCGGTTGGTTTTATGACCATCGTTCCGCTCGTGCGCGCATGGCGCAAATGGTAGAAGGCAAGCGGGTGTTGGATGTGTTCAGCTATTTAGGTGGTTGGGGCATTCAGGCGGCATTGGCTGGTGCCGAATCCGTGGCCTGCGTGGACGCTTCGGAAGCCGCGTTGGACGGGGTGCATGTGAATGCCGAACTTAATGGCGTGGCAGATAAAGTCACCAGCTATCAAGGCAATGCGTTTGAAGTGATGACCGCGTTAATAGGCCAGGCGGAAAAGTTTGATGTGGTGATTGTTGATCCGCCGGCGTTTGTTAAACGTAAAAAAGATTTAAAATCCGGCTCGGAAGGTTACCGTAGAATTAACGAGTTGGCTATGCGTTTGTTATCGCCTAATGGTGTTTTGATTTCTGCGTCCTGCTCTCATCATATGAGTCGCGATGCGTTGTTGAACCAAATTCAGGTGGCAGCCAGCCATATTGATCGCTCGGTTCAAGTGTTTGATCAAGCTTACCAAGCACCGGATCATCCGATTCACCCAGCGATTGTTGAGACCCAATATCTCAAAACCTTTTTTTGCCGTGTCACGGCGAAGTGGTAAAGGCCGCTAATATGCAAACACATATGTCTAATTTTGCCATAACGCATTCTCAGGCTTGGCTGACGGCGATGTTTGAAAACGCCGCATCGGCGGTGTTTGTGTTTGATACACAGGCCAAACTGTTGGCCTGTAATCCAGCTTGTTGTGATTTGCTGGATCGATCCTGTGATCAATTAGTTGGGTTGGAACTGCGTTTACTAAAAGACAGCCGTGTCTCACAGGCTGTCGAACAAGTCTTGCAGGGTGAGTCGGTTAGCCTAGAGTTGGATTATCAATTCACGTTGAACGATAGAAGGCTACCGCTGTCGTTCGAGTTTCATCCAGTTCGCGATAGGGGTGAGTTATTGGGTGGCATTGGCCTGATTGAGAACTTGTCGGAAAAACAGGAAGCGTTATCTTCGAATCAACGCCAGATTGAGTTTGAAAAACTGGTCGCCAATATATCTAAACGGCTGGTTAATGCCTCCTCTGATGAATTAGACCAAACCATTGATTTAGTGATGGCGCAGTTGGGTCATTTTTTTGATGTGGATCGTTGTTATGTATTTCAATACGACTCGGCAGGTATTGAGTTTTCAAACACGCATGAATGGTGCGCGGAAAGTATTGAATCCAAAATGGCTGTGCGTCAAAACTTGGCTCGCTCCGACTTTCCTTGGATTCATACCCAAATTATGATGCAACGGCCGGTTAATATTCCTAGCGTGGCGGATTTAGAAGATAGCGTTGCGAGTGAACGCGATGTTTTATTGGCGCAAGGTGTACAGTCGTTATTAGCGATTCCGATGATTGAGCATGGTAAGTTGGTTGGCTTGCTGGGGATCGACTCGGTGCGTCAGCCATACACGTGGGTGCAGGACAAAATTACGTTGCTAGAAGTGGTGGCCGAAAGTATTAGCAACGCCCTTATGCGCCGCTCATTCGAGCAAGCACTAAGCCGTATTAATCAGCAATATCAACAGTTTTCATCACAAGTGCCGCTGGGTTTATATACTTTGCGTGTTGATGCAGAGCAACAAGCGCATTATGAATATTGTAACAAACAGTTTTTAGCGATGAACGGGGTCAATAGCGCCGCCGACCTTTTGAATCGCAAGCCGATTCATCCTGACGATTTAGCCGACTTTCAAGAACGCCAACAATTTGCCTGGAAAGCGCACAAAGCCTTTGTATGGGAAGGGCGTTATTTTTTGGATGACAAGGTTCGCTGGATGCGAATGGAAGATTCAGAACCCACACAGGCCGAGAATGGCGATTGGATTTGGAGCGGGTTTCAACAAGACATTACCGATCGAAAACAACTCGAAGAACGCTTAAAAGAGTTGGCGACCGTTGACGATATGACGCAGCTTTGGAATCGTCGCTACTTTATGTTGGCTTGTGATGAAGAGTTTGAACGTGCACAACGTTACGATAATCAATTCAGTTTTTTAATGCTAGATGCCGATCATTTTAAATCCGTCAATGATAACTATGGCCACGCGGCTGGTGATGCGGTATTGGTTAACTTGGCTAAGGTCCTGTCCGATTCAGTGCGTAAGGTTGATGTTGTTGGACGTTTGGGCGGTGAAGAGTTTGCGATTTTGCTACCGAATACACCCGAGTCAGAAGCTCAATTGTTAGCTGAGCGCATTCGTCATTCGGTTGAAAACTATCCAGCGGATTATAAAGGCCAGACACTCCCTATTACGATTAGTATTGGGATTAGCAGTTATCGCTCTAATGATCAGGATTTGGATCAGGTGATCCAGCGTGCAGACAAAGCCTTGTATCAAGCTAAAAACCAAGGCCGTAACCGATGTGTAGTCGCATCTTAATGCGGCTAAGTCAGCCAATAAACACCTAACTTAGACCACCAGGCCTGGTGGTCTTGACGTGCACACACAAACCAAAGTGGTTATTTAATCCAAATCGACTTCACGTTTACAAATTCACGAATTCCTTGATAAGACAGTTCACGACCATAACCTGAGTTCTTCACGCCTCCAAAAGGCAGGCGCGGATCGGATTTGCTGATGCCGTTGACATAACAAGCGCCAGATTCCATATTGCGTGCAATGGTTTCAGCGGTTGAAATATCCCGGCTCCAGACTGAGCCGGATAAACCAAAGTCGGTCGCATTCGCTAAACCGGTTGCATGCGCCGGTTCAGAGGATTTCAACACAATCGCGACCGGGCCAAAAAACTCATCACTAAACGCCGGCATGTTGCTCGAAATATGGGTGAGGATAGTGGGGGCATAATAGCTGCCCGGACGTTCGATTTGATGGCCGCCCGTGACAACTTTAGCACCTAGTTTGACGGATTCGGTAACTTGCAGGTGTAACTCATCCAATAAGTCTTGGCGTGCCATTGGACACAAAGTGGTGTTCGGGTCGATCGGATCTCCCGCTGTAAACTTGGCTTCAACCGCCTGTTTAAATTGGTCGACAAATTCATCAAAAATATTCTGATCCACAATAAAACGTTTGGCTGCAATGCAGCTTTGCCCCATATTTAAAAAACGACTGGTGACCGCGCCTTCAATAGCCAGCTTGATATCGGCATCGTCGAGCACAATAAACGCATCCGAACCACCCAATTCTAATACGGTTTTTTTCAATTCCGAACCCGCAATGGCGGCGACTTTACGACCGGCCGGTTCACTGCCAGTTAAGGTCACGGCCCGTACATAACGATTGCGAATCACGCTTTCAACTTTATCTGCCCCAATCATTAAGTTGGTAAATACAGACTCGGGGAAGCCGGCGTCCAAAAACACCTTTTCAATCGCCTGCGCGCACTGTGGTACGTTTGATGCGTGTTTTAATAAGCCAATATTGCCCGCGACTAAAGCGGGTGCAGCAAACCGAAACACTTGCCAAAAAGGGAAGTTCCACGGCATCACCGCTAGCACCACGCCCATGGGCTGATAACAAATTAAGCTTTTGCTGGCATCGGTTTCAACGATTTCATCCGCCAAAAACGCCGGCCCCTTGTCGGCATAATATTCACAGACCCAAACACACTTATCTATTTCGGCTTCGGCCTCTTTGATGGATTTCCCCATTTCCAAGGTAATCAAACGTGCCAAATCCGTTTTTTGATTTTTCAAAACTTCAGCCGCACGTCGCATCAAGTCGCAACGTTCGGCCATAGAGGTGCGTTGTGACCAATCGGCAAATTTCTGTCCGGCGCGTTTTACGGCTAAATCTAGCGTATCTTGATCCCAACTGTCGTATTGGGCAAACACCTCGCCAGTTGCGGGGTTCATAGATTCGAGTGCCATAAGTAATGCTCCTTTAGCTAATCTGTAATTGGGATGAATTAACGCTTAAATGTTAAACGCTGTCCGGGTTTAAATGCCGCGAATTGACCTTGGTCGTACATTAATTCGCCATTAACAAAGGTTTTTATCACGCTCGATTTAAACGTGTGACCTTCCCAAGGTGACCACTGACATTTGTAGAGGTTGTGGGCTTTGTCATCGGTATGAGGTTTGTTTAAGTCAACCAATACTAAGTCAGCCCAATAACCTTCGCGAATAAAACCGCGATCGGCGATTTGGTATAAACGTGCAACGTTGTGTGAAAAACGATCCACAATCATTTCTAAGCTAAATACGCCTTGGTGATACAGGTCTAACAAAGCGGTTAGGGATTGTTGAACTTGCGGCAAACCGGCTGGTGCGTTGAAATAGCTATTTTGCTTTTCTTCCCAAGTATGCGGGGCGTGGTCGGTGGCAATTACATCAATTCGGCTTTCAATGACCGCTTGGCGAATCGCATCACGGTCTGATTGGCTTTTAACGGCCGGGTTGCACTTGATGAGAGAACCGTGTGATTCATAATCCGCATCGTTAAACCATAAATGATGTACACAGGCTTCAGCAGTAATTTTTTTGGACTCAACCGGGCCGGGTTCAAACAAGGCTAATTCATCTGCGGTCGTAATATGCAATACATGCAGACGAGCGCCAGTTTGTTTGGCCAGCTCGACCGCCATCGACGATGACTTATAACAGGCTTCACGACAGCGAATAATCGGATGCGCACTCATCGGCACGTCTTCACCATAGCGTTCACGGTATAGCGCTTCTTGCGCCTTAATCATCGGCGTGTCTTCGCAGTGGGTTGCAATTAGAATCGGGCTTTGGCTAAAAATATTACGCAGCGCAGTTTCTTGATCAACCAGCATATTGCCGGTAGACGAGCCCATAAATATTTTTACACCACACACGTTTTGAGGATTAACGCGTGCAACATCGTCTAAGTTGTCATTGGTCGCGCCCAGATAAAACGAGTAGTTCGCCCAGGATTTTTGCGCGCCTAACGCATATTTGGCTTCGAGTGCCTCTAAGCTAATGGTGGGTGGATTCACATTGGGCATTTCCATATAGGAGGTGGTGCCACCAGCAATCGCCGCGCGAGATTCGCTTGCAATGTCGCCTTTAGCCACCAGGCCTGGTTCGCGAAAATGCACTTGATCGTCAATCATGCCGGGCATTAAGTGAAGGCCTTCAGCATCAATTGTCTGATCAGCCGCGCAATTAATTTGTGGCGCGATTTGGGCAATTCGACCCTGTTCAATTAACAGGTCTACGATCTGTTGTTGGCCTTCGTTGACCATGGTGGCTTGTTTAATCAGTGTGCGTGACATACAACCTTCCTTGTTTATGTTTAGGTTATTTTAACAAGAGAAAATTATTTGATGCGAATAAAAACGCCCTGACAGAGCAGGGCGTTTAGTTTAGCGGTTTAAGGCGTAATTAAAACTCGGCCCATTCATCTTTATCAGCCGGTTTGGACGGTTGTTTGGCTAATGGCATCGCTGGTTTAAGCTGACTGGCCGGGGCCAGCGTTTTTTCCTGTTTGGGCTCGACCGCTTCGCTTAAGTGGGTTTGAGTCGTTTCGAGCTTGGCAGGCTTAGGTTTCACCAGCTTCGGTGCAACGGGTTTGCTTAAGGCGGCATTATGTTGTTTGGTTTTAAAACGACTCATGTCATCACGCAATACCTGTGCCTGTTCGTTTAAGCTCTCAGCCGCGGCGCTGGTTTCTTCCACTAGAGCCGCGTTTTGCTGGGTGCCGCTGTCGATTTGTGCAATCGCTTTATTGACTTGTGAAATCCCTTCGGCCTGTTCAGTCGAAGCTTGCGCGATTTGCTCAATCATGCCAGAGACCTGTTCCACCGACCCCATAATTTGGGCCAATACTTCACCGGATTCGGTCGCGAGTTTGGTACCTTGATCGATGCGTCCGACACTTTCATCAATCAAATTTTTGATGTCTTTAGCGGCTTCGGCGGATTTTTGTGCTAAAGCCCGAACTTCGCCCGCTACCACCGCAAAGCCTCGCCCATGATCACCAGCACGTGCGGCTTCGACGGCCGCGTTTAAGGCGAGTAGGTTGGTCTGGAAAGCGATGCCATCAATAAGGGTCACGATTTCACTAATTTTGTGGCTTGACTGTTGGATCGAACTCATCGCTTCAATGGTATCCGCCATGACATTATTGCCTTGTTGTGCTTTACCTTGCACCTCGTGCGCGACTTCAGCCGCACGTTTGGCATGATCATTGGTGTTTTGCACCGCGCTGTTCATCTGCTCCATGGTGGCGGAGGTTTCTTCAACTGAGGCGGCCTGTTGTTGTACGCGATCACTTAAGTCCATCGCGCCACGTGATACTTCGTCGGCCGCGTTAGTGACTTGGCTGGAAACTTCAATCGCATCGGTGACAATTTTATTTAATTGCTCACTGGAGGCGTTAATGGCACGTTTTAATTCGTCCAATTCTCCTTGGTATTCGCCTTGGATGGTTTGGCTTAAATCACCTTTGGCTTGTGCCGCCATGATTTGATTGATTTCTTTAATTGCGGATTCTAACGCACTTAAAGACTCGTTTACGTGGTTTTTAAGGGTTAATAATTCACCGTTCGCATGCGCTTCAACGCGCAGGTTAAATTGCCCTTGCTGCATACCGGATAAGGTTTGGTTAATTTCAAGCATCACCGTTTCCATCGAATGTAAAGCACCTTCGACTAAAGCCCGGAAATTGGGTGCAACCTTTTCATCCATACGCACATTAAATTGACCGTCTTTTAGGGCTTGCATGACTTTAGAAAGTTCATCCATCATAAAGGACACACTTTGCGCGGAGGCGTTCACGCCTTCTTTTAAACGGCGCAAATCGCCTCGATATTCGCCTTGCATAGACTGGCTAAAGTCGCCTTGCGCAATCGCAGAAACGGTTTGATTGGCTTCGTTTAAAGCCTGATTGATTTGATGCAGTAGTGAAGCAAAGGCACGTGTCATTGCCCCGACTTCGTCACGCGATTTACTGTCGAGTTGGGTATCAATTTTGCCAGTTTGTTCGACTTCGCGAATCGCATTTAGAATCGATTGAATCGGTTTGGTGATAATGGTTTTGCTGGCATGCCATAAAAACAGCATCAAAGCGACAATCAAACCAATGATGAGTAAAAACATAATTAGAATAACGTTGTTCACGCCTTCCATGGCATTCACCATGTCCGGATGCGAGCTATCCATGCCAATTAAATAGTAACCCACGGTATGACCATCGCTGCTTATGATGGGGGCGCTTGAAATCACTTTATTGTTGGTGATGCTAAACTCATTCGCAATCAGATTGTCAATATCCAAACCTTCAAACCAAAGGCTTGATTGATTAAACCAGCTTTGGTGTGCTAGGTTGTAAGCGCCGATTTTTGGCGTTTCTGCCCCTTTTGCCCAACGCTTTAAACCGGTTTCGTTGATGAGTGCCACCATATAAGCACCATCACTCGCCATTTGGTCAACAATGCTGCCTAAACCGGTTCGAATGTCTAAAACCCCGACCACATCCGAATGAGTGTTTGGCGCCATGATCGGAACACTGGCGGTGATAAATAAACCCACGCCGGATAAATCGATGTTAGCACTGCTGTGTTGACGGCCTCGTAATAAATCTGAAAAGTCGCGTGGTGCCTTTTTACCAATCGCGGGATCGGGTAACGGCACAAACGAACGCACAAATATTTGGTTGTCGCGATCAAAGGCCACAAAAGCTAAGTTGTTATAATCGGTTGAGCGTTTAAAGTCCGCTGCGACCTTAGTAGTAATGTCATGCAAGCCTTGGTGATCGTTGTCTAAAAAGAACTGACCAATGTTTGGGTTGCCCGCCACAATGCCTTGCACGGTATTTAAGGTCGCTTCCACCTTTGAATTAATAAGCATCAACGATTGTTCACGTTTTTCAAAGGCGAAGTTTTCGGCGGTAGTTTGTTGCAGATCGGATGATGACTTAAACACCATCCCCAATCCAATCACCAGGCCTGCAGCACTGACCAGGATCATTCGAAACAGTAATTTAGCGGAAATGCTATTTAACATGAAGCGCTCCTCTGAGAATTATATTATTTTTATGTAGTTGTTTTTACGATGTGATGGTTCGTATGTCTAGCGGCGCTAATATACAGGGCAGGGCAGGTTTTTCAACCTAATTTGTTGAATTGAGGTATAAAGAATTCTGCTTTAAACCGCATAGTCACGCGCCCCAAAGAGGTCTGTGCCGATGCGAACAAGTGTGCTACCTTCGGCAATGGCCGCTTCTAAATCGCCGGACATACCCATGGATAAGGTATCGAAATTAGTGGTGTTTAACACAGACTTCAGTTGGTTAAACAAGCTATGCATTTGAGCCAGAGCAACGCGTTGTTGATCAAACTCGGTTTCGGCTTTGGGGATCGCCATTAGACCGCGTAATGTCAGGTTAGGCAATTGCTGAATCTGTTCGACTTGATCAAGCAGTTGTTGTGGACTAAATCCTGACTTGGTCTCTTCTTGGCTAATGTTAACTTGTAACAAAATATTAAGTGGGGGTAATTCAGTTGGGCGCTGGGCGCTTAAACGTTGCGCAATCTTTAGTCGATCTACACTATGCACCCAGTTGAAATGCTCAGCTATCGGTTTGGTTTTATTGGACTGAATTGGGCCAATAAAATGCCATTCCAAATCGGGGCGTTGGCCGATTTTATCTAACGACTCTTGTAGATAGTTTTCGCCAAATGCGTTTTGTCCGAGTTTGGCCAAGGCATTGATGGCTTCAATCGGTTTGGTTTTACTAACCGCTAAAAGCTGCACGGATCCCTGCAGGCGGTCAAAGCGCTGTTCGGCCTGACGAATACGGTGAGTGACTTGTGCCAAATTCGCTTGATAATCCATATTGAGAGCCTTGGTTAGTGATTGTTATTCTGCATTCTAGCAAACCCTTAGCAAATTGATAAAAAATAGGTTTGAAATGATTTGTCGCGCTATGGTTTGATGGAGTATGCCTTGTGGCGTAAGCGGAAATTTAAATGGTGTAATATTAAGATTTAAGATTTAAGAATTGGATATAACAAGGAGAAGCTGTGAAACCAGTCAAGTCGAGCGAAAGTGATTACCCTTATGATCAGAAAATGCCGCGCGAAGAATACGAAGAAATCAAACGCGCACTGCAAATTGAACTGCTCAAAATGCAACGCTGGGTTAAGGAAAACGATGAGCGCATTGTGATGGTATTCGAAGGTCGCGATGCCGCAGGTAAAGGTGGCACGATTAAACGTATCATGGAACATCTAAACCCACGTGGTGCAAGGGTGGTGGCGTTAGATAAGCCGAGTGAACGTGAAAAAGGTCAGTGGTATTTTCAGCGTTATTTTGAGCATCTGCCTACCGCGGGCGAGATCGTATTGTTCGACCGTTCTTGGTATAACCGAGCCGGGGTTGAGCGTGTAATGGGTTTTAGCACACCGCAGCAATATACCCAGTTTATGCATCAGGCACCCGAGGTTGAGCGCATGTTGGTGGCCGACCAGGTGCGTTTAATGAAGTTTTGGTTTTCGGTTGGTCGCAAAGAGCAGCTACAAAGATTCAATGGGCGCAAAAAAGATCCGCTTAAACAATGGAAACTGAGCCCAATGGATTTGGCCTCACTTGATCGCTGGGAAGACTATACTAAGGCGAAAGAAGATATGTTTTTTTATACTAATACGGCGGAAGCGCCTTGGACGGTGATTAAATCGAATGATAAAAAACGCGCACGGTTAGCATGTATGCGTTTCATATTACAGAATGTGCCTTATGAAGGCAAAAATGAAGACGTTGTCGGACAGCCTGATCCGCTAATATTAAGTAGTGGCGATGATATTTTCCAAGGCGACTAAACGAGTAAGCATGATTAAGCTTAAAAAAGGACAGAATTATGACCATGCAAATAAAAGGCCATGCCGCCCAAATTGTAGAAAATTTTAAAGCCCTGTTGAATGAACAGCAAATGGCTAGTTTAACGGATGAGCCGTTCGAAGAGCTCGAAACTTTAATTGATGCATCGCTTAGCGTGGTGTATTCACAGGCTCAGCACGACTTTGCCAAAGAATTAGAAGTGATGGCACACAAGTTGCGAAAAGGTTCTAGCCATATTAGCGAAACATAAAGGACGGTGCGAGTTGATTCCTAACCGTGCTCTTTAAAGCGGTTGCACCTGATAATCGATGTTTGGGTAGGCTTGGTTCAGTTTTAAACAGGCCTGGTACTGGTGCTTGGGCAAAAACCCAAATACTGACCAGGCCTGGTGCTGATAAGCCAACAACCAGGCCTGGTATAGATCGGCCAGGTCGCCTTCGAGTGAACCGGGTAAACCGGCCGTTGAAGCTAAACGATTGGCGATGCCCCAATCTTCTAACAAGGGCGCGGCGCCAATGACTTGTGCATTAATGTTGACCAAAAACTTGGCGGGTTTAGGTTGAAACATAAACGCGTGCTGGGCATGCAACAACGCCATCATCGGCGCTTTGGGTTTCGGGCTTTGTTGCCAACGTTTGGCGGCATCAAATACCGCGGCCTGACTAAGCTCCGAACCTAACCAGACTTGTGGTGTTTGCGGGTTAAATGCCAATTGACTCGGCATGAGCTCTAGACTGAAAACTTGCTTGGCTTGTAAGTTTTGCCAATCGGTTTGGCTGAGCAGGGTTAAATAAATGGATTGTTTTTGAAACAACCAGGCCTGGTTTAGTTCGTGGATAAAACGTGTGCCTATGGCTAACTCGGTAAACTGACTCAACTCAATCTTTATTAACCAAAAACCATTCTTTTGAACTTGTTGGCTAATAAAGATGGCATCGAGTCGGGTTCGCATCTGACTTAAACCGCGTTGGCTAAATACACCGGGCGACCTTGAAAAAATGTCATTTCAACTTGGCCGCTAAATTCCCAGCCGCTAAACGGCGAGTTTTTACCTTCGGATAGCATGCTTTCAGAATGCAGGGTCCAATAGGATTCTGGATCAAAAATCACTAAGTCGGCACTACTACCTAATTGTAAGCTACCGCAGTTTAGCCCAAGAATATTCGCCGGCTGTTCGGTTAGCAACTGGATGGCTTGCGAAAGACTTAAAACCTTGTCATCCACCAATCTTAAAGTTAAGGCTAGTAGGGTTTCAAGTCCGCTAATGCCGGGTTTACTTTCACCAAACGGCAGTTGTTTTTCATCTCGTCCACGCGGCGTATGGTCACTCACAATCGCATCAATAACGCCCATTTTAACGCCTAGGCGTAGTGCATCGCGATCCGCTTGACTGCGCAAGGGCGGGGTAACGTGGACTAATGAGCTGAAATCTAGCAAATCCATTTCGGTTAAAAACAACTGGTGAATCGCGACATCACAGGTCACCGGTAAACCACGTTGTTTAGCTTGCTGGATCATTTCGACCGAGCGTGCACAGGAAATTTGCGAAAAGTGGGCGCGAACACCCGCTTCTTCAACCAAAATTAAATCACGCGCTAGGGCGGTGGTTTCAGCCGAGGCTGGAATACTGGGTAAACCTAAGCGTGTGCTGACCGCACCTGAGTGGGCTACGCCGTGATTTTTGAGTTGATGATTTTCACTGCGCAATATCACTAGCAAATTATGCGAGGCGGCATATTCGAGCGCATTTTTTAAAATCAGCGGGTTTTGAATCGGCTGATTGGCTTGGCTGAGTGCAACACAACCGCCTTGTTTAAGTGCATACATTTCACTTAAGTGTTCGCCTTTTAAGCCTTGAGTCAAAGCGCCAATCGGCATCACAAATGCGGTGGCGGCTTGACGTGCGCGCCGCTGAATTAATTCCGCCACCGCCTGGGTATCAGTGACCGGATCAGTATCGGGCGGACAGCATAAACTGGTAATGCCCCCCGCTACCGCGGCTTTGGTTTCGGAGGCGATGTGGCCTGTTTGGTTATGCCCCGGTTCGCCTAAACGTGCTTGCATATCCACCAGGCCTGGTAGTATCCATTTAGCTTTTGCATCAATGGTTTGATTCGGCTCAAAACCTTCAGGTGGTGTGTCCAGTCCAACAATGTGACCACGCGCAATATATAGATCGGTGGTGCAATCCAGGTTTTGGCTTGGGTCGATAACGCGACCGTTTTTGATGATTATTTTCATTCTGGACGCTCCTGTGAAGAGGCTTGTTCGGGGCTTTCGACGGCCTCGGCTTGCGCTTGAGCGAGTAAGGCGGCATTACTCATAATGATCGACATCACCGCCATGCGCACCGCAATGCCGTAGGTGACCTGTTGCAGAATCACCGATTGCGGGCCATCGGCTACCGCGGAATCTATTTCAACCCCACGGTTAATCGGCCCCGGGTGCATTACAATCGCATCCGGTTTGGCGTAGGCCAAACGTCTTTCGGTGAGGCCGTAAAGATTAAAATACTCTTGTTCGCTGGGGAGCAGCGCGCCTTGCATACGTTCGTTTTGCAAACGCAACATAATAATTACATCCACACCTTCAAGCCCGGCCTCCATGTCGTGATACACGTGTACACCAAGTGCTTCTGGGAAGGGCGGAATCAGAGTTTTTGGACCAATCACGCGAATTTCGCGCGCCTCCAACAAACTCAGTGCTTGAATTTGCGAGCGCGCAACACGTGAATGCAAAATATCGCCCACAATCGCCACTTTTAAATCAAACACATCGCCTTTGAGCTTACGGATCGTGAACATATCCAGCATGGCTTGAGTGGGGTGAGCATGTTGGCCATCGCCAGCATTCAGCACATGCACGTGCGGTGCGACATGTTCGGCAAAGAAGTGTGCGGCACCGCTTTCCGAATGTCGAATCACAAACATATCGGCCTGCATGGCTTCCAGATTCCACATGGTGTCGAGCAACGATTCGCCTTTTTTGGTGGCTGAGGCGCTGATGTTGAGGTTCATTACATCGGCCGATAGGCGTTTTTCGGCAATTTCAAAAGTGGTGCGGGTACGGGTGCTGGGCTCGAAAAACAAATTCATAATGGTTTTGCCGCGCAGTAAAGGGACTTTCTTAATCTCGTTGGTGTGAGGGTTTAGAAAGGATTCCGCGGTATCCAGAATTTCAGTTAAATGATGCGGTTTCAAACCTTCCAGCGTGAGAAAGTGTTTGAGTTTGCCTTGTTCATTTAACTGGATATTGGGGCGAGTTAATCGAGCACTCATTGATCGGCCTCCGCGTTCTCAATTAAGGTCATGCTTAAGGGCTCTGGCCCCGTTAATTTTAAGGTTTGATGGCATTGCATTTGTAATGCACTTATGTCGGGTTGAATCGGCAAATCACGTGCGCCTTTGCGATCCACCAAAGTGACCAAAGTGATACTGGCCGGGCGACCATAGTCAAAAATTTCGTTCATCGCGGCGCGGGTGGTTCGACCAGTATAAAGTACATCGTCAATTAAAAAGATGTGTTGATCATCGACACTCCACGGAATATTGGAGGGCTGCACCGCCGGGTTTAACCCGATTTTAGAAAAGTCATCACGATAAAACGAAATATCTAATACCCCTAATGGACTGGTTATGTTTAGGCGCTGATGCAGTCCTTTTGCAATCCATTCGCCGCCAGTACGGATACCAATCAGTTTGGCTTGGTCGTCAAAAAGTTTATGTTCGCGTACTTTTTGCGCGAGTTCATCCAGCAGTTGGTTGATGTCAAGATTCAGTTTTGTCATAGTGGCTTAACCAATTTTCTAAAATTATTTGAGCGGCATGCGCGTCCAGTTGGGTGTTGGGGTGCGCGCGAGATTTTAAACGTTGTTCGGCTTCGTGCGAACTCAATTGTTCTTCAATAAAAAACAGCGGACATTGGTAACGGCCGTGTAAACGTTGGCCAAACTTGCGTGCACTTTGGGTAAAAGGTTGTTCTGTGCCGTCTAGATGCATAGGTAGACCCACCACTATCGCAACCGGCTTCCAGTGTTCAAATAGTTGTGTGATATGTGCCCAGTCTGGCACACCGTCACGACTATTTACCACGGTTTCTGGGCTGGCGGTGCGGGTAATGGTTTGACCAATCGCTACGCCGATGCGTTTAAGGCCAAAATCAAACCCCATTACTAATCCATCTGGGTACTTAGGCATGTCCAGATTCACCACTTAAAAATTCAGGCGAAACGCCCAACATACCTAACGCCACTTTCCAGCGTGTCTCAAGCTGAGTTTCAAAAATCAGGCTGGCATTATAAGGGGCCGTTAGCCAGTTGTTGCGTTGGATTTCGCTCGCAAGTTGACCTTTTCCCCAAGACGCCATACCTAAAAAAATAATATGATCTTGGGGGGCGGTGCCTTCAGCTAAGGCTTGCAAAAAGTCTTCCGAAACGGTCAAACCAAGGTTGTGGTTAAGGTCAACCGTATTTTGCCAGCCGCCGACTGGTTGGTGCAAAATAAAACCCCGTTCAATGTCGACCGGTCCACCCATTAGGATGGTTTGATTTAGGGCGGTGGGCGACAGGTCGGTATGAATGTGGAAGTGTTCTAGAATCTGGCCCACGTTTAAACTGTGGGGTTTATTAACCACTAAGCCTGTGCTGCCTTCATTGTTATCTTCAATCACATAAATCACGGTTTTTTCAAACCAAGAATCATCTAGGCTTGGCATGGCGATCAGAAATTGGTGTTGGAGTGAATGTGCTGATTTCATGATCTAAATTATAGAGCAAACCCAATGGTTTGGTTGTTTAGTTTTTCAGGTTCGTTAAACGTTGTTTCATGGCGGGTGTCATCTCAAAGTGTCCATCACGGTGGACAATAAACACCGCTTTCACGCCAAGCTGGTCGGCAATGCGTTGCCAGTCTTGTTCGCCGGCAACCAGTAGTGCGGTGGCAGCAGTATCAGCGGTAATGGCATCGTCATGAATCACCGTAACCGAAGCAAAGCTGTCGGCCGGCCAGGCGTTATTGGGATTAATGATGTGACTAAAACGTTGACCTTGCCAATCAAAATAACGCTGATAGGTGCCCGAGGTGAAAATGCTGTCGCCATCTTGGGCTTGAAGTTGGGCGATGGCTTGAGATGGCGCGCTGGGGTTTTGGATACCAATCGACCAGGCCTGGTGGTTTTTAAATCCTAATGCTTTGATATCGCCGCCAATATTAATTAGTGCATTTTGAATGCCGATATCGGCTAAGGTTTGCGCGGCGATGTCAAGCGCTAAGCCTTTTGCATTGCCACCAAAGTCGAGCTGAACATTCGAATTACGACTGAACAACTGGTGATCTTTGAAGTAGATATCTTTGATCGAAGGCCGTGTATTTAACCAGGCCTGGCGTTCGGCTTCGGAGGGGGGCGGGCCTTGCCAGTCTTCCGAATGAAACCCCCACATCTTAATTAATTGGCCAATGGCCGGATCAAACAAATAGTCTGTTTGCGCGCTGAGTTTTTGAGTGGTTTGAATAAAGGCTTTAACCGTGTCCGGCACTTCAATTGCTTGGTTATTGGCAATGGCCTGATTGATTTTGCTGACAATCCCGCCTTGTTCCCAAGCATGCCATTCGTTGTGGAAGGTTTGAAAACGTTGTTCAATCGCTTGAATTGCCTCTTGTGCCTGTTGGGTTTGCGCCCCAACAATCAAGACTTGAACTTCGGTGCCAAATACATAAAAGCTTTGTTGGGTGGTGTTTTCGGGTGCGCTACAGCCTGTTAGCCACAAGCTGGCGCCTAATAGAAGACTGTAAAAAAAACCGAGTTTTAAGGTAGGCTGGAGTAGAAACTTAGATGGCATTAAATTCATTTGGTACCATTTATCTTAGATTTTAGTTTAGATTCAAGATTATCTAGCAGTGTGCCGGCAATATTCAAACCGAATTGCTTGTCTAACTCACGAATGCAGGTGGGGCTGGTTACATTGATTTCTGTAACATAGTCGCCAATCACATCAAGGCCAACAAAAATGAGACCTTTTTCGCGTAATTTAGGCGCAATTTGTTGGCATAACCAACGATCTCTATCGGTTAACTCAATCCCTTCGCCTCGACCACCTGCCGCAATGTTGCCGCGGGTTTCGCCGGTTTGTGGAATGCGCGCTAGGGCATAAGGCACAGGTTCGCCATCAATGAGCAAGATACGTTTGTCACCCGCACTGATTTCAGGCAAAAAACGCTGCGCCATAATATGGTGTTGGCCGTGGTCAGTCATTAATTCAATGATTACACTTAGGTTTGGATCGCCCTGTTTGACACGAAAAATCGACGCCCCACCCATGGCATCGAGAGGTTTGAAAATGGTGTCTTGTTGTTCAGCAACAAACGCTTTTAGCAGATCAGCTTGCGCACTTACCAGCGTGGGCGGTATGGATTCCGGGAACCAGCTAGCAAACAGTTTTTCATTCGCATCGCGTAAACTCTGAGGTTTGTTCACCACCAATGCACCTTGCGCTTCAGCCAGCTCAAGCATATGGGTTGAGTAGAGATAGTCGTTGTCAAACGGCGGATCTTGACGAATTAAGATAATATCTAGCTCAGCCAAATGAGTCGCTTTGGAGGCACCGAAACCGTAGTGTTGGCCATCATTACGATCCCACACTTTGAGTTCGCTGGTGATGGCAAACGGCTGGGTATTTTGTAGATAAATATCCTGCGGTTGCATATAAAACAGTTCGTAACCCCGGCGTTGCGCTTCGAGTAACATCGCAAACGAGCTGTCTTTGTAAGGTTTAATCTGTTCAATCGGGTTCATTACGATGCCGAGTTTAATCTGCATTTGTTGTCCTTTAGCCAAAAATTAAGTGATGGCTCATTACTATGCGTGAAGGCTTATAAAACGTCAATAACATCGGATGGCAGTAAGCTCGATTCAGAACGGCTTTGCGCCACCTTATCGCCGGCGCGCGCATGCAGCTCTACGCCGCGTTGAGCCGCCTCAAATAAACTAAACCCTTGCGCCACTAGGCCAGCAATGAGTCCAGTTAACACATCGCCCATACCACCTACCGCCATGCCTGGATTGCCGGCACGACATAACGCCATGTTTTGTCCATCGTAGATTAAGGTTCCCGCACCCTTGAGCACAATCACACCGCCATAACGTTTGTGCAAAGCTTGAATCGCGTTAATGCGGTCGTTTTGAATTACATGGGTTGGCCGTTCCAGTAATCGAGAAGCCTCGCCCGGATGTGGCGTTAATATCCAGCGTTCGTAATGAAAGGGTTCAAGCGCCAAGCAGTTCAGCGCATCCGCATCTAATACCAGCGGACGATTGCTTTTACATACTTCTTCATATAGGTTCCAAGCCCAGCTGTCGGTGCCAAGTCCGGGGCCAATCGCAATCACATCGGACTTAATCGCCAAACGATGAAAGTCGGTTTGTTGGTAACACATCAGTTCGGGCTGGGTTTGGCTTAAAGCGACCTGGTGTTCAGCACGGCTGATGAGTTTGGTTAAGCCCACCCCGGATCGCAAACAGGCTTTTCCGGCCAAGGCTAACGCACCCATCATATTGTGATTGCCGCCGATTAGTAAAGCCGAGCCATATGTGCCTTTATGACTATTACGTCGACGTGTAATGCAAGGCAGGTCATCTTGTTGCCAGCTGGTAGCCTGCGGAACCAAGTCGTTGCGTATTTCTTCTGGCAGCTGTAGATCACCTAAGTGCACTTGGCCAGTAAAATCGGGGCCATCATTTAGATAGAGGCCTGTTTTATGAACGATGAAGCTTGCGGTATGTTGCGCTTTAATCGCCGCGCCTAACACTTGTCCGTTGTTGGCGTCTAAGCCGCTTGGAATGTCGAGTGCAAGAATCGGGCGTTGTGCTTTATTAATCGCATCAATGATTTGGTTCCAAGGGGTTTCTAGGGGCCGATTCAAGCCTATGCCAAACAACGCATCCACCACAAGGTCGGCCTGCATGAGTTTTTGGGCTGAAAAGTCAGCGGCAATTAAACCTAAAGCGAGCGCTTCTTGACGTGCTTGGGCAGCGGAGCCTTCAAGCGGAGCTTCACCAATTTGAGCAATGTCGACTTGGTGGCCGTTAATGTGCGCAATTTTAGCCAGCGCATAACCATCACCGCCATTATTGCCAGGACCGCACAAAATATAAAGCTGTCGGGCTTGCGGCCATTGTCGCTGCAAAATTTCGAAGGCAAAGGCCGCCGCACGCTTCATTAGGGTTAAACCAGTTAAACCCAGCTGGGTAATGGCTTGGTTATCAATCGCTTGTGCTTGTTTAACGGAATAGAGTTTAAGCATGGGGGTATCTGGTTTTATGGGTAATGCAATGATTAAACCACAGGAGAGGGATGGATTTCCAGATATAAAAAAACCGACACGAGGTCGGTTTTCTAGGCAAAATCAAGATTACTTGATTTTGGCTTCTTTGAACAAGACATGTTTACGAACCACTGGATCGTATTTCTTGATTTCAAATTTTCCAGCCATGGTACGTTTGTTTTTATCCGTAGTATAAAAATAACCTGTACCGGCTGAAGAGACTAACTTAATTTTATCGCGCATAACCGTCTCCTAATTAAACCTTCTCACCACGTGCGCGCATATCTGCAAGCACTGACTCGATTCCGTTCTTGTCGATTGTACGCATAGCAGCTGGTGTAACGCGTAGTTTTACAAAGCGGTTTTCAGATTCAACCCAAAAACGGTGCGATTGTAAATTTGGCAAAAAACGGCGACGTGTTTTACGGTGAGAGTGGGAAACATTGTTACCGACCGCAGGGCGTTTTCCTGTGACTTGGCAAACTTTAGACATCTCTCAATCCCCTATATCCATTCATTAACGATGAAAACTTCAGAGCAAGAAGCAAACCGCTCGCTCAAGAATTCTAAATTACGGTAAAGAAACTTTACCTAAAAACAAGAAGACAGAATTATCCACAAATCCTGGCTTGAATGCAAGACTTAATTCGGTTAAATCCAAAAATCTGCATGGGGCTAGATTTGGGCGCACTGCGCCATCGAGTGCCAGCGCCCATGATCACCTAGGATAACATGATCTAATAGTCGAACATCCACTAGGTTAAAGGCTTGTTTTATTAATTGGGTAATCTGGTGATCACTTTCGCTGGGCTTAGGAAGGCCTGACGGGTGGTTGTGTGTCACAATCGCAGCGGCGGCGTTATGTTTAAGCGCCAGCTTAACAAGTTCGCGCGGGTGGACACTGGCTTGGTTTACGGTGCCATAAAACAGAATTTCGAAGTGAATCATTTGATGTTGTTGATCAAGGAGTAAGCAGCCAAATTGTTCGCGCGGTTGATGACCGATTTGATTCATAAAAAACTGGGCACTTAATTCCGGCGATTGGAAGGCTTGGCCTTTTTTGAGACCGCTTTCAAAATGACGGCGTGCCATTTCTAATACCGCATTTAGTTGCGCATATTTTGCCAACCCTAAACCTTTAGCTTGGCAAAACTCGGCTTGGTCGGCATGCAATAAGCTGTGTAGATCACCAAAATAGTCGAGTAGGTCTTGTGCGAGCTCGACCGCACTTTTGCCTTTTACGCCCACCCGTAAAAAAATCGCCAGTAATTGTGCATCCGATAGGCTTGCGGCGCCAAATTCGATAAGTTTTTCACGCGGTTGATCGTGGGCGTGCCAGTGTTTGATCGACATTTAAACTCCTTATGAGTATCGCAATGTTAGCCATTAATACACAAGAGTACTGACCACCAGGCCTGGTGGTTAAGCCGCGTGTTGTTTGACCTTTTTCTGGCAAATGAATATTAGGTTTTTGATTACTTTGGCGAATACGGGGTAGCGATGTTCTGTAATTTGATAAATGCTTTGTGCGCTTTCATTGGGCAGTTTGAGGGCAAATCGAGCGATTTCGAGAAGTTTATTCATTTGTGCGGCGCTAAATCGATCGTTTAGCTCAAAATAAGACACTTTGGTGAGCAGGACTTTGTCAATGATGTCGAGCCATTCGGTATCATTTATGAAGGGGTAGGTCTTTTGAAAAAAATCATCAATGCCGTGTTGACGCATCAATATCAATTGCTTCATCGTGCTGTATTTAAGCAGGTCTTCGGCAGGTGGTTTTAAATTGAGTGGTAGTTCACCGATAAAGCCGGATTCAACATGATGATTTGTGCCGGGCATAGGAAGTTCTCATTATTTAAAGTTTAAGATTTAAGCATTCTTCAATTTCATAACGTTGGATTTCGGTCTGCAAAAAAGCCTGCTCTTTGCCATCCGGGAATTCAAAATTCATCGCCATGCGTTCCAGTCGGCCTAGTGGATCGGCCTGAATATTTACAATCACACCATCAAACTTTAGCACTTTTTCGGCTTCAGGAAAATACAAATGCACATGTACGCGTTGATGGATGTCGAAGCTTTTTTCAGTTAACACCGCCAAGCCGCTGGCACTGACGTTGGCCATTTCTTCCGGCCATTCGGTTGGGTTTTGGCGTAAGCAGTGGTCATCATGAATGCGACGAAATAATTCGGTGTGTGTGGTGATAAATTCGGCGCTGTGCAAAATCGATTGCACCAGTGGAATGTTGTCGTATTTGGAATCGCTAAAAATCTGACTGAGCTCATCAATCCGAAAGCCGTGCGGTAAGTAATCGGGTGCATGGAAATGGTCGGCACTAGAATTTGAAACACTTTCGACTAATCGGTTTAAAAAAAACAGGTATTTGTCTTCAATAGTTTTAAGGTGTTGATGGGTTTTAGGCGAGGATTGTTGCAAGGGTTTAATTTTGATAAATCCTTGCTGGTGACTAATGAGGTCTTGCCACACGGTTTTGTTAAATTTGGGGTTGTGACCGCGTGCGATCATTTCGCAGCATTCGCCAAAAAATTCAACTCGCCGAATAATATCCAGAAAAATATCGGTTAAGGCCTCTTTTTGGTCTTGGATATGAGTTAACGATTCCAGGGTGCGTTGTTTTTGTTCAGCCAGTTGTTTGTGAATGTAGGGGGTGTGGTATTTGGCCCCAGTTGAGTAAATATCGCGATCAAAAACCGGCGCACAAGCGGTAACGAAATAGCGCACAGGCATATCAATACGAAAAAAACGTCGTACATTTCTAGAGGATCGAGACATAGTGATGGTGTGCCAGCATATTTTTATTTTATTGCTAATCAGTATAGGCAAGATAAACGAAAAATAAAAGAGAGGTTTATCTTAATTACGCTTTTTTACCTTGTAAAGTGCGACTTCTCCAAGTAAATTTGGCCATAATCGCATACCTAGATTGGTTTGATGTTGAGTGTTCACAACCGTGCGGGCCATTACTTCAATGCCTTTTTCTTCGCAAAGGCCTTCAAAGTCGTTAAAGGTACAGAGGTGTATGTTGGGGGTGTCATACCAATGGTAGGGTAGGGTATCGGTTTCTGGCATCCGGCCTTTAAACAGCAGTTGAGCACGCATTTTCCAATGGCCAAAGTTTGGGAAGGTAATAATGCCTTCTTTACCGACGGTTAACATGCGGTCAAGCAACAAGTCTGGGCGGCTAACGACTTGCAAAGCCTGGGTCATGATGACGTAGTCAAAGCTATGAGGATCAAAATACGCGTTTAAATCGCCACTGTTTAAGTTGCTTTGAATCACATTGATACCATTCATAACGGCTTGAATGTTTTTTTGTGGATCAATTTCCATGCCGTAACCGCGCACTTGGCGAGACGACTTCAGGTAGGTTAACAATGTACCGTCGCCACAGCCAAGATCTAGCACGTGGGAGCCCGGTGAGATCCAGTCAGAAATCAGTTTAAATTCCGGCGTGATAACTTGGTTCATGCAGGACGAACCTCCTGTTGTAGGCGACGCATGTATGCGCGGAAAATACCTTCGTAATGGGTGTTAGGCAGTAAGAATGCATCGTGGCCGTGCTCAGACTCGACTTCGGCATAACTCACACTTAAATCGTTATCTAATAACGCCCTTACTATTTCACGCGAACGTGCCGGTGAAAAACGCCAGTCAGAGGTAAAAGAAACCACTAAAAACTGCGCTTTTGTATGAGCGAAGGCTTGGCTTAAATTATTTTCAAACTCGCCGGCGGGGTCAAAATAGTCGAGTGCTTTGGTCATGAGTAAGTAGGTGTTGGCATCAAAGTTTTGTTTAGTAGCAAACTTTTCACCTTGATAACGCAGGTAGCTTTCAACTTGGAACTCGACATCAAAACTGTATTTGAGTTTGTCAGCGCGCAGTTCGCGGCCGAACTTGGCGCCCATCATGTCATCCGATAAATAGGTTAAGTGCCCTAACATCCGCGCAAGGGCCAGACCACCTTTAGGGGTGGTGCCAGCTTCGATAAAACGCCCTTCATGAAACTCAGGGTCGGTCATAATTGCGCGGCGTGCAACCTCGTTGAACGCAATGTTTTGCGCGCTTAACTTAGGCGCGGCGGCAATCACCACCGCATGGCGAAGTTTATCTGGATAATCAATTGCCCACTGCATCACCTGCATGCCGCCCATTGAGCCACCCGCAATTGCCGCCCATTGGTCAATACCTAAGTGTTGGCGTAATTGGTTTTGGCTATGCACCCAGTCACGGCAAGTGACAATCGGAAAGTCACTACCAAAGGCTTTGCCTGTTTCCGGGTTAAGTGAGGTGGGGCCAGTTGAACCACGGCAACTGCCTAGATTGTTAGAGCAGACAACGAAAAACTCGTCGGTATCAATGGGTTTGCCCGGGCCAATGTAATCGTTCCACCAACCGGGCTTTTCGTCGCCGTCATAAAAACCGGCCACATGATGATCGCCACTCAGGGCGTGGCAAATCAAAATGGCATTACTGGCCTCGGCATTTAGCGAACCATAGGTTTCATAGACCAAGTCATATTGAGGTAACACCGCGCCGCTGACGAGGGCTAGTGGTTCATCAATATGCAAGGTCTGCGGGGTGACGATTCCGATTGAGTTTTTCATGGGCGCTATTTTACACCATAGTTTGCGCAAGCTGCACGATCGAACCGACAATTAATATCTGAGCAAGTTTGATCACTAGAATGGCGATAATCGGCGATAAGTCAAAGCCACCCATGGGCGGAATCAACCGCTGGAAAGGTGCCAAAATGGGGGCAGTTAACTGGCGAAATATATCCAGGTTTGGGTTACGGCCTTGATCAATCCAGCTCAAGATAATTTGGATGATAATTAACCAGAACAGCATGTCGAGCAGTACGTTGATGATTTCGGTTAGGCTGCTTAAAAAGATGAACATTAAGCTAAAATCACGTGCGCTCAACCAGCCGATGAGGAGCACAAAAATGATTTGGATGGTAAAGGCCGCACCTAACGCCGCCAAATCCCAGCGTCCCTGAGACGGTAAAATCATCGCAAACGGCTTACAAACTGGGTTGGTTACTTTGGCAATAAACATCACAATCGGATTGCGCCAATCGGTGTGGGTGGCGCGGATTAAAAATCGTAAAACCAAAACAAATATCACCAGGCCTGCTATAAATTGCAGTAAAAAAAGTCCGGCTTGATCGACAGGTGATCCCATTATTCTTCTCCTAATTCATCAGCTAGTTGTTGTGCGCGTTTGTGAGAAGCGTGCATGGCACGCGACACAATGGCGGAAAATTGATCCGATTCAAAACTTTTTATCGCCTGCTCGGTGGTGCCGTTGGGTGAGGTGACTTGTTGGCGAAGTGTGGCGCAGTCGTCAGCGCTTTCTAGCGCCATTTTAGCCGCACCAAACGCGGTTTGCAGCGTGAGCAAATGCGCGGTTTTAGGGTCTAGTCCCAGTTGTTTGCCTGCGGCCTCCATGGCTTCCATAAATAAGAAGTAATAGGCCGGGCCGCTGCCGGACAATGCAGTTACCGCATCGAGCTGGTTTTCTTGATTGACCCACAAAGTTAAACCGGCGGCGCGCAAAATGTGTTCGGCATCGGCTTTTTGAGTGCTGGTGACTTTGGGATTGGCAAATAATCCGGTCGCGCCGGCTTGAATTAAAGCCGGTGTGTTGGGCATGCTACGCACAATCGCCTGATTGTTACCTAGCCAGCGATCAATGTCGGCGCTGCGTACACCCGCCGCGATCGAAATCAGCAGCGGTTTTTTGTTTTGCACTGTCGGCGCCAGGCTTTTGCTTAGCGCTTGTAATTGCTGAGGTTTAACCGCCAGCACGACAATATCGGCTTGTTGGATGGCTTGTTGATTGTCGCTATAGCATTTAATGTCAAAACGTTGGCTTAAGGATTCAGTGGTATCGGTGTTTGGATCGGAGGCCCAGACTTTGGATTTGTCATAACCACTAGCCAGCAAACCGCCAATTAAGCTGCGGCTCATGTTGCCAGCACCAATGAAGCAGATGGTGGAATTCATGTTGTTGTGTCCTTTATTCAGTTTGATATCGCTATTATGCCAGAAATATGGGCTTTTTTAAGCCAGCCTGAAGCGCCAAAGTGATGAATTCACGCTTTTACCGATAAAGCATTGGCTCAAGCTTTCAGTTTGAGGGTCGATAGAGTTAATAAGAGCTTAGGTGTCCATATGATAGAAACACCGAGTTTGCTAAACTTAGGCAAGTTTTATAACGAGTGGACTGAGATGACTGTTTGGCAAATTCTGCAAAAATATAACCCGTTTAAGTGGCTAATGATTGGCTTGGTGCGCTTTTACCAGTTGTTTATTAGTCCAATATTAGGGCCACGTTGCCGTTTTTATCCAACTTGTTCGCACTACACCATTGAGGCGTTGCAACGACACGGATTGATTTACGGTTTCTGGCTAGCAATTCGGCGCATTGGTTCTTGTCACCCCGGCAGTGACGGAGGCATAGATCCGGTGCCTGAATGTGGCTGTGGTTGGTTGGGACATCGCTGTGACGACCATCAGCTTGTAAAAGACTCGGACATGGAAAAATCACCAGACGAGACCATTAAAGACAGCGATAAAAAGGAGAGTTAACATGGCTATACCAGAGGGTGTTACCGCCGGCGGCGTGGTTGCAGGTACGATGGCGCAAAGCCAAGTATATGCGAAACAAGAAGCCCAAGTAACCATGCTGAAAAAGTCCATGGATGCGCAAACGGACGCCGTCATGACGTTGTTGGAAGGGATCGCCCCGGTTCCGGCTTCGAAGTTGCCGGCGAACCTTGGGCAAAATATCAATACGACGGCTTAGTCGTAAATTGAGTGTGACGCTGGACTTTACATCCAGTGTCGGTTCTCATTTATTGTTTGTCGCTTCAAGCTTAAAACGCTGGATATCCATATTTTGTGATTGATAAAGGCTAAAGCTCACCTTTTTCAATTTTCTCAATCAGGATTGAAATGTCAGCTCCATAGTTGCCAATAAATTCTCTTTCTTGCGTTGATGGAGGCCATTCTTCGTTAAACGAATACTTCATCATCACCTCTGTGTCACGACCACGACGCTCAAATTTCGGTTTTTTGTATTTATGCTTTGAATCCCTTCTGAAAACAGAATCTTGGCTCTAAGCGCTTCAAATGAGTATCCACGACCCAAGCGCTTCATAATACGGATCAGGTTGTTTAGCGACTCCGTATAGGCATTCGTCACTGGGTGATGAAAATAGTTGAGAATATACAGTTACCAATTCTCAAAAGCGCGGATTAAATTTGCATAAGCACCGGCAATCTCGGGTTTAATCATTTCGCGCCATGCCTGGTAGCGATGGTTGGCATCCAGCAGGTTTTCCGCATCATAAATCTCGTAAAAGGCTTCTTAGCAATATAGGCCAGTGTCAGTTGAGGATAATTCTCTAACCAGCCGGACATAATAAATGTTTATGGTCGGAAAGTTCCTTGCGACGCTTGAGAAGTATAAAACGGTCATTCTTGAGGTGACGTCGTTGTTTTGGCTCTAGTTCGGAGCGTAGCGATTTACGTACGGTGTCAAGTGCATCATTTGCCATACGCACAACATGAAACTTATCAATGACAATGCTTGCATTCGGCAATACCGCCTCAACCGCATCGCGGTATGGTCGCCACATATCCATTACCACGTACTTAATACCGTCTTTGTTATGTAGGTTGCCGAGATAGCGCAGCATAGTTTCTTTATTACGGTTTGGTAGCACTTCGACAACAGTATTGTTTTGAATATTTGTTATCACGCCACGCGGCTTAATCAGATGGATTTCATCTATGCCCATCCATTGGGGCGTCTCGAAGCGTACTGTCTTTTCAAGTTCGTTGATCTAGTCATTGAAAACCGATTTGACTGTGCCTTCCGCCACTCCAATGTCCTCGGCGATAGAGGCGAATGTATTCTTAATAGCTTTATGACCAATCCAGTCTTTTAAACGAATGGTCATCTGACGCTTGGCGTCGGTTTCTGGAATCGATTCATAGAAAGTTTTTCGACAAGATTTGCATTGATAACGCTTGGTATCGACATAGATGCCTGCACGCTTTCCATGAATGGGGAGGTCACGGATTAGCTGTTCTCGCTTACCAAACCCAACAATTCCAGGTGTGAATGACAGTTCGGGAATAATTCGGCTTGTTGCCCTAGAGTAGGTTGTGAAGCAGTATCTTGCATCAGCCTAATACCCACTTGCCAGTTTTCTGAATTTCGTCATGCATTGCATCGGGTGCCAAATCCAATTCACCAGGCCATGTAACAACGCCATCCACTATGCGAACTTGACGAAATTCTTGAGGGTCTTTCAACTTTTCAAAAACACCGTAGAAAAATGAATTGGCGAATTCTACCGTTCCTTGCACCCCGTCCTTAAAGCGAACGTAAAGCGCGTTATCCGCTTTTACACTGACTTCTGTAACATCCCATTCCATAACTTACTCCAAAGGTGCAATAGGTTTTGGTGCTTGGTGATTTGAGCAAAGCTCCCAATCTTCTATTAATTCAGACTGATGCAACTCTGCCCAGTCTAAAACCAAGTTGGCTGCTCTACGGGGTAACGAGCCTTTAATGATCTCCATTTTCTGAAAATCAACAACCGCCTCGTGACCGCTGTATTTAACATGAATATGAGGTGGCGAATGGTCGCCATAGAACATCTGAATAATGATTCCGTAGAATGTGCTTATAGTTGGCATTTTCAATCCTCTAAATCAATCTAGGTTTTACAGCCCCTATTTGTTAGGGTACCTTACCTTGTTTAATTCCTCCAAGGATTGATAAATAGCGCCCTCAAAAACAGTTATGGTTTTATCAGGATTATGGATACCAATGCAATTACTTCCAGCTTCACCATCCATTGTTAAAGGGTAAGAGATTGAAGAGCATGCGTCAATAATCCAATAAGTCTCAATGCGCCACGCAATACTTGCTCAATAACTTCAACTCTATCGTCCATGCCATATGCAGCGAAGCAGCCGTCAAAGGCCGGAATAATATCAATTTATTCTGGTTTCACTATTAGCTCTCCTGATAAGCGGAGTCAACACCAATCAATCATAAAAAGAGTTTTTATTATCACGCTACAAAGAGCCATAATCAATCACAAAATATGGATACCCAAAACGCTTAAGCAACTAAATTAGTTAATTAAGCCCATTAAATTTGGATCATCAATATACCCGCCTTCAATGCCTTTGGTCACCACCGCGACCGCATCATGCGGATGCAGGCTTTCTAAATGATTCACACGTAACCAGTAATCACTCACTTGTGTTTGTTCATCCAGAGTGGCTTGTAAACGTCTGGCCGCATCTTCACAGAACATTAAATTACTTGCATTTAAACGCGCAAACTCTTGTTCATCTTCACGTTTAACCGCGGCTTGCACCGGGGTTTTCAAACTGTTTTCGATGATATTAATCCAGTCTGAAAAATCAAAGTCAGACATGTTTGAAATATTGGCTTTAATTTGAGCGTAAGAGCGCTGGCTATGAGGTGTCGCGCAAATCCCTTCCGGTGTGCCTAACCATGCCACTACTTTGTGATAATCCAAGTTTTCAGTCTGCGAAAATTTTTCTTCAAACGCTTGTTGAATTAGCTGGCGAGACAAAGCCGCCGAACAAGGGCAGGTTGACGAATAAGGTACTTCAATGGTGACTTCACAGGAATATTGACCTTGTTTGAGTTCACCACGGAAGGTGGCCGGATAATGTTTCCAGCCGGAATTGTCACTCATTAAAGAGGCACGACGTTCATAATAGTCAAAGCGGAATTCAACAAACGCGTGATCACTTAAACCTTGGTGCGACTCAATAAACTGGCTCAAAATATCTTGTATACGCGCAGGTGACAAGGTGTTTTGAACCGCCATTTGGTCAAGCAGCAAGTATAGCCGAGACATGTGAATGCCTTTGCTTTTAGGGTCAATTAAGTTGACATAAGCTTGAGTGCGAGACGATAAACGAATGGCTTCGTGTTTGGATTGAACCAGAATGGGCAGCTCTATGCCACTCATTCCGACCCAGTTAAGTTTACCTTGTGGGCCCTGGTGGGGTTGGCACGCGATATCGGGCATGTGCTTGGTCATGCAATTTCCTTCTGTAGCCTAACCGCGAGATAGAATTCTATGCTGCGCGTGTTATTGATTTTAGTAGATCGGAGATAATAACAAGCTTTGGCTTATAGGTCACGAACTTGTATTAGATTTGTCAGGCTTTTTTCTAGCGCTTGAAAGCTTAATGTCGGATCAATCTCTTGATCAAACACCAACTCCAAGCGGCTGTCGGCACGCCAAGCTTGCTCTTCAAGGCTGAGCTGACCGTCTATCCAATTAAGCTGCTGCCATTGTTGACCCATTCGTATTAAACCTTTGGCTCTAACCAGGCCTGGCGGTGGCGTATCGAACCATTCTCTAACCGCCGGGCGCATAAATAAAAGCTTGGATGTGAAAATCCAGCCGACACTGCTCACTGGCCCAACTTGAATGTGAGCACGAATCACGTTGGGCAACTGGCTATCGGCTTCAAGTGATTGAGTGGGTGTGGCTTGGTGTATGGGGGCTTCTAATAAACTAAAACCAGGCCTGGTGGGAGTTTGCTCTAGCCAGCTAAGATCCACTTTCGCTTGCTGAGTCGCCATAATGGCGGCTTTTGTTGGACGCAGGTTTTTCAGAAAAGTTTCGGATGACTCAAGTTGTTGGGCGGAAATTAAATCGGTTTTATTTAATACCAAGTAATCGGCTAGGCTGATTTGATCGCGCAAAACCGCCGATTTTTGATAACGTTCTAAGCTAAAACTCGCCATATCAAGCACACAGAAGGTGTTTTGTAGCTTAAAAGGTTGAGTGTTTTGATGACGTTGCAGCAGGTCAAGAATTTGGGCAGGGTGACCCAAGCCGGTGGGTTCGATAATTAAGCGATCAAGTGATTTAAGTTGGCCGACTTGGTTTAACGCTTTCGCCAGATTTGCTTGTGCGCTACAGCAAATACAACCGCCGTTGACTTCAAATAACGGCACGTCTTGTGATTGCAAGCTGGCGCCGTCAATGCCGATGTCACCAAATTCATTTATAATCAGCGCCCAGCGCGTGTGCGTGGGTTTGTGTTGAAGCAGGTGGCGAATAAGACTGGTTTTGCCGCTACCCAGCAACCCTGTCACCAAGGTGACGGGAATCGGTTTATTCAAACAGGTCTTGGCCATCTAGTAGGTCATCAACCAATTGTTTGCGGTGCAGCTCAATCCCTAAGGATTCGCACACAATGCGTGCATCGCGATAGGCGTTGTACAAGCAGGTGGTTGCGCCCGGAGAAGGGGTCATATTGAAAATTAAATTCTCGCCTTCCGGTACAATGCTGGCTTCGCCCAGTTTAAGTTCACCAGTGACTTTGTCGATGACTTGCGGACGTAAACCACCCACACCTTGAGCAAAAGTGAGGTCTTTTTGCTGCAGGCCTGGAATGATTTTGCGAGCATCTTTTAAAAACAGCTTTTGACGAATGCCGGGAATTTCAAACGCGATATTACGGAAAATGTAATTGCGGATTACGCGGTCTTTCATTAAGTCCCAAAAGACTTTTATAACTTTAAAGTCCAGCTTTAAACTTCTCCAGAAATCCCAATAGGTGCCGCCAGTGTAACGCTCAAGTTTTGGCAACATCAAGGCAGTTGGGCCTAAGCGGGTTTTATTGGGTTCAATTAAGTCCGGGTCGCCATGTAAAGCGGCAAACGGCAGTTTGTCGTTCTGAATCGTGTAAACCTTGCCGTTGAGCATTTTCGGAACATAATAAAAGCTGCCGGCCATTGGCAAAATCGACATTTTTAAACCGTGCCCAAGCTGGTTGGCCAGCAACAAACTGTGCGCTCCGGCGGACACCACTACAAAACGCGACATAAACGTGCCTTGTGGGGTGGTGATTTCGTAATGGTCTTCAAACTTTTTAATGCGTTTGACTTCGGTGCTCAAGTTGATCGAAATGTCGCTGGCGTATTTGCGTGCTGAATTAATAAACGCGCGCGACAAATTGCCATAGTTCACTGCGCTGTATTCATCGGTACAGCCGGATGCGAGAATTTTTTCGGGGCGTGGCTCGCCATTAACTAGAGCGACAGCCGGTTCTATTTCGGCAATCTTTTCGGCATCCCAAAGTTGCATATAAGGGAAGGTTTCAGCAAACTCGTGGTGGCGTTTTTCCAACACCTCACACTCTTGCTCTCCGACCGCCAAAATCATTTTTGGGAATTTGAAAATAAAGTTGTTTTTATCAACCTGGTCAGCGTAACGCACCAGCATATTGGCTTGGCGTTTTACCTGAGCAGCTTTCGCCAATGAATAATTGGTCTCGATGTCTCCGCAGTGCAGAGTTTGACTATTGCTACGCGCATTCGAATTAAGTGGCGCAAGGCTGCCGTATTTTTCGAGCACGGCGATGGATTTTACACCGCTGTATTTTGCTAAGGTATAGGTCAAAGCACAGCCAGAAATACCACCGCCGACGATGACAACATCAAAAACCCGTTTCTTCATGATGGATAAAACTCTTGGGACGAATCGAACCAGTCATTATAAAGGAAAGCTTGGCTTTTGGATAACTAATTTGTATTGGGGTATAAATTAGTTTAAAAGTGAGTTTTGTTCAGAATAGCCTAATTTTCAAGTGGTTAAATTAAGGTTCCCTTCAAAACGTTTGCTTAAGCACCCTTTGCTATGGAGGAAATATAATTGCTTTAATCTGGTTATTCAGATATATTGATTTTAGCTTTATATTTGTTTCAACTTATTAATGGAAAAAGCCATGTTTACAGCATTGGGTAATTTGGTTGCGTATCAGTGGCTGGGTTTATTGCCGGATAGCCGACTCGGGCAGGCGGTGCAATTTTTTGTGATGGACGTGGTGCAAATTTTTGTGTTGCTGGGCGTTATTATTTATCTGATGGGTTTGTTGCGCACCTTAGTTTCGTCGGAAAAAGTGCGTGAATATGTGCAAGGCAAACCCAAGTGGATGGCGCGTTCTTTAGCCATTCTACTGGGGGCGTTAACACCGTTTTGCTCTTGTTCCTCGGTGCCTTTGTTTATCGGGTTTGTTGAAGCCGGTGTGCCGCTGGGGGTGACCTATTCATTTTTAATTGCCAGCCCGATGATTAATGAAATCGCGATGGTGATGTTAATCAGTATATTGGGCTGGGAAGTGGCGCTTTTATATCTGGTAGCAGGCCTGGTGGTCGCTTATGTGGGCGGTGTATTAATGGAAAAACTCAAACCTGAACGCTGGGTAGAAGATTATGTTTGGAAAATTCAAATGGGACAAGTCGCCGGTGTCGCATCCGACAATTCATTGCGTGGTCGTCACCACAATGCGGTGGCCGAAGTTAAAGAAATCTTCCGTCGTTTATGGAAATGGGTGTTGGTTGGTATTGCATTGGGTGCGTTGTTTCATGGTTACGTTCCACAAGAATGGGTCGAAACCTATTTGGCCGGTGACCAGGCCTGGTGGTCGGTGCCGGCGGCGGTATTGTTAGGGATCCCGTTGTATTCTAATGCGGTGGGGGTAATCCCAATCATTGAAGCGATGTTAGGAAAAGGTGTGCCGATTGGTAGCGCTTTGGCTTTGATGATGAGTATTGCGGCGTTATCGTTACCGGAGTTGATTATTTTGCGTAAGGTTGTCAAATGGCCGGCGTTAATTTGGTTTGCCGGGATTTTGGCGGTTGCGTTTATGTTAGTGGGTTGGTTGTTTAATTACATTTTTGCTTAAAGTAAGCCTAAAGGGGAAACAGATGAAAGGAAATAAAGTCGTACGTTTAATGGCGATCATGGTGTTGTTGCCGATGATTATTGCGCATTTAATGGGGCAGGTAGACATGCTTAGTCTGAGTTGGCTTTGGGTCACGGCCTTTGCTGGTTTAATGGGATTGCAGGCCACTTACACTGGTTTTTGCCCGGGCAGTCTGATTGCTAAGTTCTCTAAAGACGGCCAGTGTTGTGAAGGTGGCTCTTGTGGCACGTCATCGCAACCGGCTCAGCAAAAATCGACGGAAAGTTCATGTTGCGGTGATTCAGTCAAACCACAAATGTCGGGCTGCTGTGGTGGCGACACAGATAAAGCCGGTGCGCTAAATAAAACCGACCTTTTTAAGGTTAAGGTATTAGGAACCGGTTGTGCTAACTGCAATAACACTTACAAGCAGATTGAAAAAGTGAGTGCAGAACAGGGTGTGAACATCGAGTTGCACAAAGAAGAAGACTTGGCTGAAATCGCTAAATACGGTGTAATGACGACCCCCGCCGTGGTCGTGAACGAAAAAGTAGTACACGCCGGAGGCGTGCCAACCGCTAAAATGGTGGAAGCTTGGTTTAAATAATGGTCTAGTTAATCGAGGTGCTCAATAGGCTGTTTAAATCTGATGAGATTAACGCTCAACCCTTGCGGGTTGGGCGTTTTCGTTTTAGACGAGTCTCTTTTAGGCAAGCACCAGGCCTGGTGCTTATCTAAAATAGTAGCCGATATTCAACATCACTCCCGAGGCCGCGAAAGCCGCCAGCTCAAGGCTCACCTGTTGTATGTCTACCCCAATTGAGGGCACTAAAACGGGGGCGGTTTTATATTTGTTGAGCGGAACTTTATCTTGATATTCGCCACGGTAACCGTGCAGTAATCCGCCGGTCAAACGCAGATATGGCTCTATAAATTCATATTTATTAAAACGGTAACGCCCGCCAACATAGCCGTAATAAGTGCGTTGTGAAAAAGAATTTTTAAAGGTTGCCGCGCCTACAAACCATTGGGTGTGGTTTACCCAGGTATAAGCACTATTTGTTAAAGTTTCGGGCTGGTATTGTGCGCTCGGATACCACAGAAGGTTGATTAACTCTTGCTGATTATTGTGATCCGGGTCGTGTTGGTAATGATGTGTCCAAAGCGAAGTTTGCACCAGAAATTGATGACCTTCATCTTGCTTCGTGTCAGCATAAACTTGCGATGAACCCAATAAAAAGCACAAGGCTAACAACGATCTTTTTAACATTTGATGAGACCCTAAATTTTTAGAAAGCTTACTTTATAGAAATTCAGACAATAGTTCAATTAGGGTGCCCTTATGATGGTCAAAGTAAGATTCTAACTGAATAGGATTGGATTTTTATCATAAAATTGTAATTTATGTTTATGCAAACTAATTTATACTGCTTCTAAATACGATATTTCAGATATAAGGAACAGGGTATGACAATTCGAGTTGCAATTAACGGTTATGGACGAATGGGACGTTTGGCTTTGCGTGAAGCTTGGGGTTGGCCGGATATTGAAATTGTGCATATCAACGAAATCGCCACCGATGCTTATGGTTCAGCACATTTAACCAAGTTTGACTCAGCACATGGTCGCTGGTCAAGAGACGCGGTGGCCGAAGGTAGCGAGATTGTGATTGAAGGCAAGCGCATTAGTTACAGCTCAAATAAAGACATCGCCGATACGGATTGGCAAAGCCTGAATTTAGATGTGGTGATTGAAGCGACCGGTAAATTCCGCACCAAAGAATCGTTGCAAGCCTATTTAGATCAAGGTGTAAAGCAAATTGTGGTGGCCGCACCGATGAAAGAGGGCATTAAAAACATTGTAATGGGTATTAACGATCACATTTTTGAAGCGGGTAAAGACCCCATTATTACCGCCGCGTCCTGCACCACCAACTGCATTGCACCGGTGATTAAAGTCATGCACGAACAAATCGGTATTAAACACGGCATGATCACCACCATGCACGATCGCACCAACACCCAAAAAGTGGTCGATCATGGGCATAAAGATTTACGTCGCGCACGTGCGAGTTTTGAATCTTTGATTCCGACTACAACGGGTTCCGCGACCGCGATTGCATCGATTTTCCCAGAATTAAAAGGCAAGTTGAATGGCGTGGCGGTGCGTGTGCCGCTGATGAATGCGTCTTTGACCGATTTAGTATTGGAAATGAGGCGCGAAACCTCGGTCGAAGAGGTGAATCAAAAACTACAACAAGCCGCCAATAGCTATCTAAAAGGCATTTTAGGTTTCGAAGAACGCCCGCTGGTATCGGTAGATTACGAAGGCGAAACCTGCTCATCGGTCATTGATGCGCCATCCACCATGGTGGTGAACGGCACGCAAGTGAAAATTCTGGCTTGGTACGATAACGAAATCGGTTATGTCTTGCGCATGATGGAACTGGCGGTCAAAGCGGCGCAAATGAATCGCACTGTTTAAACTCTTGTAAATTTTTAACCACGAAGGACACGAAGCGCACGAAGGTTTTAGAGTTAAATAGTTTTAAACTCATAACTTAACTAACCATGTTTGTTATAAGCCAATTCAGGTTTGATAACTTAAAATTAAAAATTAACTTCGCGCTCTTCGTGTCCTTCGTGGTTCAAAAACAAACCAAAAGGCTTTAACCATGTCTCCCACTCAGCAATATGCAATCGTCACTGGCAACTACTGGGCGTTTACCGTAACCGACGGCGCGTTGCGTATGTTGGTGGTGTTGTATTTCTGGCAGTTGGGGTATAGCCCGCTACAAATTGCGTTGCTGTTTTTGTTTTATGAGTTTTTCGGCATCGTTACCAATCTGATTGGCGGCTGGCTGGGCGCACGTTGGGGGTTGAACATCACCATGAACATTGGGCTGGGTTTGCAAATTCTGGCTTTAATGATGCTCACCGTGCCGCCCGAATGGCTCGGGGTGGTCTATGTAATGATAGCGCAAGCCTTATCCGGCATCGCCAAAGACCTGAATAAAATGAGCGCTAAAAGTTCAATAAAAAACCTCGCCTCAGATACTTCCGGCCAACTATATCGTTGGGTGACCTTATTAACTGGCTCAAAAAACGCGCTCAAAGGCGTGGGTTTTTTTGTTGGCGCGGTGTTGTTGTCGGCCTACGGTTTTGCCGAGTCGATGATGATTATGAGTGGGATGTTGGCGGTGGCCTTATTGGTGTCGATCGTGTTTTTGGACGGCTCATTAGGCAAGGCCAAAAACAAACCCAAGTTCAATGAAATGCTCTCCAAAAACCCCAGTTTAAATTGGCTGTCCGCCGCCCGATTTTTCTTGTTCGGTGCGCGTGATGTTTGGTTTGTGGTGGCCTTACCGGTGTTTTTGGTGGGGGTGCTAAAGTGGGAGCCTACCTCGGTGGGCGCGTTTATGGCCTTGTGGGTAATCGGTTACGGTATTATTCAAGCCTTAACGCCAAAATTAACCGGCCTAAAATCCGGCGCGAATCCGACCGATAAAACCGCACGCTGGTTAGCGCTGGTGTTGGCCGCCGTGCCGTTTGTCATGGCGTTAACTTTGGATATTGAGCCGCAAACCATATTAATAGCAGGCCTGGTGGTTTTCGGCGTGTTGTTTGCATTAAATTCAGCGGTACATTCTTATTTAATTGTCTCCATCGCCAATGCCGACGGCACGTCCAAAGACGTCGGTTTCTACTATATGGCCAATGCCGGTGGTCGGTTAATGGGCACGGTATTGTCGGGTTACGTTTATCAAGTTGCAGGCATGGAAGCCTGTCTGTATTTCTCCGCCGGCTTTATCCTCATCGCCGGATTACTCGTCACCAAAATGAACCAGTCAGCTTAAC
>NZ_JACUTY010000053.1 GCF_014859555.1 Thiomicrospira sp. | reverse complement strand
TAAGTGACCTTTTAAGTCCCGCAGAATCAACCAGGGGTTAATCGAGGTGCCCAACCTAAATGATGCTAAAACTTTTGTTATGCGAGAAGACTAAAGCCCTAATCTAAACTATAAGGACTTTCTATGTGGATTGAAAATATCGGCACCATTGCTATGATTTCATTTGTGGTTTTAGTGACATTAAAACTGAGCGTTTTGTTCATTTTTAAATGGCAAAAACACCGCAAACGCAAACAAAAAGGCCTAACCCAAAACGCGGATTAAGCCTTCAACTAGCTCAGTAGAAAGTTAATGCCTCTACCCCACTTCATATTGGGCAGAAGTATTATGAGAGACCTTTGCACGAGTGAATGCACGAATAAAAATGGTTAAAATTCACCTGATTTTTGTTGGAAAACTTGCGAATAGCCAGCTATTCACTGCATTTCCCGCCGCAATCAGGCAAATTTTTCTTCATTTTTCTTTCGCGCCTCACTCGTGCAAAGGTCTCTATGAATTAAGAATAAGTACAGCAATAATCTGTCACTGATTTGACCTTAATACCAAACTTAGCATTCGCCGGTACGTTAAACGACTCGCCACCTTTGATTGTTTGCCATTGAGTTTCACCCGGCAGTAAAATCTCAACTTCACCGGCCATAATTTCCATTAACTCGTTTTCATCCGTGCCAAACTCATAATCACCCGGCATCATAATACCCAGGGTTTTACGCGAACCATCATTAAACTTAACCACTCGACTCGTCACCTTACCATCGAAATAAACATTCGCTTGTTTAACAACGGTGACATTTTCAAAATTTGCAGACATATTTTTTCCTATTTTATTTAGGGTTGTTTAACAACCCAGCTGACTAACTTTCTTACAAACGGTCCCACGATTAAGATCACTGGAAAAGCCACAATAAACGCCATAACCCAAGCCTGAAACCAAATTGAAATTATGTTATCAACCCATCCCAAGTTAATTAAACTGATCACAAACGACATAATCGCTGACATGATAAAAGACATAAAAAATGCAAACACAACATACTGGTGTTTGGCTGAAATAATCATAACTTACCCTCGTTGATGATCCGCACCGATCAGTTCAATTTGGTATCCGTCAGGGTCCTCAATAAACGCAATAATGGTGGTACCGGCATTCATTGGCCCAGCTTCACGTAAAATTTTAGCGCCTTTTGATTTTGCGGCCTCCGCTGATTTGTACACATCCGGCACTTCAATTGCGATGTGACCATACCCTTCACCTAAGTCGTATTTGGACACGCCCCAGTTGTAGGTTAGTTCCAATACCGTGTGGTCTGACTCATCGCCATAACCTAAAAAGGCCAAGGTAAACTCACCGGCCGGATAGTCTTTTTGACGCAATAACGTCATGCCCATCACGTTGGTATAAAAATCAATCGACTTTTGCAAGTCACCCACACGCAGCATGGTGTGTAATAAACGCATATTGTCTCTCCTTTCTAAAACTCCATTCACAACCACCAGGCCTGGTGGTTGATTTACAGCGTTACGGGTCGCAACCAGCGCCAAGCTATTATTAGCCCGATAAACACCGCCAAACTTGAAACCATATACGATAGCATAGCGCCACCCAGCGTCCAAGTTAGCCCCGCGCCTAATGCACCCAAAGCGCCACCCAGCCCTTGGCTTGCCGTAGCATAAAGTGCTTGACCTCGCCCGCGATTGGCGCCATAAAACAAACTGTCAATCAAATGCAAAGCCGCGGCATGAAACAAGCCAAAACTCGCCGCATGTAATAATTGCGCCAGCATCATCACACTTAAACTTTCAATGCCCCATATGTTCATTTGCCAACGAATTAAGGTCAAAATCAAACTCGCTAGAATAAGTGCTCGAACCCGGTAGTGGGCAAATAAATGCACCATCCAAAAAAATACAAAAATTTCGGCGGTCACGCCTAACGCCCATAAACCGGCAATCAGGCTTTTGCTATAACCGTAACTGGCTAAATCAATCGAGAAAAAATTATAGTAAGTACCGTGCGAGAACTGAATTAAAAAACTCACCGCCAATAATGACCAAACGATTGGTGAACGAGCAATAACCCAAAACTGATTGTCGGTTTCATCTGTCGGCATTTGGGCGTGATCTTTTAAGGTCCAGCTTGTTAGCCATAAAGCCACAAACAGCCCTAAAATTACCCATGGAAACCCCGCCAGTTCCCAACGTGTAAACAATTCGCCTAACGCCAATACCGCGACAATAAACCCAATTGACCCCCATAAACGCACTTTGCCATAGCGGGCTTTCTGCGATCCGAGCTGACTGAAGGTATAAGCTTCAAATAAAGGTAAACCGCCATGCCAGAAAAAACTAAACAAGGCCACCACCAGCAATACACCTTCAAAGCTTTGCGTCCACAACAGGCCAATCGAAGCCAAGCTGGCGAAACCAATACACACCCTCACCCAGCGCATCATATGACCAGTTTGATCAGCGAGCCAGCCCCAAATATAAGGCGCAACAATTTTAGTACCAATTAAAACCGCCATCACTTGACCTATCTGCCATGCACTGAAACCCAGCGATTGCATATACAGACCAAAAAATGGCAACAAGGTACCAAACAAAGTGAAATAAAAGAAATAATAAGTCGATAAGCGCGCCGCTGGCAGGCGCGCTGAGGCTTCGCTAGGAGTGTGCAATTTTCGCCAAATCCATTACAGGCGGCACCACATCACCATTCTGCGCTCGCTGGCGCATAAAATGATCTAACAATACAATCGCCATCTGGGCTTCAGCAATCGGCGTCGCTCGAATCCCGACACAAGGATCATGGCGACCCTTGGTAATCATTTCTACCGCTTCGCCTTGGCGGTTAATGCTTTTACCTGGCACGGTTACACTCGAAGTCGGCTTAAGCGCGATATGCGCAATAATGTCTTGTCCGCTTGAAATACCCCCCAAAATGCCCCCCGCATGATTCGACATAAAGCCTTTTTCAGGCGACATTTCATCGCGATGCTGGGTGCCTTTTTGCTCGACAACCTCAAAGCCATCGCCAATTTCGACCCCTTTAACCGCGTTAATGCTCATTAACGCATGGGCCAAATCGGCATCTAAACGATCAAACACCGGTTCACCTAAACCTACCGGTACGTTTTTGGCCACGATTGTAATCTTGGCACCAATTGAATCACCGGTTTTTTTCAGCTCGGTCATATAGGCTTCCATTTCGGCTACCTTGGCAAAATCTGGGCAAAAAAACGGATTATTATCAATGATTGACCAGTCAACCTGCTCGACTTTGATGGGGCCTAACTGCGATAAATAACCGCGCACTTCGACACCTAAACGTTCTTTTAAATATTTTTTGGCAATCGCCCCAGCGGCGACACGCATCGCGGTTTCACGCGCCGATGAACGCCCACCCCCACGATAATCACGCACCCCGTATTTTTGTAAATAAGTATAGTCCGCGTGCGCTGGACGAAAGGTTTCTGAAATTTTCGAATAGTCTTGTGAACGCTGATCGGTATTCTCGATTAACAAACCAATTGGTGTACCGGTTGTCACCCCTTCAAACACGCCTGACAGAATTTTAACCTGGTCGGGTTCACGCCGCGCAGTGGTGAATTTTGAAGTACCCGGTTTACGGCGATCTAGTTCAGCCTGAATATCCGCTTCACTAATCACTAAGCCTGGTGGGCAACCATCAATAATGCAGCCTAATGCCAAACCGTGGCTTTCGCCAAATGTGGTGACTCGAAAAACTTGCCCTAAGGTGTTGCCCGCCATATTCGTTTATTCCTAATCTATTGTGTTGCTGTATTAACGTACTGTATTGTGTTTTAGACCAACCCAATCATCCAAGCTGGTCTATCGAATTTAATAATCAAAATAGTAACCTGGTGACGATTGAGAAGGGTGGGCATCCGATCCCTGCATCCAAGACTTCATCGGCACACGACCATTTAATCCTTGCAAAGGTCGGGCGTTATCGCCCATCAGTTCATTCAACCTGACCAACTGACCGATAGAGGCTTGAATCGGCTTAGTAAACACCAACCAGACCACACCCTCATTACAAGGTGGCTGAGTCATAGAGCCGATATAACGGTAAAAACGTTTGTCTGCTGGTAAAAACTTAACCGGATTAAAATTTACCCTTTCAAATACTTGCAATTTGTCTTTCTCATTTGGCAAGTTGTTCAGAATCGTGTCAAGCTGTTCATTGTTTTCACCTTCCTGCACAATCACACTCATCACCACTTGATGGCCTTCGCCATTACGGTGCACCAAGTGAATCTCCATCGGGTAAGCGAAACCTTCAATATGATGTTCACTTGGCGTATGGAAAGTGTAATGCGTTAACTCATATCGTTGCTCACCTAACCGAATATAACTGCCTAAAGGATAGTTACCGCGTAAACCATGATCCGAATGAATTAATCGCAACGGAACGTCACGATAAGCAATGTCCAAAGCGGGTAAACCTCGCGTGTGAACGGCCTGCTGGCTGGTTAAATTGATAGGTGACTGATTTTTGCCTAATGCGCAGGTTTGATAACGTGAATCTAATTGCGCCCAATAACGTGGTGCTTTCTCTGCCACATAACCCCATTCGGCTGGTTCGGCCAAGACCGACGCTAAACTAGGTGTGCTTGGCTGAGGATCAGTGGCTGAACTTTCAGAACTCGCTTGTTCAGAATCCTGAGCCGTCTGCGTAGCTGGCTGAGTATCCGCCACTCCTTGTTCAATCGCTTCAGATTCAATCTCAGAAGCCAAATCAATTAAAGGATCTTCGGCCCATACGCCTGCCGATAAAAGACTTAATGCCCATACCGCTAGCCACTTATTCATGTCGACTCCTCTCAACCATTTACGCGTTGATTCAAAATATCCTGAAACAACTCCAACTCATTGCGATTAATAGCAAATACACCCTCTCCTCCATGTTCAAATTCAAACCAATAGAAGGGAAGCTCGGGATATTCCTGCTCCAAATAATATTGCGATACACCCACCTCGACAATTAACACGCCGTCTTCGGTCAAGTGCTCTGCGGCCTGAGCCAAAATTTTACGAACCAAGTCTAAGCCATCTTCGCCGGCCGCCAAACCCAATGCAGGCTCAGCTTTAAATTCCTCGGGTAACGCGTCCATTTCAATCTGATCAACATAAGGCGGGTTTGACACAATTAGGTCATATCGTTCGCCAGTTAAGGCTGAGAACAAATCTGACTTTATCACTCGCGCCTCAGTATCTAAATCGTAACGCTCAATATTTCGCTGAGCCACTTCCAAAGCTTCTGGCGAAATATCCACTAAATCTACGCTCGCATTTGGCAAAGCTTGTAATGACGCAATACCGATACAACCCGATCCAGTACATAAATCCAATACTCGATTCACGGATTCTGGCTCAACCCAAGGTCGATAATCTTGCGCAATTAACTCAGCAATCGGCGAGCGCGGTACCAGCGTGTGCTGATTGACATAAAACTTCAACCCGGCAAACATCGCCTCACCAATTAAATACGCACTTGGTTGGCGAGTTTCTACTCGACGACGCAACAACTCCGTTACTTCGTGACGTTCATGATCGGTCAATCGTGCTTTGCAATATTGCTCAGCCAAACTCCAAGGCAGGCTTAAACTATGCAAAACCAACACCTTAGCATCATCGAATGCATTATCCGTGCCATGTCCGAACACCAGGCCTGCTTTTTGAAATAACGAACCACCCCAGCGAATAAAGTCTTCCACGCTTTCCAAGCCTTCTGGCTGGTAGTTTAAATTACTCACTCGTTAGCCTTTTGTTTTGCATGTTTAGGTCGAAACGCTTTCACAAAGTCGTCATGGGTTTCTAAAAATGGGCCATCTATCAAGTCAATACAATAAGGCACGGCTGGAAAAACCGCCTCTAAACACTCGCCAATCGCCGATGGTTTACCCGGTAAGTTAATAATTAGACAATTTCCCCGAGTACCCGCAATTTGGCGCGACAAAATGGCAGTCGGCACATATTGCAATGATACCGCCCGCATTTGCTCGGCAAATCCATCTAATATTTTATCGCATACCGCCCTGGTCGCTTCAGGTGTGACATCACGTTTAGCCGGCCCTGTGCCACCCGTGGTTAAAATCAGACAGCAACCCTCGTCATCAACCAACTGAGTTAAAGTTTGCTCTATGGTGGACTGCTCATCCGGAATCAGTTTCGGCACGGCTTGCCAACTTGTTGATAAGGCTTGAGTTATCCACGCCTGCATGGCAGGACCTCCCAAGTCTTCATAAACGCCGGAACTGGCACGATCTGAAACCGTAACAAAGCCAATTTTAATGTTTTGCATGCACTCCCCTTGAAACTGAGCATTAAGACCCGCATATGATACCGTAATTCACTAACTAATATAAAATTGAAGCCTGTATGAGCAATTCAGAATTAGAACCAGAAAACCCAACTATTGCTGTGTCCGAAGATGATTCGGGCGATACAGCCTCGAAGCCATCAGACCAGAGCCCAAGTAAAGTGTCTCCTGGCACTGACGATTCAATTGAGCCGAATGATCAAGCTGACATTAAACCAGACGTATCCGAGCAGCATGAGGCCATACTTGGTGCCATCGAATCTGACGATACCGTAAGTTATGAAGCCGACATTACACCGAACTTATTAGCGAAAGCCACTCAGAGCTTGCCGCAGGCGATTTTTTTAATCCCCATTAGAGAGCGGCCATTTTTCCCGGGGCAAACACTACCGGTGGTTTTGAATAAAAGTGTCTGGCTCGAAACCATAGAGGCGATTACCGAAAGTGGTGCGAAACACGTGGGGGTAATTTATGTCGATAACGAAGACCACCACAACGCCAAACCGGACGAATTCCATAAAATCGGTACCTTAATTCGAATTCACGAGCCTAAAATTCGTGAACATCATATTCAGCTGGTGGCTGAAGGCGTGTGTCGTTTCGAAATTGAACATTGGTTAAGCGACAAAGCGCCTTATAAAGCCCAAGTTCGTTATCCCAAAGACATTCGTACCGCGACCGACAAAGAATACAAAGCTTATGGTTTGGCGATCATGAATGCGTTTCGTGAGCTTTTGCCGCTTAACCCGCTCTACAGCGAAGAATTACGTTACTTTTTAAATCGCTACAATCCGGAAGACCCCGAACACTTGGCGGATTTTGCGGCCGCGATTACCACCGCAAATACCGAACAATTGCAAGATGTGCTCGAAACCCTGGATTTAATGGAACGCCTCGAAAAAGTGTTGGCCTTGTTTAAGCATGAAATTGAAGTCACCAAACTGCAATTCAATATCCGTGAACGAGTTGAAGAAAACCTAAGCGATCAACAACGTGATTTTTTCTTGCGCCAACAGTTAAAAGAAATTCAAAAAGAACTCGGTATCGTCAAAGATGATCGCACCGCTGATGCCGATCTTTTCCATGAACGTATGCAAGATTTAGCCCTCACCGAAGAGGCTGAAAAGAAAGCCGAGGAAGAACTCAATAAACTCGCTATTTTAGACCCACAATCACCCGAATATAATGTGTCGCGTAACTGGTTAGATTGGTTGACTCAACTGCCTTGGGGCAAACACAGTAAAGACAAACTCGATCTTAAACGCGCGCGTAAAATTTTAGACAAAGGCCACGACGGCTTAGACGATGTGAAAGATCGTATTCTAGAGTTTTTAGCGGTGGGGGCTTTAAAAGGCGAAGTGTCCGGTTCGATTATCTGCTTAGTTGGGCCACCTGGTGTGGGGAAAACCTCGATTGGCCGTTCCATTGCCGACACGCTTGGACGCCAGTTTTATCGTTTTTCAGTAGGCGGCATGCGTGATGAAGCCGAAATTAAAGGCCATCGTCGAACCTATATTGGCGCGATGCCGGGTAAGTTTGTGCAAGCTTTAAAAGACTGCCAAACCGCCAACCCAGTCATTATGCTGGATGAAGTCGATAAAATTGGCGCCTCCTATCAGGGTGACCCAGCTTCGGCCTTGCTCGAAGTATTAGACCCGGAGCAAAACCACGAGTTTATGGATCACTTTATGGACTTACGTTTTGACTTGTCTAAAGCGGTCTTTATCTGTACCGCCAACACATTGGATAGTATTCCAGGGCCATTACTTGATCGCATGGAAGTGATTCGTTTATCGGGTTATATCACCGAAGAAAAAATCCAGATAGCTAAACATCATCTCTGGCCGCAGTTATTAAAAGACGCCGGCTTAACTAAACAGCAGGTACAAATTACACCCGCCGCTATTCGTCAAGTCATTGAAGGTTATGCGCGTGAAGCCGGTGTGCGTAATTTGAAAAAACAACTGGCGAAGTTAATTCGTAAAGTTGCAATAAAACTGGTGACGGGTGAAATTGAACAAGCACGTTTGCATCTAAATCAACTCGAAACCTATTTAGGCCAACCGCGTTTTGGGCTAGAAAAACACCAACAACAAATCGGCACGGTAACCGGTTTAGCTTGGACATCGATGGGTGGCGTGACCTTAACCATCGAAGCCGGTCGTGTGCATACCCTTAATCGTGGTTTTAAATTATCCGGTCAACTGGGTGAAGTGATGCAAGAATCAGCCGGCATTGCTTACAGCTATATTTCATCGAACCTGGAGAAATTTAAGGCCGACCCGAAATTTTTTGATGAAGCCTTTGTGCATTTACACGTACCGGATGGCTCTACACCTAAAGATGGCCCGAGTGCGGGCATTACCATGGCCACGGCTCTGTTATCGCTCGCGCGTGATGAAGCGGTAATTCGTCCACTCGCGATGACAGGGGAGCTCAGTTTAACTGGTCAAGTGTTGCCTGTCGGTGGCATTCGCGAAAAAGTCATTGCGGCCAAACGCATTGGTTTAAAAGAGTTGATTTTACCGGACGATAATCGTAAAGATTACAACGAGTTGCCAGATTATCTCAAAACCGATATGACGGTGCATTTTGCCAAGGTGTTTGATGACGTGGCGAAGCTGACGTTTAATATTCGCAGCAAATCCAATGCGCTTAAACGCCTTGAAAAACCCGCGCTAAAACCGGAAAGTGCCGTTAAAGAAAGTTAAATTTTTATTGGAACCAGCACCAGGCCTGGTGCTGGACGTTATCCAACTCTAAGACTCATCATCAGGCAACAGGTCTACACTCGGATAACCAATCGCATAACCTTGCGCATAATCGATCCCAAGATTTTTTACCATTTCAATTAAAGCCGGTTGGCTAACAAACTCGGCAATCACTTTAATCCCGACATTTTTAGCAAAATACACTACGCTTTCGACCACATATTGCGCTTCTTTATTTTCCAGCAAACCTTCTACTAAAGTGCCGTCCAACTTTATATAATCGACATTGAGTTTTAATAGGTGTTCAAAATTGGAGTAACCAGTACCAAAATCATCTATCGCAATTTTGCAGCCGCGTGCTTTCACTTCGCTGATAAAATGCGAAACTTCCGGATAATTCTCAATCCCTTCAGACTCTAAAATCTCGAAAATGACTCGTCCGGCGTTGTTCTCATTTAACAAACCAATAATGGTGTGTCGAATATCATCGCTGATGATGTCTTCGTAAGATAAATTGATGCTGAAATTGAGTTCTGAGTCTTCAAACGCCGCAAACGACTTTTGCAACATAATTCGTACTAATTCCGGATAGAGTTTAGAGCGTTGCGCAACATGCAAAAAATTCGCAGGGGTTCGATAACCATCATCATCTGCAATCCGCATCAAACATTCATAATGTGTGACTCGGTTAGTGTGCAAATTCCGAATCGCTTGAAACATTGGCACTACCCGATCTTGATCAATTGCCGTTCGAATCTCATGACTAATGGATAAGTTAGAACGATATTGGGCGGAATAATCCAAGTCAGGGCTATAGCATAAAGTATTTACACGCTTAAACTTGGCATGCAGCATCGTCATTTCCAAGCGTCCTAACGTGTTTTCATGCTCCTGCGTGCCCACAATCGTGACATTAAAATCGACATCATGATCATTAAACTGCGGCAATCGATCACGCACGATATGATGATGTAACTCATTTAATAAAATCAGCACATCTTCATTTAAATCTGGTGTAAAAATCACCACAAACACATCAGAATTGAGGCGATACACCCGGTCTTCTACAAAGCGCTTTTTAAGCTTATACGCCAACTCACACAAAATCACATCGCCGATTTCGTTGCCAAACACCTCGTTAATTTCTTTAAAGCCATCAATATTAACCATCAAAACGGCTTCATTTTTGCATAAATCGGCGATATCTTGTTTCAATTTATATCGATTTAACACCTGCGTTAAAGTATCTACCTGATACATTTTTTCCAACTGCCTAGCTTTTCGCTCAACATCCACCTGTAAACGATGGCTGTAAGACACCATTTGTGATTGAAAGTCCGATACTTGCTGGTGCAGTTTATGCAAGCGACTCATGGATTGCCGATTGTGATAACGCATCACTAACAAGGCGAGCAACACCAACACAAAACTGACACTCAAAGACCACATCGCGCTACTGATTAAACGGCCTTGCTGATTGGCATGATATTGCGCTACCAGAACAGCAAAATCATCCAGATACAAACCCGCCCCTAGCACCCAGCTCAATTCGGGAATCAAATGAATGTAACTGGTCTTCTCGCTTGAATAATCCGTACCGGGCTTGCTGTACCAGTAACTCACTTGAGCCTGACCAGTTTCGCGCAACTGAGATAAATACTGATCACGGTAAGCAAAGCCTCTTTCGTCTTGCAAGCCCGAATCCATCAACACCCCTTCTTGACTCGGATCTATCGGTAACAATAAATGCTCGGCAAATTCCGGCCCGCCGTCAATATCATGCAACTGCAGCACAAAAAAGTAGCCGCGGTCTTCAAGGCCAAAACGCTGCGAACGTAAACGCTCAATGGCTTGTTTGGGATCAAACTGGTTGGCTTTTAAAGACTGTTGAATTTGGTTTAATTCGCGTTCTAAATGCGACTGCAGGTCTGAAAACTCTTGTTGAAAAAGTTTATTTTGAAAGGCTTCTAATTGATGGGTGTTATCGCGGTATTGCAGTAAGAAAAATAAGGCTTGAAAACTTAGCGTTAAAACTAACACCAAGCTAATTAAGCCCCACCAAGTGCGTTTGAATAGCCAATTTTCTGTTTCAGTTAAACGATCCATATCATCCCTCCCATCAACCAGAGGTCAACTATCGCATAGAATCGGCAAAAAAAACAGATGGAGCTACTTAAACCTTGGGTATTTTTTAATAGAAATCAACTCACTAGAGCGCCAACTCCTTCTCTAACAACCAGCCTCGCGAACCATTACGAAATTGCAGTTGTTTAACCAATTCAAACGTATCATTTTGGCGAAATCCATGCGGCAAGGCTTTTAATACTGAAATTACTGCCGGTTGATCCAAATGAGTTTTTACCCCCTCCTGATCCGCCTGTTGCAAACTCGCGACCAAATCGGTTTCATTAATTGCCGCTTTGATACGGTAACGAACCTGAGCAATATAGACATCCGAACCCTGCTTGTGAGCATTGATCATTTTAGCTTCCGTGAGTGGAAATAAATCATTCATTTTTAAGTTGTCTTGCCAATAACGCTTGGCCATCACCTCGACGGCTAAGTTGGAAGGCTTACTTTCGAAACAGCCTTGCAAACCTAAAACTAACACGCATAACACCGCATAAAACCCATAACGTCGCATTTAAAAACCTCACAATAAAACAATTAATTCATTTAAAACCGGCTAAAAGTATACCACCGGATGGCTAAAACTAGGGCTAGCATCATCTTGGCTATACTTTTGAGGTCGTTTTGTTTTAAAATGACCGGCAGTTTTGCTTATAGAAAAACATAATAATATAAAGGGTGGACACATAGATGACACAAGACGAATTAAAACAACTGGTGGCCAAAGCCGCCATTGAGCATGTGGTTCCAGAAACCATTATTGGCGTAGGCACTGGCTCAACCGCCAACTTCTTTATTGATGAATTGGCTAAAATCAAACATACCATTGAAGGTACGGTGGCCAGCTCAGAAGCCTCAGCCGAGCGTTTGCGTGGACACGGTATTCCGGTGCTTGACCTAAACAGCGTGAGCGAAATTTCGGTCTATATTGACGGCGCAGACGAAGCCGACCCAGCTTTACACCTGGTTAAAGGTGGCGGTGGTGCCTTAACCCGTGAAAAAATTGTGTTAGCCGTTGCCAAGAAATTCGTTTGCATCGCGGATGAAAGCAAAAAGGTCGACGTTTTGGGTAAATTCCCTCTGCCGATTGAAGTCATCCCGATGGCGCGCAGTTATGTGGCACGTGAAATTGTTAAACGTTTTGCTGGCGAACCGGTATTACGTGAAGGGTTTACCACCGACAATGGCAACATCATTTTAGACGTTCACGGTTTAAAAATTACCGATCCGGTCGCAATGGAAACCGAAATCAACCAAATCGTTGGTGTCGTAACCAACGGTTTATTTGCCTGTCGTAAAGCCGATGTATTTTTATGTGGCAGTCAAAAAGGCGTTGAAACGATTACAGCTTAATATTTGAACTACCTAGACAATAAAGTCATACAGACCTTTCTATTAAAAGGCTTTTACTGTGTTCCTTTTTGTCTTGGTAGTGAATCAATACACCACGGAGCAACCTATGAAAAACCTTTCAACTAAGTTATTTGCAGCCCTGGTTGTTATTTTAATCGGTGCAATAGTTTTCTTTTCCTTCTCTGGCGGTGACAAAGCCCCAGCGCTAAATGTCAGCTTAAACACAGGTGAAGAAATTGCACTGAACTTTCCGAAAAAAACCGTTTTAGTTAATTTCTGGGCGACCTCCTGTCCGAGCTGTGTCTCAAAAATGCCTGATTTAGCCAAGCTAAAAGAAGAATTTGGTGATCGTCTAGAAATTATTGCCATTTCAATGGATTATGATCCAAAACAACAGGTTGAAGCGTTTATTCGAGCCAACCCCTACCCATTTAACTTTGTGCAAGACACCGATGCGGCCTACAGCGAAGCCTTTGGTAAAATTCGCTTAACGCCCACCACGTTTTTAATTGCACCAAACGGCAATATTATGTACCGCAAAATTGGCGACAGCGACTTTGATTTCTTACGCCAACGTATTGCCCAACTCAGCCCTCAGCTCTAACTTTGATGAAAGATTTGAATCGCTCTTACAGCCCAATCTTGGGCTGTTTCAATCCCCTCCCACCTTTTTAACCATGCCTACTCAGGGTTTATATGCCATTACCGACCCCAAGCTGTCACCAGGCCTGGTGGTGATTAAGCATGTGCGTGAAGCGCTATCGGGGGGCGCACGCATTATTCAATATCGAGATAAAACCACGCCTTTTGCCGCACAAATTGATATCGCAAAACAGCTTAAAACGCTGTGCCAAAACCACCAGGCCTGGTTGATTATTAATGACTCAATTGATTTAGCTATGGCGTGTGGAGCTGATGGTGTACACCTTGGTAAAAATGACAGTAACCTCATTCAAGCGCGAGAGGCGTTAGGTGACCAGGCCATTATCGGACTATCCTGCTACAACGATTTACGCCTCGCGCAGCGCATGCAAGACCTAGGGGCGGATTATGTCGCGTTTGGTCGGTTTTTTCCCTCCAAGACCAAACCTCACGCCCCGCCAGCCGATTTGACGACACTGACACAAGCACGTGCACAACTTAATATCCCGATTGTAGCGATTGGCGGGATCACCGCTCACAACGCTTCTCAATTAATTCAAAGCGGCGCGCATAGTGTTGCGGTAATTCAAGGTGTTTTTGCACAATCTAACATCCGTCAAGCCGCGACTGACATCGCAAGCCTATTCAAGGTATAATTTTTATTTTTACCACAGAGTCACGAAGGCACGAAGATGCACTTAACTTGGCGAAACGACGTTTAGCGCCTAATCTGAGTTTTTATCCATGCTTCGAAATAACATTAAACCCGCTTCGTGTCTCTGTGGCTTCGTGGTTAAACAACAAAAAGGATGCTTATGTCTCGCTCTCATGATCTATTTATTGCCGCTCAAAAACACATTCCTGGCGGTGTGAATTCACCCGTTCGAGCCTTTAAAGGGGTGGGCGGCGATCCGGTATTTTTTAAATCGGCGAAAGGCGCTTATTTAACCGACGAAGACGATAAGCAATATATTGATTATGTAGGTTCATGGGGCCCAGCAATTTTAGGCCACGCCCATCCAGAGGTGATTCAGGCGGTACAAAAACAAGCTGAACACGGCTTAAGTTTTGGTGCGCCTACCGTACTTGAAACCACCATGGCGGATTTAGTCTGCGAACTGATTCCGTCCTTTGATATGGTGCGCATGGTTAGTTCCGGCACCGAAGCCACCATGACCGCGATCCGTTTAGCACGTGGCTATACCGGACGTGACAAAATTGTCAAATTTGAAGGTTGTTACCACGGCCATTCGGACTCCTTATTAGTTAAAGCCGGTTCGGGCGCGTTAACTTTGGGCGTGCCGTCTTCTCCAGGTGTACCTGCCGCATTGGCGTCAGAAACGCTTACCCTAACCTATAATGATTCAGACGAAGTTCGCAAAGTATTTGCTGACATTGGTGATCAAATCGCCTGCATTATCGTTGAACCTGTGGCCGGCAACATGAACTGCATTCCACCAGAACCGGGCTTTTTAGAAACCCTGCGTGAAGTCTGCGACCAATCGGGTGCGGTGCTGATTTTTGACGAAGTGATGTGTGGTTTCCGAGTTGGTTTAGACGGCGCACAAGGCCGTTACAACGTGATTCCTGATCTAACCACCTTCGGTAAAGTGATCGGCGGCGGTATGCCGGTGGGCGCGTTTGGCGGCAAAAAAGAAATCATGAGCCACATCGCGCCACTCGGCCCGGTTTATCAAGCCGGCACCCTGTCAGGCAACCCAATTGCAATGGCGGCGGGCTTAACCACCTTGCACCTACTACGTGCGCCCGGTTTCTTTGAAAACCTCGAAGCCAAAACCACACGCTTAGTAAATGGCTTACAAGCCGTAGCCGATGAAGCTGGGGTTTCTTTTACCACTAACCAAGTCGGCGCGATGTTTGGTTTCTTCTTCTCAGAAGACAAAAACATTACACGTTTTGCTGAAGTGGCTAAGTGCGATATGGAACGTTTCCGTAAGTTCTATCACGGCATGTTGAACCAAGGTGTTTATTTAGCGCCCTCGGCGTTCGAAGCCGGTTTTGTATCCAGCGCGCATACCGATGCAGATATTGATCAAACCATCGAAGCCGCACGCATTGTGATGAAAAC
>NZ_JACUTY010000052.1 GCF_014859555.1 Thiomicrospira sp. | reverse complement strand
TTTTTTTAATTTCAATTTCAGCGCAGCTACGCTCGGCGGGAATCGGATAACTCATCAGCAAGGCTCATTTTATCAGGCGCATAGCGTAAGCGATTGAGACGATGCGGTCAACGACTTAGCACGGCACAGAATATTACTTAGCTAAACTTGAATCCTCAAGCTGATGGGGATAGTTAAGATTGGTAAATTCGACAGAGTCGGCTGAAAAATCAACCGTTTGAAAGGGTTGTTGTGCTAAAAACCCTTTAATTGAACGTTGTTGGCTATTTAGATAGCTATTGAGTGCGGGAAGTTGGTTGGTGTTTATCAATAGATGAGCATATTGAAGCTGTTCAGAAGTTGCCGCCACCGCTAGTTCAGCTGATGTTTGCGTCATGCTGTTCACATAATCGACCGGAATCTGCGGCGTATCGACCGGCCAACTTAACCAGCGTTTTGCGATGTCTGAAACCAACGCTTGTTGGATGCCCATCAGCGGGCCGCCATAAGTCGGCTGATGTTGGCTTCGTTCATCGGTTAAAACCGGCAGTTTAAAGCTTTCATAAGCCTTTAAATTACGATTAGCGCTGATCACAATCGGGCCATTAAATTGGGATTGAAGCTGACGTACCACACCTTGAATCAGCGGCTGGCTTTGATAATCAAGCCAACCTTTATCTAAGCCGTTCATACGTTGGCCTTGGCCACCGGCTAAAATCACGATACCCAGTTCGGCTGGTGTGTGGGCAAACATCTCGCTATAAACCCAACTGATCAAACGCAATAAACCGAACCTTGTCACCCGGTTTAACCTCTTGTCCGGCGGCGAGCTTAACCCAACCTTGTGCTTGGGTCAAACTCAACAAATGGCTTGATCCTTGTTGCTCATGCAATTGCAATCGAGTCTGTCCCGCCACAGAACAACATGAGACCAATAACCAATGCATTTTGTTATCGGGTTTAAACCAACTAAAATCCGCCGTAACTTCGCAATAAGGCAAATCAAATTCGCAGGCGTTCGCCGCTAATAACCGACAAATAACCCGCCGACCAAATAACAACATAGACACCATTGCGGCGACCGGATTACCAGGTAAAGCCAACAACCAGGCCTGGTTGATTTTGCCAAGGGATAAAGGTTTGGCCGGTTTCATTTGCACATGCCAATGATATGATTCACCCAGTTTCGGCAAAACTTGACGAATATAATCACGCGACCCAACCGATGAACCGCCAGTGGTTATAATCAGGTCATACTGATCGGCATAATCGACTAAGGCTTGTTTGATTTGGGTTGGATCATCCGCCAGATTTTGACTATCACAAACCCAGCCAAACACCGCTTGAATATAGGCGGTTAAACCATAACGATTGGCATTGTAAGTTTTGCCTTCGATGTGTTTTTCTCCCGGTTCAATTACTTCATTGCCGGTATTTAATAGCAGTATTTTTAAATCGGCTTTAACTTCTACTTTATCAATACCAACCGATGCCAATAACGCTAAATGCCTTGGTTTTAAGCGTTCACCGGCTTGAATCAGTAATTGGCCTTTCGCCAGATCAGATCCTATTGGTTTAACATGTGCGCCCTGCTTTATCTTATCTAAATATTTTAAAACACCCGCTTCAATCAGCGCTTGTTCTTGGGTAATCACCGTATCCGCATCTAACGGCATTAATGCGCCGGTGCTAATCCGACAGGCACTTTGGTTTAAGGCTAATTTACGCTGATCTCCGGTCCAACTCACGCCATCCTCCACTGTTAAATCAACTAAGTTTTGTGCGGTTTGCCAATTAAACGCATAACCATCCATCGCACTAATTGGAGCGTTTGGCCAATCCATTGGCGCATAAACGGCTTTTGCATTGACTTTGTGTAAGGCTTGATTTAACAGCAAAACTTGATGTTTTTGAGCGGGCGTGATTAATCTATCAAGCTCTGCTAGCAAGTCCTCATAACTGATTTCGACCGCGCCGGTGTCATTAGCGTACATAATAGGTTTTAAGCCTGCAAATTCAGCTAACCACATGACGAGTCTGCCAAAGTTGTTGCGCCTCATTTAACGCCCTCGCATAATCCAGGTTTTTTAACCCTTGCAGCGCAACACAAGCGGTTGCAATCACCGCGCCCTCGCCGTAACTATCCTGGCGTTTACCCTGCCACAGTGCTAATAACTCCGCTAACGTCCAATTATCCGGGCGTTCTTGGCGTGGAATCAATGCGTTTTGTGTCGTTTCAACCACTTCGCCATTACGCCAGGCATACACATGACTTAACGCATCCGGGCGCATTTCCGCTTCACCGCCTTCGCCTTTAAATACCAAATTGGTGGCGTAACCCAAAGCTTGTGCGGTTTGCAGATGTAATTGCTCAACCCCTTTGTGAAAAATGCCTTGTACCGCCATCGGTGCATTCAGCGGATTGAGCAGTTTAACCGCGGTGTTAAACACGGTACGCACGCCAATTTCTTCTTTTAAATGCAAAATATGACGCAAATCAGGCGCGAAGTTGGTTAAGGGTAAATAAACCAATCTACCGGGTTCGGTGAGTATCGCACGCGCCTGTTGAAGCGAGCTTGCTTGCGGAATATCGAGTGCAAATAAAAAGTGTTCGGCATAATGACGATCGGCAAACTGGCCTTGATCGCCATGCAATAACACGCCAAAACCCGCTTGCGCCAGCAGCTTTAAACTCAATAGATAATAAGGCGGATAACGCCATTTTCCGGCATAGGCCGCCCAATCCAAATGCAAACCCGGTGGGCAGGCCTGGTTGTCCAAACCAAAACGTTGACGTGTGCCTTTAACAAAACCTAACAGTTCGTCCGGTGTTTCGCCATTCGCTCGCATAAGCAATAAAAACGCACCCAATTGTTTTTCTGTCACCAGACCATCTAAAATCATCGCCAATGCGTCTTGCGCTTCTTTTTGCGTTAAGGCGCGGCGGGTTTTTGGCCCCTTACCGAGAATGCGTAAATAAGCCGCGAATGGATGATCAGCCATAACTCGACTCCTTAAGCACAAACTGCTCATCAACACATTGCACGACTTGACCAATCATAATTAACGCCGGTGCTTGAATAGCGGCTTGCGCCACCTTTAGCGGCGCGTTTTGCAGATCCGACACTAAAACGCGCTGATTAACGCGGGTGCCGTTTTCAATCACCGCTAAAGGCGTGTTTGGCGGCATACCGTGTTCAATCAGTTGTTGGCAAATAATCGCGATATTGCTTAAGCCCATATACACCACCAGGGTTTGATTTGGATCAACCAAACACGCCCAATCTAAATCCACCAACCCTTCACGAGTGTGACCAGTCACCAACTTCACGGATTGCGCATAATCTCGATGCGTTAGCGGAATACCGGTGGACGCGGCGATGCCCGAAGCGGAGGAAATGCCCGGCACCACCGTGCAACTAACATTATGCGCACGTAATAATGCTTGTTCTTCTGCGCCACGGCCAAAAATATACGGATCACCACCTTTTAAACGCGCAACTTTTTTGCCCTGTTTTGCCAAATCAACCAGTAATTGATTAATTTGTTCCTGCGGTAACGCATGATTAGACATGGCTTTACCGACATAAATTCGCTCGGCTTCACGGCGCGCCAGATTTAAAATTTCCTCCGACACCAAACGGTCGTAAACCACCACATCGGCTGTTTGCAATAAACGCAACGCTTTCAGGGTGAGTAATTCAACATCACCCGGCCCTGCGCCGATTAAATACACCTCACCTTGAGAGACCGCTAAATTTGCTTGAAATTGTGCAAAAGATTGCGCACAAATTTCACGCGTTTTCTCCCAACGCCCGGCCAAGGCTTCGCTATAAAACGCGCCACTTAACAAGGCTTGCCAAAAGTCTTTGCGCGCCTTTTCATCCAGCAACGGATTGTAGAAAGCGCGTAATTCTTTTAACAAATCCGCCAAATCACCTATTCTGCTCGGCACCAGTTTTTCTAATTCAACCCGTAAATGGCGTGCCAAAGTCGGCGATCGACCGCCAGTTGATACCGCCAACGTAATCGACCCTCGTTGCATAATGCTGGGCAAAATAAACTCACATAACTCGGTTTGATCGGCGATATTGACTGGAATCTGTAAAGTGTTTGCGGCGGCGTAAACCGCTTCATTCACCGCCTGGTCATCGGTAGCGGCCAACACCAGTTTGGCATCGACCAATAAAGCAGGATCAAAATCGGCTTGCAACCAACGGACTTGGTTTTCTGCAACCATACGTTGCATTTCGCCGCGTAATTCAGGCGCAATCACGGTCACCAATGCGCCGGCTTGTATAAACAAATCGGATTTACGCGCCGCAATTGTTCCGCCGCCCACTACACACACTTTTTGGCCACGAATGCGCAAGAAAATAGGTAGATAGTCCATTAGATTCGCTCCGCCAAAAGTTGCTTAAGTTCAGGAATACACGAACCGCAATTGGTGCCGGCACAGGTGACTTTGCCCAGTTCAACCAAAGAATATGCACCCTGTTTAATGGCTTTACGCAGGGTGTTTTCACCCACTTGAAAACAACTGCAAATCATATTGCCGACATCTTCAATACCGGCATCACGTCCGGCCATCATTGCTAAACGTTGCGCTGGGGTTAATTCGGTTTGGTTAAATAACGACGCCACCCAATCGCTGGCAGGCAAATCATCCAATCTCGGCGCAAAACACAAGATCGCCTGTAATTGCCCATCTTTAAGCCAGGCATAACGCCCAACTTGCATAGCGTTGTCGTTATAACTAATGCATTCAACTGAGCTGGATTGAACATCAAATTCAGCCGAAAAGTCAGTTAAATTCAATGTATGTTGCCCGGCTAAAAACCATAGCGTGGTGTGTTGCTGCGGCACTTTAATCCAATAGGCATTTTGATAGGCTGACGGAAACCAATTTGGATCGCTGCTCAAGAACCAGGCATGGTGGTTAACCGCCCAGAGTTCAATATTCACCACCGCATGTTTACTTTCCGGCTGGCCGGAGATGGGATCAACAACCGCCGGAATCAACCGATCAATACGTGCATTGCTTGCATATACCGATGTCCAATGAATTGGCGCAAACACCTGGCCGGGTTGTAAACCGTCGTCAAACTCCACTCGCATCAAGGTTTCTCCCAAACGCGAACTGACTTTGACAATATCACCGGCTTTAATCTGTCCGCCGGGTTGTAAAGCATCGCTATAACAATCAAGCGGATGCAGACTTAACAAGGGTTCGCGCCGATGTTGCAATAATCTGTCGGCTTTGGCGGTGCGTGTCATGGTGTGCCATTGGTCGCGGTAACGCCCGGTATTAAGTACAAACGGATAATTTTCGCTTGGCATTTCAAGCGGTAATTTAGGTTGAATTGCAATAAAGTTGGCTTTTTGGTTGGGCGTAAAAAACGCCGCATCACTGAACATACGCGCGTTTCTTTGCGGATTTTGCGCGGTAATTGGCCAAGCGGTCGGCGTTAAATCGTCATATTGTTGAGCGCTTAAATTCAACCAGCCGGATAAATTAAAATCACGCCGACTAAACACGCCGTCATTTTCAAACGCTGATAACGCCACGTGTTCTTTAAAAATGTCATACGGACTTTGGTAATTAAACGCCGTTTTAAACCCCATTTTTTGCGCAACTTGCGTTATCCACCACCAATCGGCTTGCACCAGGCCTGGTGCTTGTAGAAACGCGCGCTGCCGTGAAATCGTGCGATCCGAATTGGTCACCGTGCCGTCTTTTTCGCCCCACCCGGCGGCGGGCAACACAATATCCGCCACGCGCGTGGTATCGGTGTCCGCCATATTGTCTGACACAATCACCAACGGACATTTTTCGAGCGCTTGGCGAACAAAATCGGCATCTGGCATCGACACCACCGGATTGGTATGCATAATCCAAATAGCTTTAATTTGGCCGTTATCTACCGCTTCAAATAAATCCACCGCTTTTAGACCGTTTTGTTGCGCCATATTTTGCGCTTGCCAAAAACGTGCCACCCGTTCAATGGATTCGGGTTGATTAAAATCCATATGCGCCGCCAATTGATTGGCTAAACCACCCACTTCTCGCCCACCCATCGCATTCGGCTGGCCGGTAATCGAAAACGGCCCGGCACCGATTTTTCCGATGCGCCCAGTGGCTAAATGCAAGTTAATAATGGCATTCGATTTGTCTACACCGGAGCTGGATTGATTAACGCCTTGCGAATAAAAGGTCAGCATTTTAGGCGTGTTTTTTACCCAACTGCAAAGCCTGGTCAGGTCATCCAAACAAATACCGCAGGCTTGCGCCAGTTTGTTTAAATCGCCAGCAGACTGTTGGGCGCTGGCCAAAGCCTCAGCAAAGCCTTGGGTGTGTTGGACGATAAAGTCTTGATCCAATGCATGTTGATTCGCCAAATACGCCAACAAACCGTTAAACAGTAACGCATCCGAACCTGGTGTAATCGCTAAATGCAGATCGGCAAAATCGCAGGTGGCGGTGCGTCGTGGGTCAATCACCACCACTTTTTTGTGCGGAAAATCACGTTTGGCTTGCGCCATTTGTTGATACAGAATCGGATGCGTCCAAGCCGCATTCGAACCGACCAAAATCAGTAAATCCGCCTGGTTTAAATCTTCATAACTGCATGGCACAGTGTCAGAACCAAATGCGCGTTTATACCCCGCCACCGCCGAAGCCATACACAAACGTGAATTGGTGTCGATATTTGCCGTGCCGATAAAGCCTTTAATCAACTTATTGGCGACATAATAGTCTTCGGTCAACAATTGGCCGGATACATAAAAACCTATCGCATCGGAGCCATATTGCGCTAATACCCGATTTAGCCCATCTGCCACCGCCGCTACCGCTGTGTCAGTATCAACCGCTTCGCCATTTACTATCGGCTGTAACAAACGCCCTTCCATACCCAAGGTTTCGCCAACCGCGCTGCCTTTAACACACAATTTTCCCCAATTAGCCGGGTGTTGCGCATCGCCTTTCATGCGTAGATTCGTGTTTGATGCATCAACCTCAATTCCGCAGCCGACACCGCAATAAGGACAGGTCGTGCGCGTAGTTTGATTGTTAAGTCGCTTAAGCACCAGGCCTGGTAATGGCGGTTTCATGGCAACTTTACCCATACTTCACTGGTGTCATCAGCCTCGTCAGAATCTGCACCACGTAATTCAACCGCATAGACTGCGATACTAACGTCAGGCTGTTCGACACACACTCCGGTTTGCAAATTGAAATGCTGTTTGTATAAAGGCGAAGCCACCACTAATTCGCCTTTAATACTGCCGATAATGCCGCGCGACATCACGCTGGCTTCACCAATCGGGTCAAAGTTATCCAATGCAAACACTTGACCTTTGACATAAAACAACGCAATCGGCGTTTGCCCCATTAAGGCCGGAATGCCGGCATTTTCAATCAAGTCAGTTAGTTGGCAAATTTTAATAAACTGTGTCATAAACGTTCCTTACACCAATTCCAATGCGATAGATTCCAATCGTTCCTGCGCGTTGGCTGGACGAAGTTGACCGCGTTCCCTGACATACACTTGGTTAGGATCAGGCTGGTCAGCATTAACGAAGTTATAAAATAAGCGTGTTTTTTCAGGATCATCCACCACACGTTTCCAGTCGCATTCATAGCTGTCCACCAAGGCCTGCATTTGGGCTTCAAGTTGTTCACAAATGCCCAGCGAGTCTTCAATAATCACTTGACGTAAGTAATCAATGCCGCCCTCCATGTTGTCGAGCCAGGTGGCGGTACGCTGTAAACGATCAGCGGTTTGGATATAAAACATCACAAGACGGTCGATGTATTTGATTAACGTGGCGCGATCTAAATCCACCGCAAACAGATCGGCATGGCGCGGTTTCATACCACCGTTACCGCAGACAAACAGGTTCCAGCCGTTTTCGGTCGCAATCACGCCGAAATCTTTAGCTTGCGCTTCGGCGCATTCACGGGTGCAACCCGATACCCCCATTTTCATTTTGTGCGGCGAACGCACACCTTTGTAGCGGTCTTCAATTTCAATTGCCAAACCAACCGAATCATCTATGCCATAGCGACACCAGGTTGAACCAACGCAAGACTTCACCGTGCGCAAGGCTTTGGCATAGGCTTGGCCGGATTCAAAACCGCCCGCAATCAAACGTTGCCAAATCGTCGGCAAATTGCTCAGCTGCGCACCGAATAACACAATACGTTGGCCGCCGTTAATCTTGGTATATAGACCGTAATCCTTCGCTACTTCACCCAACACAATGAGTTTTTGTGGCGTAATTTCACCACCCGGAACACGCGGGATCACTGAATAAGTGCCGTTTTTTTGCATATTGCCTAAATAACGGTCGTTGGTGTCTTGCAACGGAATGTTGTGTTTATCTAACGCATAGGCGTTCCAAATCGAACCTAAAATCGAACCCACCGCTGGTTTGCATATATCACAGCCCTCACCTTCGCCATGTGCGTGTAACAAGGCATCAAAGGTTTTATAACCGTTCACTTGAACTAAGTGATACAGCTCTTGGCGCGAATAAGCAAAGTGTTCGCAGATATTTTTCGATACTTCCACACCGCGTTTTTCCAACTCAAAATTCACCACTGACGTGACTAACTGCGTACAACCGCCACAGCCGGTACAGGCTTGGGTTGACGCTTTAATATCCGCCAAGCAGGTTGCACCTGCTTCAATCGCCTCGATAATATTTCCCTTGCTGACGTCATAACAGGAACAAAGCTGTACGCTCAGCGGTAATGCATCCGGGCCAAAACCGACTTTTGCGCCGGAACGAGATGGCAGAATTAAATCATCCGGGTGTTCGGGCAAATCCATATCATTGAGTTTGATTTGCAGTAAATTGCCATAGTCTTCGGTGTCGCCCACCAAAACCGCCCCCAGTAGTTTTTTTCCATCGGGTGATACCACTAATTTTTTATAAATTTCCTGCGGGCCGTTTTCATAAATAAACGATTTGGCCGATTCATCGTTACCATGCGGGTCGCCAATCGAGGCCACATCCACGCCCATCAATTTGAGCTTGGTGGACATATCCGCACCGCTAAAAAACGCAGGTTTGTGGTTAAGTTGATCTACCACCGATTGCGCCATTACATAACCCGGAGCAACTAAACCGTAAATGATGCCTTGATGTAACGCACATTCACCAATCGCATAAATATGTGGATCGGAGGTTTTGCAATGATCATCAATCACAATGCCGCCGCGTGAGCCAACCACCAGGCCTGCTTGTTTGGCTAACTCATCTCGCGGGCGAATACCGGCCGAAAACAATATCAAATCGGTTTCTAACTGTTCACCATCAGAAAATACCAAACGATGACGTGCGTGTTCGCCGTCTTCAATGCGTTGAGTGGCTTTGGAGGTATGAATATCCACGCCTAACTGACCGATTTTGCGTTTCAGCATTGCCGCGCCACCTTCATCCAACTGCACTGGCATTAAACGCGGTGCAAATTCGACTACATGGGTATGTAAACCTAAATCTTTTAATGCTTTGGCGGCTTCTAATCCCAATAAACCGCCACCAATCACCACCCCGCTTTGGCTGGTTTTAGCCGCCGCATCAATCGCTTCTAAATCTTCAATGGTGCGATAAACCAAACAGGCTTCGCGATCATTACCGGCAATCGGCGGCAAAAATGGATAAGAACCGGTCGCCATAACTAAGACGTCATAACTTTGCACCAGGCCTGGTTGTGTAGTCACGGTTTTGGCTTGGTTATCTATCGCCGTAACCTTTTGGTTTAAACGGATATCAATACCATGTTGCTCATAAAAACCGTCCGCTACAAGGCATAAATCCTGCGCGGTTTTACCGGAAAAGTAGGCTGATAAATACACACGGTCGTAAGCGACACGTTTTTCTTCACCAAACACCACCACATTAAAATCGTTAAAATTCGCCGACTTAACCAACTTTTCTAGAAACGCATGACCCACCATGCCGTTTCCGATAACGACGAGATTCACTTTCGTTTTCATGCCACATTCCTCTCATAATAAGCCTGCCCCAGCACTAAAGACTGGCGCTGATGTGCGCTGATAATAGTTTGTTGTAAATACAGGTTAAACAACCATTGCGCATCTTGAATCTGTCCAAGCAATACCGCCGAATGCACGCGGCCGCTAACCAAAACCACCTTGCGGTACACGCCTTGTTTTTTATCTTGGTAAACCAGCGTTTGTGCGGTTGAGTCACTCGGCACAGGCGAACCAAATGACACCACATGAATGCCGGACACTTTGAGCTGCGTGGACGAGATTTGATTAGCAAATACCCTACTGCCATCTTTTAATAGATTTTGTGCTATAACCTTGGCTTGGCGATAAATCGGCGCCACCAAACCATAGGTATGACCATCAAACTCAACACATTCACCTAAAGCAAGAATATCGGCCTGACTGGTTTGCATTTGTTGATCAACCAACACCCCTTGCTTACACAGCAAACCGCTGCGTTGAGCCAGTTCAATGTTTGGCTGAATCCCGACCGCCATCACCAGCGCTTTAGCGTCTAAATGCGTGCCATCATCAAGCATCACGCCGTTTACGTTTTGCTCAGTTTGAATAGCCGCCAATTGCGAATTTAATCTAAAAGTGATGCCCAATCTTTCAAGCTGGTTTTGCAACATCCGACCGGCTTCGTTATCCAATTGTTGGCTTAAAATACGATCCGAACGGTGCAACACCGTGACTTGATGGCCTTGTTTCACTAAACCATACGCGGCTTCCAATCCCAACAAGCCACCACCTACCACCACAACCGGTGCCGGATTTTGCGGTGGAATCGTCAGTAGACGTTGCACATCTTGCACATCGCGAAACGTCAGTAGGTTTTGTTCATTCGCGCCCTTAACCGGCAAACGAACTGCTTGTGAGCCGGTTGCCAATACCAGTTTGTCGTATTGAAAAACCGCATCAGACTTGGTGATCACTTTGGTTTTTTGCGTGTCGATCTGTGCTACTTTTTGTGAGAAATGTACACTTATGCCATGCTGATCAAACCAGGCCTGGTCATGCGTAGTTATCTGCGCCAAACTCTGCTGTCCGGCCAATACATGCGACAGCAAAATTCGGTTATAACCGGCTTCAGATTCGGCACTTAACACTTGGACGTTAAAGCGTTTATGTGCATTTAATTCCACCATCTCATCCAGTAGTTTCATGGTCGCCATACCCAAACCAATAATCAGTAAATCTGGTTTAATCTGTGTCGCAACACGCATGTTATGCCCCTTACTCAACTGAATTTTTTATTTAATCGAGGTGCCCTAATGTTTACGCTGTTTTTCATGTAAGAAATGCAGCACTTCATGACGATAATGGTTGTATTCAGTGTTATCCGCCATTTCGATACGATCACGCGGACGTGGCAATTTAATATCTAAAATCTCGCCGATAGTGGCTTCAGGACCATTGGTCATCATCACAATTCGATCTGATAACAACACCGCTTCATCAACGTCATGTGTAATCATTAACACCGTGCTGTTTAAATCGGCTTGTATGCGCATCACCTCATCCTGCAGATGCGCACGCGTTAACGCATCCAACGCACCAAAAGGCTCATCCAATAACAACACTTTGGGCTCCAACGACAACGCACGCGCAATACCGACACGTTGTTTCATACCACCGGAAATTTGCGAGGGTAAACGATCTAAAGCATGCGACATATGCACCATATCCAAGCTTTTCAAAATCCACTCATGGCGTTGTTTAGCATTCATCGTATTTTTAAATGCCTTGTTAACCGCCAAGGCGACGTTTTCATATACGCTTAACCACGGCAACAACGAATGGTTCTGAAACACCACACTTCTGTCTCGGCCCGGGCCTTTGACTTCTTTACCATCCAGTACCACATCGCCACCCGTCGCATCCAACAAACCGGCGACGATGTTTAACACGGTCGATTTACCGCAACCGGAATGGCCGATAATCGAAATAAACTCTCCCTGTTTGACTTGTAAGTTAATGTCTTTTAAAACATGGGTCTGTTTTGAGCCTTCGCCAAACGTCATGCTCAGATGTTCAATTTGTAGGTATTTTTCTTTCATCATGATTTCTCCTGTTCGAGATTAGCTGGCCGAAGTGCCACGAGTAATGCGATTACCGACAAACGCAACCAAACGATCCAAAATAAAACCGACAATGCCGACATAAATTAGGGCTAATACAATTTCACTAATATTTGATGAGTTCCACGCATCCCAAATGAAGAACCCAATCCCCACACCACCGATTAACATTTCAGCGGCTACAATCGCTAACCAAGACAAACCAACGCCAATACGTAAACCGGAGAAAATATAAGGCGCCGCCGCTGGCAACATGATTTTGGTGAAATACTCATAACCATTTAGGTTTAATACCCGCGCCACGTTACGATAATCTTCAGAAATATTTCGAACCCCGACCGAGGTATTGATAATGATTGGCCATATCGCCGTTATAAAAATAACGAATAACGCAGAAGGCTGGCTATCCTGAAAACCGGCCAAAGATAAAGGCAACCACGCCAAAGGCGGCACGGTTCTTAATACTTGAAAAATAGGATCTAACCCACGCATGGCTAAAGTCGACTGACCCACTAACACACCCAAACTGACACCCACAATCACGGCTAAAGTAAACCCATAAGCGACTCGTTCGAGACTCGCTAAAATCTGCCATCCAAGGCCAACATCATTGCCACCGTGATCATAAAAAGGATCAACAATTAGCTCCCACGTTTCGGCCAACACCCGAGTCGGCGAAGGCAAGGTAGAACCGCTTGCCGACGTAAGCCACTCCCAAAGCAATAACAATATAAACAAAACCAATATTGGTGGCAGGAAGTGATCCCGACTATACAATCCCACCATTTTTAACCGCTGACTTACTAAGACACCATTACTCATCACTGACTCCTAGAGGGAGCACAAGGCTCCCACTTTTATAAAAATTAAACGCGTTTAATCACCAAACTATCTAAATAGGCTTGAGGATTTTTGGGATCAAACACCTTACCGTCAAAAAAGGTTTCGATACCGCGTGAAGTACTTTCAGGAATATCAGATTTATCAACACCGAGAGCTATCGCCGCTTTACGCCATAAGTCTTCTCGGTTGACCTTGTCAACAACCGCTTGACTGTCTAGGTCTTTAGGTAAATAACCCCAGCGTTTGTTTTCGGTTAAAAACCATAGATCATGGCTTTTGAAAGGATAGGAAGCATTGTCTTTCCAATAACGCATTTGCTCGGGATGATTTTCGACAACACGGCCGGTTCCGTAGTCAAAGTCACCTTTCATACGATCAATAATGTCGGCGAAAGGCGCATTAATCCAACGACGTTTGGCACAAATCTGAGCAACCTCTTCTTTATTTTGAGGCTCTTCACAGAACATTTGCGCTTCCATCACCGCCATTAATAAAGCCTGGGTAGAGTTTGGATTGGCATCCACATAATCTGCCCGCATCCCCAAAGCCTTTTCAGGATGTTTGCTCCATAACTCGCCAGTGGTATTGGCGGTATAACCAATTTTTTGATTAATTAACTGTTGATTCCAAGGTTCGCAAACGCAGAAGGTATCCATGCTACCTACCCGCATATTGGCAACCATCTGGGCCGGAGGTACAACGATGGTGTTAATGTTTTGATTCGGGTCAACTCCCCCCGCCGACAACCAATAACGCATCCACAGATCATGTGTACCACCCGGGAAAGTCATGGCTGCGTTAATCGTCGCACCGCCGGATTTTTTGGACTCAAGCGCCGTTTTAAACTGCGTAACATCGGTGCCTACTTTTAGATCTTTGTACTCATTGCCAACCGAAATGCATTGACCGGCTAAATTTAAACGCGCCAAAATGTACATTGGCACAGGTATGTTGTTGGGGGTCATGGCCCCGGTACTAATCAAATAAGGCATAGGCGTTAAGATATGAGCACCATCAATCCCGCCACGCGCCGAACCTAACACCAAGTTATCTCGGGTAGTACCCCAAGAAGACTGCTTTAACACCTCCACATTCGTCATGCCATGTTTAGCGAAAATCCCTTTTTCTAATGCCACAAATAAAGGGGCTGCGTCGGTTAAGGCAATAAATCCTAGCTTGGCGGACGTTGTTTCCAACTTACCAGGAGCCGCCGCTAACGCCTGATTGGTCAACCCCGGAAACAACCCTGCCGCCATACCGACACTCGCGGTTTTTAAAAATTGACGTCTTGATAAACCATTTAAATTTGTCTGTTTCATCTTTCTACTCCAGTAAAACGTGCAAACAAAAAAGGCGTCCATCATCGTCCAACCGAAGTGGGTTGAAAATGATGGACGCCTTTGTCCAGAAGAATTAAATTATTGCCTTATGCCAATATCAGCTGAAAGCAACTTATAATAAACACTTTTTATGCCAGTACCTTAAATAAATTATAAGTAATTGTTATTTAACGTTATTTTACTAGGCCTTAATTATTAAAAACTCAAAAACATTAATTATCCTACCTTTATGCACCATAATGATTACTTTATTGCACCATTTTATTTAAATTCAATCTGCTTGAGCATTTTTTTGGCGACATCAACCATTTTTTGACCCGATTGCATCGCGCTTTCGCGCATCATTTTATGCGCGGCCTCTTCAGTAATACCCTTTTGTAAAATCAGCACCGACTTTGCGCGCTCAATAAAGGTTCTCTCCAGTAACGCTTGCTTGGTTAATACCAACTGCTCCTGAACATCATGCAGATGCTTACTTTGCAGCTGGATTTTATGCAGCAATACATCTGCGGTTCTCGAAAAACCAAACTCGGACTTGTAGGCGATATTCGAAGTCACTTTTGCTTGCTTTTCCTCACGAAACCCGGCGACCAGCGTTTGCTCATTCGAAAGTGCCGTTTCAGCTTTCTGCAGCTTCTGGGCGCATAAACGCAACAACACATCAATCAATTCACTTTCAATTTTATGCAATCCTTCAATGCGCCTGGTTGATTCATCAAACCACTGTTGCGCCAACGCCCCATCCGCCAAACCTGTTAAATTCGGCTGCCTAAAATAATTAAAAGCGTCCTGGGTTATGAGTAACTGCTTTAATTTCGTGGCCTGCTCCGTTTGCGCAAAACCCACAAAACCGTCAAAAAAATAATCCTGTTCTTCAACTCGGTGCTGCAACAACTCAATAAGCGCACGATCTCGATTCGACTGCGCAAAATACAAGGCTCTTAACGCTCGTTCTTGCCCGGCATACTCCTTTGCCTGCATAAAATTAAATAACGCCACCATGGCCTTGGACACATCACCATCTACTGACATCTCCGTCATCTCAAGAATCACAGCTAAAAACAT
>NZ_JACUTY010000051.1 GCF_014859555.1 Thiomicrospira sp. | reverse complement strand
GTCGGCGACGCACGCCTAGAATAAGTGACCTTTAAGTCCCGCAGAATCAACCAGGTGTTAATCGAGGTGCCCACATGAAAATAGTATTGTTTGGTTTGTTTAAACCAACCACCAGGCCTGGTGGTTGGCATCAAAAACAGAATTTTGCTGTTATACAGCCGTTTTAATCTGCTTCGCTATAAAGTTACGTGTGTGAGTAATGGCATTATCACCATTCACATAAACTAGGACGGGTTGGTAGGTTTCGGCTTGTTTTTCATCTAATACGCAGTAGGTCGCAATAATAAGTAAGTCACCTGGATCTGCTTTGTGCGCAGCGGCACCGTTGACCGAAATAATGCCGGTATTTTCTTCGGCACGAATTGCATAGGTGGTAAAACGTTCACCGTTACGAATATTATAAATTTGGATCTGTTCGTACTCACGGATACCGGCAGTATCAAGAAGATGACCGTCAATCGCGCATGAGCCTTCATAGTCCAACTCGGAGTGGGTGGTCGTCACTCGATGAATTTTGGATTTTAGTAGGGTAATTTGCATGCTATTTCTCGTTATCCGTTCGTTAATTCAAGTCTTCCAACCCAGCTTGGGCACACATTATACTCGAAACTATAAAAATAAAAAACGCTTCATTAATTGATAAATTAATGAAGCGTTGGGGTTTTAAGTTTACTTGACTACAGCACGAGCTGTTTTGGTTTCTAACCCGTGTTACGCATCCCTGCGGCAATCGCATTAATGCTATTTAGCAATGGCTTAAGCCATAGATCACGTTCCTCATCGGTTGAGGTTTCGGATTTATAACGCTTAAGTAATACAATTTGGATATGGTTAAGCGGATCCAAATAAGGGTTACGACGTTTCAAAGAAACTGCAATGTTTGGCGTTTCGGCCATTAAGAACGGGTTGCCACTGACGGCTAAAGAACCCGCCACTGTACGCCTATGTTCTTCGGCAATCATGTTGTAGATCTTTTGAGCTTGCACTTGGTCTTGAGCAATTTCACTGTACTCTTGACCGGTTCTTAATTCTGTCTTGAACAGTGCCATTTGAATATTACTTAACAGTGCCCGGAAAAAAGGCCATTGCTCATACATTTGTTTTAGCTGATCTTCGCCGTTGTGTTGCGCCCATTTATTTAAGGCATAACCCGTCCCAAACCAAGCAGGGAAGGTTAGGCGCGCTTGTGCCCAGCCGAAAACCCATGGAATTGCACGAATCGATGACTTCGATAAATTGCCCTTTTTACGGTGAGACGGGCGTGAACCAATGTTCAGTAAACCAATTTCGTTCACTGGAGTGGCTTCATAGAAAAACTTAAAGAAGCCTTCAGTATGGTCGGTGAGCTCACGATAAGCTTGTTCACCGTCTTGTGCCAGCGTGTGCATGATTTCGAGATGCGATTGATTGTCTTGCTCCACGGGTTTCACTAAACAGGTGCTGGCTTTCATTAAGCCGGTCACACCCAGCGACAACTCATAGGTCGCGGTTTCAGAGTTACTGTACTTATAGGATAAAACTTCACCCTGTTCAGTAAACTTGATCGCGCCACGTACCGTGCCGGTGGGCTGGGATAAGATTGCAATGTGGGTTGGGCCGCCTCCACGTCCAATCGTGCCACCTCGGCCGTGGAATAAGCGGCATTCAACATCACATTCGTCCGCCAGTTTCATTATTTTCTGCTGAGCTTGGTATAAGCTCCAAGCTGAAGATAAATTACCGCCATCTTTAGCCGAATCCGAATAACCCAGCATGATTTCTTGTTGGTTGCCTGACGCTTTTAATAACGCATGGTAAGTTGGGTTGTTAAATAAGGCTGAGGTAACCGGCACAATGTGGCTTAAATCTTCAATTGTTTCAAATAGTGGCGAGATGTGAATATCGCAATAAGGTTCGCCTGCGTTGTAACCCGCTAAACCAGCCTGATGAGCTAAAAATAACACTTCCATGACATGGCTGGCATCATGGGTCATAGAGATGACGTAGTTGTTAAAGGCTTTCGGACTAATTTCTTTGCGCATCTCACGTACCACATTAAAGACCTCTAACACTTCACGTGTCATGTCTTTAAGTGCTAAATGCTGAGTGTCGATGATGGTAGCGGAACCAACATGGCTGGCGAGAAGTTGTAAACGTTCGTTTTCCGTTAAGCTGGCGTAGTCCACACCTAAGTGGGATAACAAATCGGTCACCGCATTGGTGTGTACGGTCGACTCTTGACGAATATCCAAACGCATCAGATAAAAGCCAAAGGTTTGCACTAAGCGAATTAAGTCTTTTAAATCGGCGTTAGCGATACTGTGATCCCCGTGACCGCATAACGAATCGTGGATTAGTTGCAAGTCGGCCAAAAACTCATCTTCAGACTGATAAGCGAACCGACCTTTTTCAACGGGCTTGTCGCCATTCAGCTTGGCTTCAATATAATCCAGGTTTTCTTGTAAACGGCCATGCATCAGATATAACAAACGACGATAAGGCTCGTCTTTAAAACGCTCTGAACGTCTATGAAATACCTTTTCAAGTAGGTCGGCATCCACTATGGTGGCTCGATTAATCACTTCTTGATTGATGTCGGCAATATAACGAGAGTGGGTTAGCAAAGAACTCAGCTCAAAAATTCGACGCTGGTATTCGTAAATCACCGCGCGCGATTGAAGATACAGTGCCTGAGAGGTGGTGTTATGAGTAACAAATGGGTTGCCGTCACGGTCACCACCAATCCATGAGCCAAAGGTTAAGAAATTTGGTGTTTCAATATGATCATCTGGATAGTTAAGCTCTAAAGCACGTTCCATATAGCGGTAAACTTGTGGAACTGACTTGAATAAGGATTGGCGGAAATAGTAAATACCGTTACGAATTTCATCGTTTACGGTCGGTTTGCTGCGACGCACTTCGTCGGTTTTCCATAGCACTTGAATTTGGTATTTAAGTTTTTGAACCACTTCTTCTTTTGAAAATGTATTGTTGTAGGTTTCAGCTTCGTTTAAGCCGTCTAAGGTTACAAAAATACGACGCAAGTTTTCCATGACTGCGCGGCGTTTAGATTCGGTCGGGTGGGCGGTAAAGACCGGAATATATTCCAGTTTATTCAATAAAGTGCTGACTTCTTCCGCGCTCATGCCGTCGGCTTTAAACTGGTTGATGGTGTTGAGCATAGAGCCCATCCATAATGGGCCATCGGCTTTTAACTGGCTTTGACGAGCATGGTACTGATGTTCTTCTTCGGCCAGATTGGCTAGGCTGAAATAAATGTTAAACGCACGGATAATGAGAATCAGGTCGTCAGGCGTTTGTTGTTGAATAAACTCACTGAGTTCTGCGCGCAAGGTCGGATCATCTTGTTTGCGAAGCTGAATATACCCCGTACGTAGCTTTTCAACCGCCGCTAACATTTCAGGGCCAATTTGACTTTCAATCACTTCACCGAGCAAGCGGCCAAGCAGCTTGACACGTGCTCTAAGTTGTTTGTCTTGTGGGTCGTTAGTGATGATCTTGGTCATAAAAAAGAAATCTCTATCCGTAAAAAATTTGCGCAATTATAGCAGATTTCATTAAGATCAAGATTGAAAACATAGTCGTGAAATACAAAAGAAGGGTTGTTAGTGTGCATTTGGATTAATGCACACTAAGTATATTTAACCGATAATACGAATCTAGTTCAAGAGTTAGGCTTGGTAGCGTTTAGCGCCGTCTAAAATTTCTTTCCGCGCTGATTCGACGTCTTCCCAGCCATCAATTTTGACCCATTTGCCAGGCTCTAGATCCTTATAGTGTTTAAAGAAATGTTCGATCTGCTCTTTTAATAATGGAATTTGTTCAACCGCTGTGATGTCTTTGTAAATAGGGGTGAGTTTATTAACGGGGACGGCAATCACTTTTGCATCTTCACCACCATCATCACTCATTTTTAATACCCCAATTGGGCGACAACGAATCACCGAGCCTACCATTAGTGGGTGGGGGGTAACCACCAATACATCAACCGGATCACCATCGTTGGCTAGGGTTTGGTTAATGTAACCATAGTTGGCTGGGTAAGACATGGTCGCGCCCTGTAAACGGTCAACCCAGACAAGGTCGGTGTCTTTATCGACTTCATATTTAATGGGTGGGGCGAAGGCTGAAATTTCGATGATAACGTTAATATCATTTGGTAACTCTTGGCCTGCAGTAACGGCAGCATAACCCATGATTATTTCCTTTTGTTAGAGTAAAACAAAACCACCCGCGAACAGCGGGTGGAAGTGGGTTCAGTGTTGGTAAACCTTAGTCTTTTAAGTAGGTCATTGCTTTTTCAACTTCGGTTTTAGAACCGAGCATAACTGGGCAACGCTGGTGAATGTCTTTAGGTTCGACATCCATGATGTGCTCACGACCGGTAGTTGATAAACCTCCGGCTTGTTCAATTAGCATGCTCATTGGGTTACCTTCGTACATTAGACGTAGTTTACCCGGCTTGTTTGGCTCACGGTTGTCCCAAGGGTACATGAAGATGCCACCACGTACCAAAATACGGTGAACTTCGGCTACCATTGAGGCCACCCAGCGCATGTTGTAACGCTTACCTAACGGACCAGTTTCACCCGCTAAACAGTCGTTGATGTAGCTCTTCATGCCATCTTCCCAGAAACGTTGGTTAGACATGTTGATAGCAAACTCGCTAGTCTCAGTTGGGATTTTAACTTGTTCACGGGTAATAACATACTCACCAATGTGGCGATCTAGAGTGAAGAAGTTAACACCTTTACCGGTGGTTAAAACTAACAAGCTAGATGGGCCGTACAATACGTAACCCGCGGCGACTTGTTTGCGACCGTTTTGTAGGTAGATGTTTTGATCATCACCTTGGCGACTGTCATCTGGCGCTTCTAGGATTGAGAAAATCGTACCAACTGATAAGTTAACATCAATGTTTGATGAGCCATCTAGTGGGTCAAATAATACAAGGTATTTGCCATCAGTCGAACCTGCAACGGTATAATCTTCTTCTTCAGAGGCAATCCCTTTAACGCAGTTGTCTTCGATTAAAATCTGCTTTAGAAGGTCGTTTGATACAACGTCTAGCAGTTTTTGAGTTTCGCCCTGTACGTTTTCGGTGACGCTTGAACCAAGAATACCCGCCAAATCACCCTGGCCTAATTTGTGTGAAATCTCTTTACACGCTACCATTGTATGGCGGATTACTTGTTGAAGCTCAGGATTGACGCCGTCGCGTTTAAGAATTTCATGCAGTCTAATCATGGATTGCTCTCTTAGTTAGTTTAAAATCCGGCTAGCTTAACGCTAAGTCAAAAAAAAAACAAGCATTGTTGATGTGACAATGCAATGCTAAATCCAGTAAATATTGTGTATAAAAAAGAACAAAATCAATGAAGTATATAGTTAAATTTTTCCCCGAAATTATGATTAAAGGTGACGCCGTTAAAAAGAAAATGGTGCGTCAATTGCATGAAAACCTGTTGCGTTTATTGAAGCGATTAGATGATGAGATCGTCACAAAAAAATACTGGGATAAGATCGAAGTGTTTGTGCCAGATTCATCACCAGGCCTGGTGGCAGCCGCCCAAGGTGTATTGCTGAATACGCCTGGGGTTGATCAGATTTGGCAGGTAAAACAGTATCCGATAGACACTCTTGAAAGTGTCGTTGAAAAAGTCGTGCCATTTGCTTTGCCTTTAATCAAGGGTAAAACCTTCGTGGTGCGCGCCAAACGTACAGGAGAGCATGATTTTGATTCGATGCAGCTTGAGCGTGAAACCGGTCATGTTTTATGCCAGCAAGGTGAAGCCAAAGGTGTCAGCCTGCATAATCCTGAGGTAAAAATTGAATTTGATGTGTTTGATGGTTTTTTGAATATTATTGAAGCGCGTTATGCCGGTTTAGGTGGTTATCCGCTGGGCAGTCAAAGTGAGGCTTTGTCTTTAATGTCGGGTGGATTTGATTCCACCGTGGCGAGTTATTTGGCGATTAAACGCGGTATTAAAACCCATTTTATATTTTTTAACTTGGGTGGCACCGCGCATGAGTTAGGCGTAAAACAAGTCGCGATTTATTTGTGGAATCGTTATGAGTCGTCGCATCGCATAAAGTTTATCAGTGTGCCGTTTGATGGCGTGGTGGCCGAGTTGTTTAATTCAGTACATGAAAGTTATATGGGTGTGATGTTAAAACGTTTAATGCTACAAGCGGCTGAAAACATCGCGAAAGAACTCGATATCTATGCCTTGATTACAGGGGAAAGTGTGGCGCAAGTTTCTAGCCAGACTTTGAAGAACTTAGCGGTGATTGATGAATCAAGTTCTATGCTGGTGTTGCGACCCTTAGCGATGATGAATAAGCCCGATATTATTTCGATTGCAGAAAAAATTGGTACCAAACATTTCGCGGAAAGTATGCCGGAATATTGCGGCGTGATCTCAAAGAATCCGGTTATTAAAGCCTCATTTCACCGTACCTTATCCGAAGCGGCTAAGTTTGATATGACGGTGTTAGATGAGGCGGTGGCCAATCGTGACATCCAGCCAGTTGATCAATTGGTTGATCAAATTGTGGCGTCCGCGCCTGTGGAAATCTTTTCTGAGTTAGAAGTGGGTGATGTGGTGGTGGATATTCGAGCTGAAAATGAACAGAAGTTAGCCCCAATGGATGGCGCATTAAGTGTGCCTTTCTACGAATTAAACCAAGCGGTTAAAGCTTGGAATAAACAGGCTCGTTATTTGTTGTATTGTCAAAAAGGCGTGATGAGTCAGTTGCATGCCCAATACTTACGTGACCAAGGGGTGAATAATGTATTTGTTTATCGGCCTGCTAGCTAAGTCGAAATGGGGCTAGTGAAAAATGCCTCGAGCCAGGCGCTTTTCTAACTCTAAACGTTGCGCGGATTCTAGTGCAACGCGGTGTTTCTGAATGCTAATCACATAATTGACCGTCTCTTGACCAATTCGCGTGCGCGCCAATTGTTCAACATTATAAAACCATTTGTAGGGATCCAGTCCTTGGCGTTCGGCTAAGCGTTGTAGCTGACGCACACGTGTAGGCCCAGCATTATAGGCGGCAAGTGTAAAGTTTAAGCTTTCGGCCTCCGTGTAATCGGGTGTACTGAAGTAGTGCTCTTTAAGGTGTGCGAGGTACCTTACTCCGGCATGAATATTGTGTTCTATGTCCGTAATGTCCGTAATGTTGACGTCTTTTGAACGAGCAGTGCTGGGTCGAACTTGCATAATGCCGACCGCACCTTTGTTACTTATGGTGTCTTGTTGGAAGCGAGACTCTTGGTAAGCGGTGGCGGCAATCAGTAACCAATCGATATCATAAAAGCTACCATAAAGCTGGAAGTAAGGTTTTAAAAAATCCACCTGGCGAAGAATATCTTGTGATAGAGGGCGCTGTTTGATGCCTGTGCCCAGCTCAAAATACTTGGTATAGAGTACATTGCTTAAAAAACGACCCGGTTTTGCATAGCGATGGATGTATTGATTAAGTGATTCTTTAAGTTTGGGGTTGTCTTTTCGCACCGCCCAAGCAACTTGACCGTTGTGATAGAGGATAAAATCATCGTGGACTTGTATATTGCTGAACACCGATGCCCAGGCTTGGGCAATGTGGTTATCCACTACAGTAAAGTCATAGATTTCAGCATTCACCATTTCAAGTAGATCTTCAGCATCCAAAATAGGCGCCGCTTTGACGACTTCAATCGTGGAAAGTCCGGCCTGGCCGAGTGCTTGGTTGGCCATTTCTAAGTTTACGATATAGCTGCTGTCTGCTACGACGATGACGCGTTGACCGGACAAATCCTCTAAGCGTTCAACGGTTGGTGAGCGTGGGTGGGATACCAGTACTTCTGTGACGTTTCTTATATAGGGGACACTAAAATCGACGCGTGCTTGGCGGCCTGGGGTGATAGTCAAGCCCGATGCGATTAAGTCGCCGCGCCCACTGAGTAAGTGATCCATAAGCTCGTTAAAGGGCACAACAATAAACACAATGTGGGTTTGGTAGCGTTCTTTGAGTGGGCCGCGATTGAGATAATTTTCGTAAGATTTTAAGAGCTCATACTCTATGCCCTGTGTACCGGCATCTGACATGAAGTAGTTGGTTCGGTTGTAACTTACCAGCACTCGAATGATGCGGCGTTCGCGCATGGCTTTAAGGTCGCCAAAAAAGGGTTCGTTGACTCTATAGTAGAAGGACGTATCGGTTTCGATAGGCAGAATCTGCACTTGTGCGGTAGTAGGGCTAAAAAGCCCAGCGATGATCACTAGTATGGATAACGTAATCTGCAGCAAGAGGGTACCTGGCGTTTGTGAGCGTTAGCCCTAATTCTAGTAAGAGTCGTTGTAATTTACCAGTAATTCTTTGGCAAAAGCCGAATTGCAAAACTGAGTCGGTGCTTATGTTTATATAAAACAGTAGGTTAGGTGTGGGTTTTTTGTGATCTCATTTAGGTCTTTATGGGCTATTTACGGGCCGGATTTAACCCAGGTTGGATGGTGGGTTTAATTAAAATCATCATAAATCATAGGTTTGGCTTGCAATAAGGTTGCAGGTGTTTGCTCGGAGTCTGCTATAATTCCAACTGTTTTTATTTGGGTTTTAAGAAAAAGCCTCAAACAACTTCTGCGAGTAACCCTTGCACACGCATTTAACCAGGCCTGGTAATGGGAAATAATTTTACCGGGCCGCAAAATTTAAGATGGTATCGAGTGACTAAAGAAAATATTGCATCCGTTGATGACCCTTTTGCGCAGCGCGAAGCTGAAAAGTACGAAAATCCTATTCCAAGCAGAGAGTTTCTGCTTGAGCACCTCGAGCAAGTCAATAAGCCGATGCGCTTGGAGCAGCTGGCCGAAAATCTTGATATCTTTCCTGAAGATGAAGAACGTTTTGAGGCCTTGTCGCGCCGCTTAAAGGCGATGTTACGTGATGGACAACTCATAAAAAATCGTCGCGGTGCGTTTGGTTTGATTCAAAAAATGGATCTGATTAAAGGTAAAGTTATTGGGCATCCAGATGGATTTGGCTTTTTAAGCACCGACACTTTAGACGATGACCTGTTTTTATCGGCCCAAGAGATGCACAAAGTGTTGCACGGTGATGAGGTGATTGTCTCGGTTATTGGTGAAGATCGTCGTGGCCGTAAAGAAGCCACGATTGTCGAAGTCACACATCACAATTCAACCCAACTTGTGGGTCGTGTACACATAGAAGAAAATATGGCTTGGGTTCATCCCAATAACAACCGTATTACGCAAGATGTGTTTGTACCGGCTGATGGCTTAATGGGCGCAGTGGAGGGGCAGATCGTTTTGGTTGATATTTTGATGCAGCCCTCTAGACGACATGGTCCGATTGGTAAAGTTGTAGAGGTTATGGGCGACTATATGGCGCCCGGTATGGAAATTGACACGGCGATTCATGCGTTTGGTATTCCGAACGAATGGCCGGAAAGCTTATTGGCCGAATTAGATCAAATTCCAAACGACGTCACCGAAGCCGACATGGAAGGGCGTAAAGATTTACGTCATTTGCCTTTAATGACGATTGATGGCGCCGACTCTAAAGACTTTGATGATGCGGTATTTGCTAAACGTCGCAAAAATGGCTGGCGTTTGGTGGTGGCGATTGCGGATGTATCGCATTATGTCAAACCAGGTAGCGAGTTGGATAAGGAAGCTTATAAACGTGGGAATTCAGTCTATTTCCCACAACGTGTTATTCCAATGTTGCCTGAGAAGTTGTCAAATGAACTCTGTTCGTTAAATCCACAAGTTGACCGCTTGTGTATGGTTTGTGATATGAATATTTCGGACGATGGTCAACTTGAACGTAGTCAATTTTATCAAGCCGTAATGAACTCCAAAGCGCGTTTGACCTATAACCAAGTGCACGATATTTTGACGAACGAGCAAAGTGAGCATAAGCAAAGCTTTGCACCGATGGTTGAACATATTGAATCTTTAAACGAGTTATACAAAATTCTATTAAAATCGCGTGCCGAACGCGGTGCATTAGAGTTCGATACAGTTGAAACCCAAATGATTTTCGATGAAGATCTTAAGATCGACAAAATCATTCCGGTGGTGCGTAACGAGGCCCATAAGCTGATTGAAGAATGTATGTTAATGGCAAACGTGGCCACCGCACGTTTCCTAAAATGGCATAAGTTACCGATTCTTTATCGTGTGCATGAAAAGCCAAAAGAAGAAAAGCTTAAAAAGCTAAAAGGCTTTTTAGCTGATTTTGGTTTGCAGTTGGGGGGTGGTGATGAACCAACCGCGCAAGACTATGATGCCGTTATGAGTCAGGTTGAGGGTAAATCTTATTCTCACCTAGTTAAGACCGTAATGTTGAGAAGTATGAATCAAGCCGTGTATCAGCCTGAAAATAAGGGGCATTTTGGTTTAAACTATGACCATTACGCACACTTTACTTCACCGATTCGTCGCTATCCGGACTTGTTAATTCACCGTGCGATTCGTCACGCTTGGTTGAAACAAGGAACCGAAGGTTTTGCTTATACTGAAAACCAGATGGAAGTCTTTGGTCGCCATTGTTCCGATAGCGAACGTCGTGCTGATGAAGCTACGCGTGATGCCATTACCTTCTTAAAATGCGAATTCCTATCACATCGTTTGGGTGAGCAATATCAAGCTGTGATTTCTTCTGTAACCAGTTTTGGTATGTTTGTTGAGCTGGACAATTTGTATATCGAAGGCTTGGTGCACATTACCGAGTTGGGTGAAGACTACTTCCATTTCGATCCAGTACGGCATTGTCTAAAAGGTGAACGTACCGGTTTGGTTTATCGTTTAGGGGATCGCGTTGAAGTACAAGTTGCGCAAGTCGTGCTGGATACCCGCAAAATTGATCTGCGTTTAATCCGCCACTTAAACCCCAATCCTGTTTTAGATGGTGAAACAGATGGCAAGATTGAAGCGAATGACGATCTGCCTCAGACTGAAACGGATGAAGACGGTGAAGCAAAGCCAAAGAAAAAGCGTCGCTCGCGTAATTTTCGCAAGAAACGTAAGCCGAGAGCCCCTAAGGCCGAATCATGAGTGTTGACACACTTTATGGTGTGCATGCGATAGAACGTTTGTTAAAGCAATCGCCGCATTTAATTTATCAGTTAATTTTGATAGAGGGTCGATTGAACCCGCGTCAGCAAAATTTACTAAGTCAGGCGCAAGCTTTAGGAGTGCAGACTCGCTTTGAGGCAAAGTCGTTTTTTGCTAAAATGCAGGCCGTGCACCAAGGCGTGATGGCTGAAGTGGCCCCGCAAGCCGAGTTTTCCGAATCTGACTTGTTGGAGTTGGTTGAGCAGTCGCCCAATTGTTTGATTTTGTTTTTAGATGAAGTGCAAGATCCTCATAATCTAGGGGCCATTTTGCGAACGGCCGATGCCACCGGAGTGGATGCGGTCGTGATTCCTAAAAACAACTCGGTTGGTTTGAATGCCACCGTCCGAAAGGTCGCGAGTGGTGCGGCTGAGACGGTTAGATTAGTCGCAGTAACTAATTTAAGCCGTACTATCCAGAGTCTGCAACAAGCCGGTTTGTGGGTAGTGGGCTTAGCGGGTGAAACCGATAAGACTTTGTATCAAACCCAGTTCTCAGGTCGATTAGGTTTGGTTATGGGGGCGGAAGGCTCGGGCTTACGTCAGTTAACACGCCAAAACTGTGACGAGTTAATTGCGATTCCGATGCTTGGACAGGTAGAAAGCTTAAATGTATCGGTGGCGGCTGCCGTCACTTTGTACGAGATTCAGCGTCAAAAACAAGCGGTTTAAAGCACCACCAGGCCTGGTGGTGCTTTAAACCGTAAGGCTATTCAGCTAAATAAATGCCGCCGGTATCGGAATCAATTTCGATATCGACCGGTTTTAATTCATCTCGCCAGCAAGGCCCCTCAATACAAACGCCATCATCGATTCGAAAATAAGCATCATGTACGGAACACTTCATCGTCATCTCGAACGGATTAATGTCAATTTTATAAGCTTCATCTAACGGCACATCTTGGTGTGGACAGTTGTTTTCGTAGGCTTTGATTTGATCATCATATTTAATTAATACCACTTTATGCGATCGACCTGGCGCAGGCACTACGGTGGCTTTAGAGCTGCTGATGTGTTTTATATTCGCGATAGGTTTACGACTCGCGAGAGGTTGTAGTAAATTATCCAAGCCAAACTGTTGGCATTTTCGAGCCGCTAATAAACTGGCCTGATGCACGGCTTGTTTTAAGTTGGCGCCAGCTAATAAGTGGTGAATGATGGCCGCGTTAAACGTATCGCCTGCGCCTAGGGTGTCGACTAGCTGTTTAATCGGCTGTGCAGGCTCATGGTGTAGTTCGCCACTGGCCGATAGACACCAGGCTCCTCTGTCACCCCAGGTACAGACCAAGTTGGCCTGCGGCGCGGCTTTGTGGGCCTCTTTTAGTAGGCTCTCTGCATCTTGATAACCTTTTTGTTTGGCATAGTGATGTGAAAACAATAACAGGTTAGCTGAGCTAAATAACGCTTCAATACCATCGCGAGCTTTTTCAATCTCAAGTGAAATGGGTTGGCGATCTAAAAAAGTTTTAGCAATATTTAACATGCCTGGTAGCGCGTCCATATTACGGCCTTCAAAGTGCAGCCAGTCGTAAGCTTCAACTTCGATTTTGGCAAAATGTTCGAAACCCAATTCGGGCAGGTCACGATAATGAGTAATGCTTCGAGACCCTGTGTGCTTAGAGACAAATATGTAGGACGTAGGCGTAGCCCCTTTAATAAAGCGCTGAATATGTTCGGTCGAAATACCCTGGTCCTGAATTGCTTTTTTGAGATGCTTGGCTTGTTCATCGGTTGCTAGTGTGCTGGCAATCGCCGACTCATGACCCAGTTGTGATAAAACATACAAGGTATTCGCTGTGTTGCCGCCAAACCGAAATTGGCGAGATTGTGCGCGTACTTCGTCATCTTCTTTCGGGTAATGGTCTAAAGTTAAGATGGTGTCTAGTACGAGATTGCCAACGCCAAGAATTTTTGCCATGTCTGTTTTCCGTAATCAAAAAGTTCAAATCAATCAAGACCGAAGGGAATTTATGCCTCGGCTTAAATGGGCTGAATTTTAGCATAATTATGGCTTAACTTGGTTGGACTTAAACCAATATCACTCACGCTGTCAAGCCTTGAGTAAAGTGGCTGATAGGCCTTGATGAAATTAGCACTTGTAATTGTTTATAACTAGATAAGTTTTTGTAATTAAAGGGTTAAGTATGGATTTAAAGCTATTTTTCTAGGCTGTGTTTTATTCACAAATTGTGTGGATAACTTTGTGGATTATAAGCTTGGCTGTCGACTAAGTGCTTTAAATCTGCGAGAAAATGTTAGATTGATTAAAAACTAGTCAAAACTTATAACCACTAATTAAAAAAGGTTAATGGTATGGAAATAAAATATTTATAGGTAAATAAAATTAGCGAGGGGTAGGTGGGCGTGACAGGCATCTTAAAAGCCGTTAGAATCAGTACAAAATGACTAATAAAACATATACAGAGATTTATATCCTGGGAGCGAAAGTGGGCGAACTAAAAAATGCATTTAATATTGGATGCCCAAACTGTGGTCTTCAGAAGATTTGCTTTCCTACTGGATTAATGAGAGCCGATATAACTCGTTTGGACTCCATAGTCGAGCGTAAAACCCCATTACAAAAAGGGGATCATTTATATCGATTTGGTGAAATTTTTGATTCGGTGTTTGCCATTAAAGCCGGCGTGGTTAAGGTTTACACACTCACTAATCAAGGTGATGAGCAAATTTTAGGGTTTTACTTGCCCGGTGATGTAATTGGCCTGGATGCACTCAGTACAAAACAATATCAGTGTAATGCCGTGGCGTTAGACACGACTTCGGTTTGCGCGATCCCGTTTGACCAGTTGGAAACCTTGTCGATGCAAATTCCTGCGTTAAACCATCAATTGTTTTGTTTAATGAGTAAGGGCGTTAATGATGGTCGGGTACATTCTGAAATCTTATCCAAGCGTAACGCCGACCAGCGTGTGGCGCATTTTATTTGGAGTTTATCGCAGCGTTTTATGAATAGAGGATATTTACATACCGAGTTCCGCTTTAATGTTTTGCAGCGCGATGTGGCTATGTACTTGGGATTGACACCTGAGACGGTTTCGCGGATTTTAGCCAGGCTGGCTAAGGATAAAGTGGTTTACTGGAAGCGTAAGGAAATACAAATTTCCGACCTGGATAAATTGCGAGATATGGCGGGTGAAAAGGTGCATACTCGGGAAGTAGAAAATAATCTTAATGTTAAATTGGGTTAATCGAGGTGCCCATGCCTTTAACTTGAAAATTGACGCGAATCAATTACTAATTTAGGCGGCTATGGTTTAATAAAACTGTGATGGAAGTCGAGCGATCGATTCCTTTGAATGTTAGCCCGCTTAACCCGACTCTTGAGTTGGGTTTTTTTATGCCTAAAATTTAGTAAAGTCGATTTTTTGACAAAAAAGTTGAGTTTATTTAAAAATAAAACAGACTTTTTGTCTTTATTGGGTGTTATTAAAGTGTGTGAAATGCTAGTATTTTGTTATAATTTAAGGCAATTAGAAACTTTTTAATTAAAAACCCACGGAGAAATATATGTCATTAGAACGTTTAAAGCAGTTATTTATGGTAGGGGCGCTTGGCGTGGCATTGGTTGGTTGTAGTTCAACACCAACTGACGAAAGTGCGGGCGTATCAACATCTGACTCTGTTAGCCAAACTAGTACCGGCGCAGGTGAGACAGCCAGCTTGGCCGGTCAAGCAGAAGATCAGGCGGCTGTGAACGAAAAAGCACAACAAATTGCAGACGCTTTTGCCGCGTTACACGGTAAGCGTGTGCACTTCGATTTTGATCGTTCTGAAGTTAAGTCAGAGTTTCATGATGTGATTAAGTTGCATGCAGATTATTTATCTATCAATCCTGACGCAAAGTTAACGGTTGAAGGTCATTGTGATGAGCGTGGTTCGCGTGAATACAACCTTGCACTTGGTGAACGCCGTGCGAATGCGATCAAAAATGCATTAATTGCTGAGGGTGTTGAACCTGCGCGTATTGATGTAATCAGTTTTGGTGAAGACCGTCCATTGGTTGAAGCCAGCAACACTGAAGCTTGGGCTCAGAACCGTCGTGGTGAATTTGTTTACTAATCTTTAGTAAGCCTTTCATTTAGAAAGCCCTCCCAGCTATGCGGGAGGGCTTTTTTGTTTGTGGCGTTGTAAAATATACAAATGGGCACCTCGATTAACCCCTGGTTGATTCTGCGGGACTTAAAGGTCACTTATTC
>NZ_JACUTY010000108.1 GCF_014859555.1 Thiomicrospira sp. | reverse complement strand
TAGATGGGCGTTTGCCGCATTTTGTGACTTGTACGGTGTTGCATTGGATTCCTGTTTTTACTCGCCCTGAAACCGTTGATATTTTATTGAGTAGCTTGCGTTTCTTGCAAGCTGAAGGCTTAAACGTTTATAGCTATGTGATTTTAGAAAATCATTTGCACATGGTGGTTGAGAGTGATGATTTGCAGCGCGACATCGCCCGTTTTAAGCAGTTTACCGCCAAGCAGTGCTTGGCTTTGTTGCAGGAAAAAGGCGCTAAAACCCTGTTGGATCAATTTGCTTTTTATAAAAAAGCGCATAAGTCCGAGCGCGCGTTTCAGTTTTGGCAGGAAGGCTGTCATCCAGAGTGGATTCAATCGGATGAGATGATGCGCCAGAAGATTGAATATATTCATAACAACCCTGTTAAGCGTGGTTATGTGGATTTACCCGAACATTGGCGTTATTCGAGTGCGCGAGATTATTTAGATCAAACGGGTTTGCTTGAGGTTGTGCGTGTTTGGTAAATCGGTATGCGTTCCCACGCGGGAGCGTGGGAACGAGAAACCATTTAATCAAACCACCAGGCCTGGTCACTATGGAAAAGTTAGATGAATGAATTATCGTTAAAAGATCAAACTACTGAGTTTTTGCTTTATACCGCACCAAGTGGTCAGGTAAAGGTTGAGGTGTTGCTGAATAATGAAACCTTGTGGCTGACTCAAGAACGCATGGCAGAATTATTTGGTGTTCAGCGCCCTGCGATTAGTAAACATCTAAAAAACATTTTTGAAAGCGGTGAGCTAATTGAAGCAGAGGTTGTTTCCATTTTGGAACATACCACTGCACACGGTGCTATTGAGGGAAAAACTCAGACAAAATCGGTTAAATACTACAACCTTGATGCGGTCATTTCAGTGGGTTATCGTGTCAACTCAGCACAAGCAACACAGTTTCGAATTTGGGCAACGGCTTTGATTAAAGAGTACATCATCAAAGGCTTTGCGATGGATGATGAGCGTTTAAAAAATGGGGCATTTTTCGGAAAGGATTATTTTAAAGAATTGCTGGAACGAGTGCGCTCGATTCGAGCCAGCGAACGCCGCATTTATCAACAAATTACCGATATTTTTGCCGAATGCAGTATTGATTATGATCCGCAGTCTGAAACAACCCGTTTGTTTTATGCCCATGTGCAGGATAGGTTTCACTTTGCGATTACGGGCAAAACCGCGAGTGAACTAATTTACGCAAAAGCCGATGCCAATTTATCCAATATGGGCTTGAGCACCTTTAAGCATGCGCCATCAGGTCGAATTTTAAAGTCCGATACGATGATTGGTAAGAATTACCTCAGTGAAACAGAAATTAAGCAGCTTGAGCGCTTGGTGACGAGCTTTTTTGATTATATCGAAGGGATAATCGAACGCCGCACTACCTTTACCATGGAAGCTTTCTCAGAAAGTGTCAATAAGTTTTTAAGCTTTAACGAATACCGAGTTTTAGAAGGCTACGGCAAAGTTTCACGCAAACAGGCCGAACAAAAAGCGTTTGCTGAATATGATGAATTTAATAAACGTCAAAATATCGAGTCGGATTTTGACCGAACCCTTAAGCCATTGTTAAAAAAAGAAAATCCGAAAAACTAGGTCTTGATACCGGTAGGCATTCCCACTGAGGACAGTGGGAATGAGAAAAACCACCAGGCCTGGTGATTGTCAGATTAACTTGCTGAACTTAGCTATGTTTAGGTTAAAAATTTAGAACCATTTTGTCACAAAAATAGTATATTATTTGTGACAAAATATAAGGATAATTGTTTTGCAATCTATTGATGATAAAGTAATTTCTAGGATTTATGGCAACGGAAGGGGTTGGTCGTTTTTTCAGAATGACTTTTTAGACCTTGGAGGCGCAGATGCTATTCGAAAAAGCCTATCTCGGTTTGAACAGGCCGGAACGATTCGGCGTGTGATGCGCGGAATTTATGATTATCCGAAATACAGCAAACGTTTAAATACGGTGTTGTCGCCAGAGATTCAGCAGGTCGCTTTTGCTTTGGCGCGCAAGTTTAATTGGCGTATAACACCAACAGGTGATACGGCACTTAATCTTCTTGGTTTGTCTACTCAAGTCCCTGGGCGTTATGTGTATTTGTGCGATGGCGCAAATCGTGTTTATGACATTGGAAAGGTGTCGCTTGAGTTTAAAAAAACAGCCTTAAAAGAAATTGGGTTTAAGCATAGAGAAAGCGATTTATTGGTTCAGGCTATTAAGGCTTTAGGTAAAGACAAAATCACACCCGATATTATTAAACAGTTTCAAAAGGCCCTTAATAAAGAGATGGCAAGTAAGATTTTAAAAGATACCCAGCACACAACCACTTGGATTTACGAGGTGATTAAACAAGTGTTTGCGGAGTCGGCTAAATGAATCATATTATCGAATGGACACGAGAAGAACGCAGAGAACTGTTTCAAGAAGCAGCGGCACGATTAGGCATTACCGCTGCCATTGTAGAAAAAGATTTTTGGGTAACTTGGATGCTGGCGATCTTGTTTGATGATGCGACATTGACTGGGCAGTTAATGTTTAAGGGTGGAACCAGTTTA
>NZ_JACUTY010000050.1 GCF_014859555.1 Thiomicrospira sp. | reverse complement strand
AATAAGTGACCTTTAAGTCCCGCAGAATCAACCAGGGGTTAATCGAGATGCCCATGTCTTAGTTTTTTCATCATAATAAAACCACACTGACGCTCAGGTGACCGCCAGATTACAACTATGTAATCTGGCGGGGTTAATCGAGGTGCCCAGTACTCTAAGATTAGCCTAAATTTACAAAGTGTTACAATGACAACCAGCATGCTATGCTTAACCATCCTATCCTAAATAAGGCGTTATGTATGCATCGATTTAATTTAACTTTTAGTTTTGTATGTTTAGTTTGGTTATCAAATGCTAGCGCTCAAACTGACTTTAAAATCGACACCCTTACGCAAGGGTTAGGCGTGGTATGGGGCATGACGTTTATTAGCGACAATGAATTAGTGTTTACCGAGCGATCCGGTCGCGCTGGTCTATTCAACCTTAAAAACAAACAAGTTCATTGGCTGAGCGGGCTGCCAAAAGTACATGCCCAGGGTCAAGGCGGTTTATTGGATGTGCAAATCGGGCCTAATTTCGCGCAAGACAGTTGGGTGTATTTTACCTATTCTCGGTCATCGGAAACACAACCTGCTGAATCTGCTACCACTCTGGCACGTGCCAAATTGGAAGGGGTAAGTTTAACTGAATGGCAGGACTTGCTCGTTACTCAATCCGCCAGCCAGTCAACACAACACTATGGCAGCCGAATTGCGTTTGATAATCAAGGCCATGTATTTTTCGGCATCGGTGATCGCGGCAAACGCGAAAATGGTCAAATTTTTACCAACCACGCCGCTAGTATGATTCGATTAAAACTGGATGGCCGTCTGCCTAAAGACAATCCGTTTATTGGCAACGCAGACTATTTGGATGAACTCTGGAGTGTCGGGCATCGCAATCCACAAGGACTGGTTTACGATTTAGAGCGCGATATTCTTTGGGAGATCGAACATGGCCCTCGCGGCGGCGATGAACTCAACATTGTCAAAAAAGGTCAAAACTATGGCTGGCCAGATGTGTCTCAAGGCAAAGAATATTGGGGCCCTGTTGCGATTGGAACTCGCCACAAACCCGGCATGATCGACCCTGTAAAAGTTTATACGCCCTCGATTGCGCCTAGTAGTCTTATGCTTTATCAAGGCAATGCTTTCCCCGACTGGAAAGGCCATTTGTTCGCCGGCGCGTTGGTGTTACGCCATTTAAATTTAATTGAGCTAAATCACAAGGGGGAAGTTATTGGTGAACAACGCTTATTGGAAGACTTGAATGAACGCATCCGTGCATTAACGCAAGATAAAAACGGCTTGATCTACCTGTCTACCGATAGCGGAAAAATCATGCGTTTGAGACCTTAGCACTATGTATCCCAGAGTATCTCAGAAGAGGGCAGCTCGATTAACCCCTGGTTGATTCTGTCCACGCCAAGTTTTTTAGATCAAGGCGTGAACCTGCCGCAATGTCTAGACCTTGTAACGGTTCACAACACTGAGCTGGAAAGCTTGGCTAAGCCCCTTCGGGTGTGACTTACAGGCTGGGGTTAATCGAGGTGCGCTTATTGTTCTATTAAAAACCGTATCCACATCACCAGGTCAATGACTAAGCCTGTTTTAAAAATTTTGCCTTCATCCGAGTTATTTTTGAATTGCAAATATTGCCAATTAAGACCCGCACGCAACTGATTCAAATCGTCGGGGAAGCGTTTCGAGCTTCGGTGTATTTTCTCTAATTGCACACCAATTTCTTCCAACTTATCAATCGTTCCAGCATACTTAACCCCATCAAATAACTGGGAAAATTGCAAATAGTCCTGTTCACTGTGACAAGGCTCTGGAATACACGTTATATCAAGTTGTTGGCGACAATCGCTGAATTTCATTGCTTTAGATAAACTAAAAAGTAACGCGTGTTTTGCAAACGAATAATATTGCTTGCGTCCCATTTTTATAGATCGTGGCCGGTCTGCACTCCAAGCTGGATAAATATAAAGCGACACATCATCTATGTGTTTTTGATCGGAGTAAAGCATCCAATCGAGCTCTTCATGCAATATTCGCAAACTGGATTGCACAGAACGATCCGTTTTTGTATCAAATACAATCGACTCCTGCTCAAGCTGCTTCGCTACGCGTTCAATCAACTCAAGTGGGTAATTCATTTTTATCAAGGAATTGATAAATACGTCCTGAAACAAGTCTTTTAATTGGGAAAAATCAGGCTTTTTTAGGCCGGTTAACAGCACTGCAAAACGGGTTTCATCATGACAAAACAATACACATTGTTTACGGTCAATAAGATAAATATGAGCATGCCAATTTCCCCAAGGACTATTTTGAGTGGCATCATTACTCAAATCAATCTGAGGGAGTTTTTCCGCTAGTTTTTTTGTGACATGTACACGCATAATAGCCTTCTAATTAAAACTTTTGGGCTCAGAATGGGCCACAGACCAAAAATAAATTATTGAATGCATAGTAAGCTATTGATTTGATTGGTACAACCGAGTGGATTCGAACCACCGACCCCTACCATGTCAAGGTAGTGCTCTAACCAACTGAGCTACGGTTGTAAAGTTGAACTTGCAGAATTTGGTACCAGTGGGCGGACTCGAACCGCCACGCTTATTAGGCACCGGATTTTGAATCCGGCGTGTCTACCAATTTCACCACACTGGCATGTTTTGAAACGTGAGCGCATTATAGGAACGCACCCCCTACTTGTCAAGCTAGCAAGCTTAAGTTTGTGAAAAATCTTTTCGGCTTATTTAGGCGCATTAAACGGGTTAAGCAACAACAACGCCGACTTACCAATGCGTTTAACCAACACGCCTGTGCTGGCGGCTTTACCGGCTTGTTGACTTAAACCACTCAATAAGCCTTTACCCAGCACACTCACACCCTCTTCAATCAACATATCGGTCGTTTGCTGAATAATGACGTTTTCTAAACTCATGCGCAGTAGTTTGATATTGCCCACCAGGCCTGGTCGATAACCGTACAGATTTGCAACGCGTTTGACTACTCGTGCACTGCGCCACATAAGCATTAGGGTTTCGATCATATTATTTGGGCTTAATAAACCCACGCCCCCGGCCTGTAACGCTTCTTTATTGATAATGGATTTAGCTTGCGCCAATAAGGGTTTGGCCACCATCGAATCGTAAATAAACCATTGTTGCTCAATAGTGTGATGCGGCTTAACCGTGTTTTTATAGGCCTGAGCCAATGCATTCGCCGTCGGACTTTTGGCGTGTAAACTTAATAAATAATTCAATAGGCTTTTGGCTTGTTTAACATCGTCCTGCTCTATGGCTTGTTGCCATTTTTCGGCGATCTGTTGAATATGCCCCATTCGCCAATAACCCGCGATCTCGCGTGTTATTAAGCCCAACAGCAAACCAAAAAACACCAGACTCACGAATCCCAGCACAGCGGATAAAACCGGATGCACCAACCAGGCCTGCTGCAAGGTTAAATACACATCGAATGCCATAAAACTGAGTAAACTCAGTAAACCAAAACTGACTAACCAAAACCCCATGCCAATGCCTATGTCAGCGGTTTCGTCTTTAAGCGGTTGCGGCGTGTCATGCGTAGGATCAGGGCGGGTCACCAAGTCGTCTAAATCTTGGTTAAGCGACTCAGTTTGAGTACGTGAACGTTGGATCATGTTAGCGCGCCTTTTAGAAAATAATCCATTAACTGATCTAACCCCATACTTTGCCAATCGTGCACCGATTCGAGTTTGGGTGGCAAAGCTTGAATGCGAGGGTAAAACTCGCCTAATGGCAAGTCTTGCAGTTGGGTGGGAATCGGCTCAAAGTGTTGACGTAGGGTTTGACCTTGCGCGTCTTTATAAATCACGGTTTGATCTTCCGGTTGCGTTGAAATCAATGAGGCAATTAGAAAATGTTCAAAGCTGACTTCCGGCACATCACTTAATCGGGTACGAATTCCTTGGGTTAAAGCTTGTAATAATCGCAGTAAATTGGCGCGTTCTTGCCGCGGAATTAAATCCGACTTGGTGGCGACAAAGCCCACTTGGGTAATTTTGTTTTTGCGCCCTAAACGTTGATACCATTTGCGTTTGCCATAAACAAAGCTGCTCGATAAATGACTCATCGCCTCTTTCATTTCTTCCAGATAATCGCGCCCAAAACTTAAACCTTCCAACACATCCACCAACACCACTTGTTTATCAGCCTGGTTAAAAAATTCTTGACGAAATGGTTTCACCCAACCTTCAACAAAACGCGCATAGTTCTGCATCATTTTTTGCGTCCAAGGATGGGATGGATCACTTAAAATTTTATTGGGCAATGGGCAAAATGTTTGATTCAGCCAATCCAGGCCTGGTGGTGGCAAAATTAACGCGCCCGGTTGCAACAACGACACGCCTTGAGCTTTGGCTTTGATTAAATAGGCTTGATAAGCCTGCACCAACTTGGCAAACGCCATTTCATTGGGCGTTTGATCAAAATCAAAGCGGCGCAGTTCGGTTAACCAATCGTGGGACAAGGCCGACTGCGGGTCACTCGCCAGCTGCGCAAACACTTGGGCACTCCATTGCGCGTAACTAAGTTGTTGCAACGGCAAATCCATCAACCATTCGCCTGGATAATCGTAAAAAAACAAACTCAAACGCTTCGAACCGAGTATTTTTTGCTTGATGATATTGGACTGCTTTAACCACAGGGTTAAACGAAACGCGCTGACTTGATCGGTGGCTTTAGGCCATTCACGTTTTTGCAGTTTGATTAAGTTTTCTGCAAACGGAAAGGTCGATACGCCAGAAAACTCGGTGCGTAAATCCACCTTTTCAATGCGTTCACGCGGTATCGCATTTAATAAAGGCAAGGGATCATGCGCACTGCTGACACGCTGATTAAGCTGGGCGATCAAGGCGGTAAACAACATGGATTTGCCGCTTCGACTGAGGCCGGTAATCACAATGTGTTGCTCGCGATCTTGAATACGATCCAGCTTATCAAACCAAGCACCTAAGCGTGCTTCGGCTTTTGATAAAAAGCGATTGAGTCGTGTGGCTTGAATAGTTGAGTTCAAATCGAATTTAATCCGTTATTTAAGTGATATTCAATACGGCCTATTTAGCAAGTCGATTTTTAGCAAGGCATTATGCCTTTCAAGAAAATACAAATGGCTTGAGTCAGAGCTTTTTCGCGTTCCTGTTTGCAAACCGTATCGCCAAACAAGGCTTTGAAATACATCGGCCCTTTTATCATTTCGATAAATTGATAAGCCGCCAGATCGTAATCCTCAATTTGCAGCTCGTACCTAGTCGATTGATTACGCAAATAATTCGATAACACTCGAGTGATTTGTTGCGGACCGTTTTCGAGGAAAATGCGCTGAACTTCGGCCTGGTCACCGCTGTTATCGTTTAATACTAATCGATAAATTAATAACGCATCCGGCTGAAACATCAGCGCCTGCATCTCATGCCCAAACTTGGTTAAGGCGTCTTGTAAATTATCTGTCCAAAACTCGTCGGCATGAAACTGTGAAAATAACGCACAGGTCTTTTTTTGAAAATAGGCTTCAAACAATCCCAATTTATTGCCAAAAAACTTGTACACCGTGCCTAACGAACCGCCGGATCGGCGCACAATTTCGTTAATGCTGGCACCAGCGTAGCCCTGCTCTGCAAAGACTTCGCCAGCGGCTTCTAAAATTTTTTCATGGCGCTCGTAACCGCGTTTGGTTAAAGGCGTTTGATTCTGTTCCATGGTTTTCCGTTAAATCTTCAATGTGAGCATTATAATCGATAAATTGCAATTTTAGGGGCTTACCCAAAGTGTAACGTATGCTACACTATCAACATTTTTAATCAACTTGGAAGAGCTGCACCATGAAACTTTCCATTCAAACGCTCCTGAAAACCTCTATAATTACAGGCCTCTTTGCGGCCTCAAGCTTGGTTTTAGCGCAAACTCCGCCCCCCCTTCCTGTCAAAACGTTGACTATAGAAAAAACAAATGTGCCTTTATCTTATAGCTACCCGGCTAGAGTGCAAAGTGCCAGTCAAATTCAAATCCACGCACGCGTAAATGGCTTACTGTTAAAGCAACATTATCAAGATGGTGACGAAGTCAAAGCCGGCGCTCTACTCTATTCGATTGACCCAAAACCTTACCAAGCCACCGTTAACCGCGCCAAAGCGCAAGTCTTAATGGAACAAGCCAAATTGCGCCAAGCCGAACGTGAGAAAAAACGCGTGGAGGGTTTATATCGTGAAAAAGCCGTAAGTGAGCAAGAGCGCGACCAAGCGACTTCGGCCTATGAACTGGCACAAGCCGGCCTAGTGGGTGCGCAAGCGGCTTTACAAGAAGCCCAGCTTAACTTAGATTACACTCAAGTAACCGCTCCAACTCAAGGTTTAACTGGCCAACGAATCCACAGTGTAGGCGATCTAGTTGGTCGTGATTATGGCGCCACCCATTTAACCAACATCACACAGCTGAACCCAATCGAAGTACACTTTTCGATGGTTGAAAAAGAGTTTGTAGAGCGCGCAACCCAAATTCAACAAGGTCAGTTACGTTATCAAAATGGTTCAAGCCCCACAATTTCCGTGACACACTTAGGCGAAACCTTAAAGGGTCAACTTGACTTCAGTGGTCACCAAGTCGAATCGAAGACGGGTAGCGTTAAATTGCGCGCCCGTTTTGACAATCCAAACAAAACCTTATTACCTGGCGCTTTTGTGCATGTCACGCTGGGCGGAATTGAGGCGTTGAATGTGATCCAGATTCCGCAAAAAGCGGTATTACAAATTGGCACCCAGTCGTTTGTTTATGTGGTGAAAGACGACAAAGCCGAGCTGGTGCCAGTCGGTTTGCAAACCCAAGTGGGCAATAGTTGGTTAATTAAACAAGGGCTTAATCCAGGTGATCAACTGATTACCAATAACCTGGTTAAATTACGCCCAAACACCCCCGTGGCGACTCAAGCGGCTGACGCTGAAAACTTGGCGAAATAAGGAGCCCATGTATGTTCTCTAAATTCTTTATCGAACGCCCGGTCTTCGCCAGTGTGATGTCGATTGTGATTGTTCTAATCGGCTTATTAACTATGCGTGGCTTACCGGTGGCCGAATACCCAGAAATTGTGCCGCCGCAAGTCACTGTGAGCACCATGTATGCGGGTGCGAGCGCCGAAACCATTGCCGATACCGTCGCCGCCCCGTTGGAGCAAGAGCTAAACGGTATCGAAAACATGCTCTACATTAACTCGGTCGCCTCTTCGGCGGGCACGGTAAGTGTGAGCTTGACGTTTAAAGTCGGCACCAATATCAATGAAGCCATGATGGACGTGAACAACAAGGTTCAAGCGGCGATTAACCGTTTGCCGCAAGAAGTTCAGCGTGTCGGTGTGCAAGTTAATAAACGCTCCCCTAGCATCCTAAAAGTCATCGCGCTTTATTCCGGTGATGAAAGCCGCGACACGGTATTTGTCGCCAACTACGGTTTGATTAACGTGGTGGATGAACTCAAACGTATTCCGGGCGTGGGTGAAGTACAACAATTTGGCTCAAAAGACTATTCGATGCGTATTTGGTTAGACCCAAATCGCATGGCGAAATATGGCGTGACACCGAACGATGTGTCGGTGGCAATTCGTGATCAGAATTCGCAGTTCGCGGCTGGTCAGATTGGTCAAGAACCACTTTATAACGAACAAGACTTTACCTACACCGTAATTACCGAGGGGCGTTTGAACAGCGCCGAACAATTCGGCAATATTGTATTACGCGCCAATCAGGACGGTTCGATGCTAAAAATTAAAGACATCGCACGCGTCGATTTAGGTTCCGAGCGTTATAACTTTGATGCCACGTTTAACGGCAAACCTACCGTACCGATTGGCCTCTTCTTGCAAACCGATGCAAATGCGTTAGAAGTCTCGCGTTTAGTCGACGAAAAAATGGCGCAACTGGCCGAACGTTTCCCACAAGGAATTGATTATGCGGTGCCTTATGACACATCCAAGTTTGTTAAGGTCTCGATTGAACAGGTGATTTATACCTTTGTTGAGGCTTTAGTATTAGTGTCATTTATCGTGTTCTTGTTTTTACAAAATGCGCGTGCGACCTTGATTCCATTAATCGCGATTCCGGTTTCGATTATCGGCACGTTTATTAGTTTTCAACTACTGGGTTTCTCGATTAACCAGTTAACGCTTTTCGGTATGATTTTAGCGATTGGTATTGTGGTAGATGATGCGATTATCGTGGTCGAAAACGTCGAGCGTATTATGCGCCAAGACAAACTAAAACCGAAACAAGCCACCATCAAAGCCATGAAAGAACTCACCAGTCCGCTGATTGCGATTGTACTGGTGTTGTCGGCGGTATTTATTCCGGTCGCGTTTATCGGCGGTTTCAGTGGTGAGATGTATAAGCAATTTGCCATCACGATAGTCGTATCGGTGGCGATATCAGGCCTGGTGGCCTTGACTTTAACCCCAGCCTTGTGCGCCTCTCTACTTAAAGATGAAGAGCACAAACCCCACCCTTGGTTTGGCTGGTTTAACCGCAGCTTTGAATGGTTAACCAATAAATTTAGCGCCGGTGTGGCTAAGGTAATGCGTTATAGCTTATTAAGCCTGCTGTTATTTGTGGTATTGGGTGCATTGGCGATTCAACAACTGCAAAGTTTGCCAAAAAGCTTAGTGCCGCAAGAAGACAAAGGCAGCATTTTGGTGGTGAGTTATCTGCCGCCTGCCGCGTCTTTATCAAGAACCGAAGCGGTGCGTGATCAAATTAACGAACAGTTAATGGCGCATCCAGCGGTCGAGTATGCCACCCTGTTTGCCGGGTTTGACATTCAAACCTTTTCGCTTAAAACGGACTCTGCCGCTGGCTTTGTCGGCTTAAAGCCTTGGAATGAACGTAAGTCAGATGACATGAAAATTGATGCGGTGGTGGGTCAATTGTTTGGTCAATTTATGGGCCAAGACGAAGCCTTCAGCATGCCAATTGCGATGCCCACCATTACCGGCATGAGCATGACCGGTGGCGTGGAAGGTTATATTCAAAACCGGGTTGGTGCCAGTACGCTGGAGCTAAGTGAATTAATGGATAAAATTGTGGGCGCGGCGAATGCTCGACCAGAATTACAAAGTGTGCGCACCACTTTATCCACTAAAACACCCCAATACGAAGCTATTTTGGATCGCGAAAAAGCACTAGCAATGCAGGTTTCGATAAACGAAGCTTTTGCGGCGATGCAATCAACCTTTGGTAGCTTGTATGTGAATGACTTCAACTTGTATGGGCGCACCTTCCGCGTCAACCTACAGTCGGAGTCGGAATACCGCGAAACAGCCGATAACTTGAAAGACGTGTTTGTGCGTTCAGCCACGGGTGAAATGGTGTCGCTGGCTAACTTGATTGACTTCAAACGCATTACTGGTGCGGATGTGGTGGACCGATTTAACCTATTCCCAGCGGCCAAAATTACTGCCGAACCCAAACCCGGTTACACCTCAGGCGACGCGATGCAAGCCCTGCAACAAGTCGTAAATGAACACGCTCCACAAGGCTTTACGCTGGGCTGGGTAGGTTCGGCTTATCAAGAAGAATTGTCAGCCGGAGCTGGTACTCAAGCTTTCTTGTTTGGTTTATTGATCGTGTTCTTAATCCTGGCGGCACAATACGAACGCTGGACTTTGCCGCTCGCGGTCGTGATGGCCGTGCCATTTGCGGTACTTGGCGCTGCGCTCGCCACTAAAATAGCCGGCTTGGATAACGATATTTATTTCGAACTGGGCTTATTAACCTTGATTGGTTTATCCGCTAAAAACGCGATTTTGATTGTCGAATTTGCGATGCAAAAACGCGCGCAAGGCATGAGTTTGCTGGATGCCTCACAAGAAGCGGCACGTATGCGTTTCCGCCCCATTGTGATGACTTCGCTGGCGTTTACCATGGCAGCGATTCCGTTAATGTTAAGTGAAGGTGCCGGTGCGGCCGCACGTAATGCGGTGGGCACCGGTGTGGTGGGCGGTATGATTTTGGCCACCTTCTTAGCCCCCTTATTTATTCCGATGTTTTTCCGTTGGATTGCGACCTTCTCTGAATGGTTAGACCAACGCAAACATCGTTCTGGAGAAACCTCATGATTTATAGCACGCCTAAACTCTTAGCGCTGAGTTTGATCTTGGGTTTGACGGGCTGTTCGCAAATGCCCAGCTATGAAAAACCCCAAACCGATTTACCCCAAACCATCGGCGAAATTCAACAAGCACCAGGCCTGGTGATTCCTGCCACTGAGCAGGCCTGGTGGTTACAATTTGATGATGCCAATTTGCAAGTTTTATTGGATAAAGCCTTAGAACGCAATGCCGATTTCAATATTGCGCAACAGCATTTATTTCAAGCACGCGCGGCCTTAACCCAAGGTCGCGCCGAGCGTTTGCCAAGCTTGCAAGTGCAAGGTGGTTTAGGCCGTCAACAAACCAGCGACAATGCTTTCCCGCAAGGTCAAGGCGCGGAATTTAGTAGCTATAACCTAGACGGCCTCATCAGTTACGAAGTCGATTTCTGGGGTCGGGTGCATTCCAATCAAGTACGTTTAAATGCCGAATACGAAGCCATGCAGTCTGATACCGAAGCTCTGCGTTTAAGCGTAACCTCGGCGGTCGCGACCCGTTATTTCAACTTGCGAGCACTGGATCAAATGGTGTCGATTGCGCGCAATACAGTGAGTTCTCGCCAACAGAACTTGCAATTGCGTCAACGCCAGTATGAGCTGGGGCGTTTAACTCAGCTGGCGGTGCAACAAGCCGAAGTTGAATTAACCCGAGTTGAAATTGAGTTAATCAATTTAGAACAACAACGTGACGTGCAACGCCACGCCCTAAGTTTACTAGTGGGTGATACGCCCGCACAAATGGTCAAAGCCAGCCAAGCGGAAGCCGGAAATGATGAATTTACTAACACCGAAATTCCGGCTTTGCATTCGGATTTAGCGTCAGAATTATTAATGCGTCGCCCGGATATCCAAGCCGCCGAACAGCGTTTGATCGCGGCGAATGCAAATATAGGCGTGGCGCGTGCTGCGTTGTTTCCCAAGTTAAGTTTGAACGGCTTAATTGGCGTGAACAGTGACTCGCTAGATAACTTGTTTGATGGCGATTCCAGCCGTTGGCAAGTCCAAGCTGGTTTAACCGCACCGATTTTTAATGCCGGATCGTTACGTGCTCAAGTGCAAATCAGCGAAGCAGAACAGCAAATTATGTTGAACCAATATCAACAAACTTTACGCCAAGCCTTTGCTGAAGCCTTGGATGCGTTAAATATGCATAAACGTTCAGCACGCCAACTTGACGTACAAAAACGCCAGGTGGTGGCATTACGCAGCACGTTAGATTTAGCGCAAAAACGCTTTGACTCAGGTTACTCAAGTTACTTAGAAGTGCTGGATGCGCAACGTACTTTGTTTGATGCCGAGGTTGCGATGGTTGCCACCAAACGTAACTATCTAAATGCCAGCATTGAGCTTTACAAAGCCTTAGGTGGTCATTGGCAAGCTTAAACTTAGTTGCGTATCGCGATTGGGTTGAATTTTATACCAACCACCAGGCCTGGTGATCCGCATCACCGGGCTTTTTTGTTTTATAATGGCGCGAAAATTACTGGATTAAAAATATGAGTTCAAACCATTTAAACCTCGGTATCCAAGTTTCCTATCAAGGCCAAGTGCATGATTTTAAAGCGACTATTGATTTAGATGCGCGTTTAGCAGCACACGGTGCGTTGCCGGATTTTCATAATCTAGTCGCGCGCGCCAGCCAGGTCGATACTTATTCGTATCTTTTTGAGGCCATGCAAATGGAACCGGTGGCGATTTTAGACGCACAAGGCCGCGCGGCTGATTTTGTAACCGATGGTACGTTTGATATGGTCGGTTATATTGAAGATTGGCACACTAGAAACGCTCTACCCGGCTTGCAACGTTTAGCTACGCAACTTTTAGAAATAGACGATTTGGAACAACACCCCAAACTTAAACAGGCCTTACTCGCCGCCTATCAACAAGGTTTTCAAACCGCACAATCTAGCTAAGATTAACTCAAATTTTCAATCTAGCTATTCGCATTACTCTATCATTAGGTTTTTCAGTTTTGGCCAGAGGCGCTGCAAAATAATGGGCTGCGCTTCTGTGTTAGGATGCAACGCATCGTCTTGCATTAAACCCGGATCCAATGCCACCTCTTCGAGAAAAAACGGATCTAAGTCCAGCTGATAGGTTTCCGCCAAGTTCAGATAAGTTTGCGCTAACCGCGCATCATACGCGGGGCCATAATTGGTCGGCAAACGAATGCCTAATAACAATACCTTGGCACCGACTTGCTGACTGATCTCAATCATGCGTGCAAGATTACGTTCGGTTGTGCGTAAACCCTGCCCACGCAAAGCGTCATTCGCCCCCAACTCTATAATCACATAATTTGGCTGGTAACGCTCAACCAGGCCTGGTAATCGCTGCAAACCGCCCGAGGTGGTTTCACCACTTAAACTCGCATTCACGACCTGAATATTGAACGCTTTATCCTTAGTTTGTTGGTTTAACTTCTGCTGTAATAACGCCACCCAACCCTGCTCTGTCGACATGCCGTAAGCGGCGCTTAAACTGTCGCCCATTACTAGCATCACGCCTTGCGACTGAGCTTGAACAGGGTTAGTATTGAACCCCAGCATAATCATCAAAAACACGAATAGGCTCATATGAAAACAAGTTCGGTACTTCAGTTGAAAGATGTTCACTATCAGGTGTCCTCTGCGCAAGAAAATATCTCTATCTTAAAGGGCTGCAACCTAGATGTCGAGCCGAATCAAAGCCTCGCAATTGTTGGGCGTTCTGGCTCAGGAAAATCTACCCTATTAGCCTTAATGGCGGGGTTAGACACCCCGACCTCCGGAGAAATTGAGTTACTTGGCCATCCACTTAACCAATTAAGCGAAGACCAGCGCGCTCAAGTGCGTGCCTTAAAAGTGGGGTTTATATTTCAAAACTTTCAGCTGATGCCGGGGATGAACGCACTGGAAAATGTGATGATGCCGTTGGAGTTATTTGGTGTCGATCAAGCACGTGAACGTGCGCAAGCGGCATTAGAAAAAGTCGGTTTAAGTCATAGATTAAGCCACACCCCACGCGCTTTATCCGGTGGCGAACAACAACGTGTGGCGATTGCACGTGCGATTGTGACCGAACCCAATATTTTATTTGCCGATGAACCCACCGGTAACCTAGACGAAACCACCGCGAAACAAATCCAAGATTTATTATTCGACTTACAGCAACACACTACTTTAATTCTGGTGACACATGACCGAGCATTTGCGCAGCTTTGCCAGCGCCAAGTTACCCTGCAAAACGGTCAACTCGAGGCGGGCTTATAATGCGCGCAAATACCGGAATCGTTTCAAGCTTTAAAGCCGCCAGCTTATGGTTTCTGCGTGGATTTGGTCGGGGTGATTGGCTTTGGTTGTGGCTGGCCGTGGTGGTCGCCAGCTCAAGCGTAACCTTGGTTGAGCAACTGGCTCACACGGTTCATCAAAGCATGTTAGCGAAATCCGCCGAATCCTTATCGGCGGATTTAGTGATTCGTTCGAGTCGCCCAATTGATGAGACTTGGGCCAACCAAGCCCAAGCCGATGGGCTGAATACCAGCGCCAATATCAGCCTGACCACCATGGCGATGTTTAACGATCAGTTTCAAATGGTGCAACTTAAAGGCATTGAGGTCAATTACCCGTTACGTGGTTCGTTACAAACAGAACAACAAACTTCGCTGAATCAGTTGCAAGCAAATCAAGTACTGGCCGACCCGCAACTGAATGGTTTAATTGATTTAAATTTAGGCGACTCACTCACCTTGGGACGCAAACAATTTGAAGTGCGCGACTGGCTCACCGGGCAGGATGTATTTCAGGCCACTTTTTCGCAATTTTCACCCCAAGTGATTTTGCCGCTTAATCAGATTGCCGACTTGGGTTTGATTGGCCCGGGCAGTCGGGTTAATTACGAATTGGGCTTCAGTGGTGATGCATCCACCCTAGCGCGTTGGCAGACTCGATTAGAAGGGGAAGCACAAGCCCACTGGCAAATTATTAATGCACGCGCGCCGACACCGGATTTAGAGAAATCCTTAGATACCGCTTGGTTGTTTTTAGACTTATCTGCGCTTGCGACCGTATTAATTGCCGGTCTCGCGATCTTAATTGCGAGTCGGTTTTATTTGCAACGTTGGACGGCGTCGATGGCGTTAATGCGTGCCAGCGGCGCATCCAATCGTCAATTAACCGGCTTGTTTGCCATTCAACTGATGCTGCTAGCCCTTATCGGCAGCGTTATTGGGGTGTTGATTGGGCAAGGCTTGTTTCAACTGCTCCGACCGGTATTGAATAATTATTTCGCTCCGTTAGTGATTAGCGGTTATGGTCGCGCGATGAGTTTAGGTTTATTGAGTGGCACCTTAGCACTTTGGACTTTTGCTTGGCCGGCGTTTCGGCAAGCCACACGAGTGTCGCCGTTGCAAGTGCTCAGAATGGGCGATACACGTTACAGCACCACTTGGATGTTGCTCATCAGCTTATTATTACTAATGGGTTTAATGTGGCTTTTGTTAAGTACAGAAGTTATTTTATGGGCGATTCCGGTTTTATTAATCAGCGCCGCCCTGCTGTATGTGGTGGCGCAAGGCTTACTTTGGCTGATAAGCCAACTCCAACCTTTGAGTTCGGGTTGGCTACGTTTGTCGTTAGCCGCTTTAGCACGAGAACCAGGCCTGGTGACCTTGCAGTTAATTTCATTAGGCTTAGTGGTGTTTATTTTGGTGTTAATGACGTTTGTGCGCCAGGATTTATTACAAAACTGGCAGGCTTCTTTACCGGAAAACACCCCCAACACCTTTATGATGAACATTCAACCGGATCAGGCTGAATCGGTTAATCAACTGCTGCAAACTCAACAATTAGAGGCGGATTTAATTCCAATGGTACGTGGCCGACTGGTTGAATTAAATGACCAAAGCTTACGTGTGCAAGATCAAGAAGAAGGCCGTGCGCAACGTTTATTGGAGCGAGAAGCCAATATTGCATTGCTGGACAAGCCCCCTAGCTACAATCGGATTACCCAACAATTGAGTGCCGATCAACGTTTGGATTTACCCGGCGTGTCGGTAGAAGCCGACATTGCGGAATTGCTCAACTTAAAGCTTGGGGATCAATTAACCTTTGATTTAATCGGTCAGCGATTTAGTTACCAGATTGTAAGTTTGCGCGAAGTGGAATGGCAAAGTTTTCGACTCAATTTCTTTTTTATCTTAGAGCCGGTGGCCGATCAAACCTTACCGATCAGCTATATCACTAACTTTAAATCTGATTTATCGAAACCTCAAACCGCCATTCTGCGCAAAGCCATTAATGAGGCGGTTCCGGGTGTATTGTGGATTGATGCACGCGACATGATTGGTCAAATTCAGCAAATTATGCAACAAGCCTCCATGGCGGTGAGTCTGCTGTATCTGTTTACTTTGGTATCGAGTTTGATTGTGATTTTCACCGCCACTCAGGCTTCGCAACTGGGTCGATTACGCAGCTGGTTATTGCTGCGTACGCTGGGTGCACGCCAAACCGATATTGTCAAAATCGGCTTAACCGAGTTTGTTTTGATTGGCTTGTTAGCCGGTCTATTTGCCGCCGTTCTTGGGCAGATCACTAGTGGTTTGATTGCGTTTTTCTGGTTGGATATGACCCCACAACTGAATCCGACTTTATGGGGAATATCCATTGGTATGAGCAGCTTGCTGTTATTAATAATTGGTTGGTTAACTCAGCGGCGTTCACTTAAACAAACCCCAAAACAATTGTTACAACAACTGCAAGCTGACAGCTGAAAAGGCATGAGTTTTAGATAGTTTTA
>NZ_JACUTY010000049.1 GCF_014859555.1 Thiomicrospira sp. | reverse complement strand
TGTTTCAATCCGTGCCAAACAAATAATCAAAACAAAAAGCACCAGGCCTAGTGCTATAAATGAAAATAGAACCACCTTTACGTGAATTAATGCTGAATAATCATTTGGATTTATATCGGTCTTAACCACTATGTTTGCGAATTGGCGGAAAGTACCGCCAAGTCGCCACTACAACTAATCCAAACAAGCTATAAACCAGTGTGAAAACCCAAAACGGCGCGTCATAATAAAGCAACTGCTGAACCCAATGCTCGATAAAACTCGCCGAGTAAGCGGCTTCACCCGCCTGCGCGCGCAACTAAGATTCCAACACCGTCAAAGGACAAAGCTCACCCAACCAAGCCTGAACCACAATGACACCAACCGCGAGAAAATGCGCTACCCGAAACGCCAACAAATTAACCCAGAGCCAGCCCCGTAGATTGCCCACAATAATCAAAAGCAACCCACCCACAACAAACACCACCACCGCCATATGCGCTAAAAGCACAAGGTCTGCAAGCAAACTATAAGCGCGGTGGTCAAGCATTCCTGACTTCTGGTGTATTCGAATAAGAACGCCTTAAAACTCAATAAACAAAGACTTAATTCAAGTTCAAAAGACCTAAAACTAAATCAAAGTGTAGCGTCCCGTTTTTCCCTGTTACCGTTCAACCTTGCATTAACTTTATTGTACATTTCATTAGCCATGTCGAGATATAAGTTCAGTTCAGTTTGCCCTGTAGCTGTATCAAAATATTTGACTCCATCTATTGAAGAATTTTCAAGATACTCAATTTGGAATTTGGCTCTTACTAATGGCATTACAAAGTCCGTATTATTTATGTCAGAATTCCTATTTAATTTACGTACTTTTTCAATTGCATCCAGTACCTCTTTCTTACTAACGCTATCTTTCTTGTCGAGCGTGAAGGTGTAAAACTTATCTAGCAACTTGCTGTCGCAATCATTCGTGGAGCTGTACTCAGTAAATAGAACGAAATTTAGATGATGGCTTGAGAATCTATGGTTATCTTTTAAATTTTCAAAACATTTTGTTGAAGGAAAGCTCAGTCCGTCAAATCCTTTCTCCTGTAATGCTACAGTTAGCATTTGAGGAATGATATATTCGGGAATAAATGATTTCTTATACTCGGTTGGGAATGAGCATATTTGTAGCAATATATTGGCTTGAACTTCTTGTTTAAATCTAGGCTTATACGAATAATTATCGTCTCCCGAATACGGGAGGTTAACGCTAGCATCCATGAGCCCTGGCAGGTTATTTTCAAGTAGACTATTAATGCTATTATTTAAACTAAATATTCTTGAGTTATAAAAATGAGAATAGCTAGGTAAAAAAATAGAGTATTCTAAATCACTGTTCGAATTCGCTTCTAATTCTTTTTCCACAGTTAAAGCAGAGCTGCCTAGGTAGAGTAGTGGCAACCCCGGAATACTAAAGCGCTGACTGCCTACAAGATGTCTTTTTGAAAACGGGACATGGTAAAACTCTTTGATATCTTTGGGATCAAACCTTCCTTTCCGTCTTGCACGGAACATTGCTTTTACAAGCTCAGATGAATCAACGGTTCTATCAATTAAAAGTGACTTTTCCAAAAAATCATAAAGACTATTTATTGCAACCCTTTGGTTTTCAGATATGAACTTTATATAGGATAAATTTATCTCATTGAATGTAGCCTCTATTAGATCTATATGCAGATGTACATCTGATAAAAACTCATCAACCCATAGGCATAGTGATTTATTACTGTATATATTGTAACAATTACATTCATTAAGACTTTTTAATTTTTTCAGCTCATCTACATATAACTTTTTGTAATGATCTAGTTTGCTTTCAAATCTATCAATACCAAATGTTTTCACTTTCAAAGATCTTTGATATGAATCCCTGAAAAAGCAAATCGGACAGGTCATCCTTTACTCCTACAATTAACGTGGGTATAACGCTTACTATCAGGCTGTATTTTTTGCTTATTAGGTATTGGTGTTATTTTCATTAAGCCTACCTGCTTATAATGCATACTTTAGCATCTTCATGCGCAACGCCCTGGCCCGATGCAATTTGCTCCTCTGCTTGATAAAGTTCTTCTAACAATTCCAAGCGGGCTTGCATCTTTTCATACTCGTGCACATCGACTAATACCGCGACACCGCGCCCTCTTTGCGTTAGCACCATAGGGCGGCGGGTTTCATGAATTTGTTTTACAAATGTCGCGACACCTGCCCGAAATTCTGACAGTGGCCGGATGTCTTCATCAACTCGTACTCTTGACATATCTGTCACCTTATTACAATTAAACGTACATCTAAAGGTACGACAAGATAATAAATTGGGCAAGGTTTTGTGGTTAGACTATTTAGAAATTTGGAATGGTTTATTACTTGGGTTTCACCCTCACCCCGGCCCTCTCCCATCGAGGGAGAGGGCGTTAAAAAACTTCGTGCCTTCGTGTTCTTCGTGGTTCAAAATTAGCGGGCGATTTTCATGACTAAGTCTGACAGGCCTAACCATGGATCACCAGGCCTGGTGCCTTTGATTTGGCGGTCGATTTGGTAGGCTTGCATGAGGAGTTGTGACCAGTGGTCTTGGCTGTGTCGGCGTAATGCTTGGCTGACTTCGTTTTGTTTGGTTGACCAGATTCGCATGGCTTTCATGGCTTGGGCGAGCGGCATGGTTTGTTGTTTTTGGCTGAGTTCGATGAGTTGACGTAACTCTTTGGTGAGTAGCCATAATACGATGGGGGCTTCGCTGCCTTCTTGTTGCAGACGTTGTAACACGTGCAGGGCTTGGGCGGCTTGGCCTAGTAACATTAGACTGCTTAAGGCAAATAATTGATAGTGGGCTTGATCGACCACGCTGTTTTCTATATCCGCCAGGGTGACCGTTTCGCCCGCTGGTTTGATTAAGGCGAGTTTTTCGAGTTCTTGATCGGCGGCGAGTAAATTACCTTCGACACGTTCGGCGAGCAACGCGGCGGCGTCTTGATCCATTTGCAGGTTTAAACGTTGTGCTTGATGCTGACACCATTGAGGTAGTTCGCGCATTTCGATGGGTTTGGATTGCACCACCAGGCCTGCCGCTTCAATCGCGCTGACCCATTTGGATTTGGTTTGGCGCGAATCCAGACGTTCGCAATAAATCACCAATACAATATCCAGTTCGGTTTGTGGATTTTGATTGCACCAGGCCTGGATAAACGCGGTACCGGCTTGCCCGGGGTTGCCGGTGGGCAGGTTCAGTTCGATAATGCGGCGTTCGGCAAATAACGAACCGGTTTGGGTTTCCATTTGCAGTTCGCCCCAATCATATTGCGCATCAACATCAAAACGATCACGCTGATCATATTCTTGCTCACGCAGATATTGGCGAATCGCATCGGTGCTGCGGCGGATATACAGCGGTTCTTCGCCATAAATCAGCAACACAGGCGGAATCGCCAGCGACCCTTGCGCCACTTGCTTTAAAAAAGCTGGCGCTAAAATCATTGAGACGTCTCGTTGGTTTTTGGTGCTTCAACGTGGTTTGCGTCGGTTCTGGAACCGGGCTGATCGGATACCGCTGGCAATTGATGATAGGTTCGATTGAGTCGGTCGATTAACTGACGCGCCAAATCCTGTTGCATTTGACGTTCAATATCTTGTAACTCTCGCGCCGCCGCTAGCTGTTGGGTTGGATCGGTTTGACGATCACGCAACGCCATGACTTCGGTATTGATAATTTCAACGTCATCTTCAACACGAAAGGCTATAAACGACTGGCTGAGTTTAATCAGTTCTGAGGTGGTTTCGCCGGTGGCGGAAAAAGCGGTGCGACTTATATTGCGTTGATACATACCCAATTGCACCACCACATCGGCTTGCGAGAGGGAATCGGTTAACTCAACGCCTAAACTACGCCACTGTTGGCGTAATGCGCTGACGAGTTCGCTGGGGACCTTTTGCTCCCCGAGCAACTGCACAGTTTTATAGCTTGCGCCCGCGAGCGGGCCGGTGCCTCGTAAACGAAATCCGCAACCGGTTGCGCCAACGGCGATGGCCGCGAATAAACCATTTAATAACGTACGACGTGTCAACACAGACATATATCCGCCTTTTCGTTGTTGTTTAATCTTTTACCACCAAGTTAACCAAGCGTCCGGGCACCAAAATTTCTTTGACTAGCTGTTTGCCGTCAATAAACTTGGCGACCGATTCCTCGGTTTTGGCTAACGCCAAAATCGCGTCTTTGTCTAAATCTTTCGCTACGCTGATTTTGCCACGTAACTTACCATTCACCTGCACCATCAATTCGATTTCGTCTTTGACTAAGGCGGATTCATCCACCTTTGGCCAGCTGACATTAAGTACCAGGCCTGGTTGTTGTAAGGTTTCCCAAAGTGTTTGCGTAATGTGTGGCACCATGGGCGACAACATCAACACCAGCGTTTCTAAAGCCTCCTGCATAACCGCGCGACCTGGCTCGCTGTCGTCATCAAACTTGGCTAGACTATTTAGCAGTTCCATGCAGGCCGCAATCGCGGTGTTAAATTGCAAACGGCGGCCAATGTCGTCGCTGACTTTTTGTAAGGTTTCGTGCAGTTTTAAACGCAGGGCTTTTTGTTCTTTGTTTAAACCGTCGCTGTTCTGGCTGGCGGGCACCAGGCCTGCTTGTGCGTGTTGTTGCACTAAACGCCAAACCCGGTTTAAGAAACGGTGCGCGCCTTCCACACCTGAATCGGACCACTCCAAACTCTGCTCTGGCGGCGCGGCAAACATAATAAACAAACGCACCGTATCCGCACCGTATTGCTCGATCAAACCTTGTGGATCAACCGTATTGCCTTTGGATTTCGACATTTTTGCGCCGTCCATTAACACCATGCCTTGGGTTAATAGGTTTTTGAACGGCTCATCGGAATTAACCAACCCGACATCACGCATCAGTTTGTGGAAGAAACGCGCATACAATAAATGCAAAATCGCGTGTTCAATGCCGCCAATGTATTGGTCAACCGGCAACCAGTAATTGGCGCGTTCGTCCAACATGGCTTCGTTTTGACCTGGGCAAGCGTAACGTGCGTAATACCAAGATGACTCAAAAAAGGTATCGAAAGTATCGGTTTCGCGTTTGGCTTCGCTACCACATTTCGGGCAAGTACAATTGCGGAACGAATCTAATTTAGCTAACGGCGAACCTGCGCCATCTGGCACCACATCTTCTGGCAAACGCACGGGTAAATCTTGTTCTGGAACGGGCACTGGGCCGCAATCCGCACAATAAACCATCGGAATTGGGCAACCCCAATAACGCTGGCGCGAAATACCCCAGTCGCGTAAACGGAAGTTGGTTTGTTTTTGACCGAGGTTTTTGTCGCCTAATAACTTGGCTAAGGCATCCAACGCCGCGCTAAAATCCAGCCCATCTAACTCGCCGGAATTAAACAACACGCCTTTGTCGGTATAGGCTTGTTCAGAGACATCCACCGTATCCGAATCTTGTGGACGAATAACTGGCTTGATCGCCAAGTTGTATTTTTTAGCAAATTCATAATCACGCTGATCGTGCGCCGGAACCGCCATCACCGCGCCAGTGCCGTAACCCATGAGTACAAAGTTAGCTGCCCAAATTGGCACTAATTCATCCGTCACCGGATGGCGCACACGTAAACCGGTATCGACACCTTTCTTTTCCATGGTTTCCATGTCAGCTTCGGCGGTGGAAATGTGTGAACATTCTTCGATAAACTGCGCCAACGGCTCGTTCATTAACGCGGCTTTTTTGGCTAACGGATGATCGGCCGCAATCCCAACATAAGACACACCCATTAAAGTATCGGGGCGCGTGGTGTAGACTTTTAGGCTTTCAGATTGGCCTTCAAGCGGAAACGCGATTTCCATGCCGGTCGATTTACCAATCCAGTTGCGCTGCATGGTTTTAACCTGTTCCGGCCAACCTTCTAACTTATCCAAATCACTTAATAATTCGTCGGCATAATCGGTGATTTTCAAGAACCACTGGGCGATTTCTTTGCGTTCAACCGGCGCACCTGAACGCCACCCTTTGCCATCAATAACCTGCTCGTTCGCCAACACGGTTTGATCAACCGGGTCCCAGTTCACCACCGACAATTGACGATACACCAAACCTTTTTCGTAAAGCTTAGTAAACAACCATTGTTCCCAACGATAATAATCCGGTGAACAGGTTGCCAACTCGCGTGACCAGTCATAACCTAACCCGAGTTGAGTTAACTGGTTGCGCATATAATCCATGTTGGAGTAAGTCCAAGCGGCGGGGGCGACTTTGTTTTGCATCGCGGCATTTTCAGCCGGTAAACCAAACGCATCAAAGCCCATGGGCTGCATCACGTTTTTGCCCAACATGCGCTGATAACGCGAAATCACATCGCCAATCGTGTAGTTACGCACATGCCCCATATGCAAACGCCCGCTTGGGTAAGGGAACATCGACAAGCAATAATATTTTTCTTTGCTTGGGTCTTCGGTAACTTCAAAGACTTTTTGATCTTGCCAGATTTTTTGAATGGCGGCTTCTAACGACTGAGGTTGATATTCGGCGATCATCTTGTTGTGTTTTCCTGCTGGGTTTTCGGTATGATTAAAATAGAAAAATTTAGAATTGGTTCATTATAACAAAGTAACTCAGCCACGAATTAGCAGTTTCTATCCTCGTCTAGCCGAACATAAGGAGGCCAACCATGTCACTAAACGAAAAATTTCAAAACGCTTATAACAGCCTACTCGACAAACTCACTTTTCGCTTAAAAAGCGCCGAGGACAGCAGTTTGCATTGGCTGGGTAAAGAAATTAGTCAAATAGAACAAAAAGGCTCGGAGCTGGAAGTTTTAACCGAGCACGAACTTGAAGAACTGCAAAACATACTTAAAGCCGATGTCGAGCAAACCGCGAGCTACTTTACCGACCTTGGCAAAGGCGTGGATGCGTTTATCGAAAACGATTGGCCGGCCATTGAAGCGACCCTTACCGAAAAAGCCCTCACCCTCGCCGATCCGAGCAAAATCGAACTGCTAAAACTGCGTTTACAAGCCGCACTTAATAAAGATTAACCAGGCCTGGTTACTGAATGTTTTTTAGAAAGTTTAAAACTTCTTTTTCTTGCCTAATGAGATGCAAAATATAGACTTGTTGGGTTGACTGATTAAAACGATAAAAAATCCGACAAGGTTTAACTAACAATTGACGATAATCAAAGTCAACTAACTCTTCTGGCTGAGTACCTAGCTCTGGAAACTCAGCCAACAAGCGAACTTTTCCAATCAAGTTTTTCACCCACTTTTGTGCCGCACGAGGATTATCCAACGCAATATAGTCCGCGATTTCATCTAAGTCAGCCAAGGCCGACTCCGCCCAAATCACTTCAGCCATTTTTGCATTTTTGCTTCTGCTTCAGCCTGCGAATAAACGCGCCCTTCTTGAATCGCTCGTTCGCCACGCGCAATACCTTCAAGCAATTGTAGACGACGCTGTTGAAATTCATAATCCTCAACATTCACCAGATAAGCCGCCGGTCGTCCTTGCTCTGTAATCAATATGGGCTCGTGGCTCAAACTTAAGTCTGCTAAAATTTTAGTTGCTTGACGCTTTAACGTCGTGACCATTTCTGCTTTCATTTTAACCCCCTAATAATGTATCACTATAGTATCACTATTTAAAAACTTATTCACGTTCCATCCTCACCAGACTTGGTGGTTTCAAACACTCAAAATATTAGATAAAACTGATGTTTACGCTTGGCATGATGTTTTCTGCTATGCTCAAACGGCGTTTTAAATTTCTACGGGAGAGGTAAAAATGAAAGCGTTATTTGCGAGTTTTGCATTAATCTTAGCCTTAGCACCAGGCCTGGTGCTAGCCGACAAACCAACCGATTCTCGTGCAATTGCAGGCATGCAAACTGGGCAGATTCTTTGGGACGTGACGCTGGCGAATCCACAGGGATTAATTTCACGTTTAAATGTCATCGAAGAAACCCATCAAGACATGATTCGCCAGGGCTTAAAACCCAAAATGGTGTTTGCATTTCGCGGAGGTGCGGCGGGCTTGATTGGTCGAGATACGGAAAAGTTAGAAATCGAACGTGCGGCCGAAGTTCGGATGTTACATGATCGCATAGCTCAAATTCAACAGCTAGACGGCGTTTACATGGAAGCTTGTGCGATTGCGACTCGGCGTTTTAACCTAGATCAAAAAGATTTATTGCCCGGCATCACGCTGGTTGGCAATACGTTTTTATCCATCATGGGTTATGAAAACCAAGGCTATGCTACGATTCGGATCGACTGATTAGCGACGCAACCACCAGGCCTGGTGGTTGCGTCTTTAGCCTCGTTTATTTCTTACGATTAAACGGATTACTGATTTTGCCTGTATAAGCGTAACGTTTGCCTAACATAAAGCCAAAAATACCGAATACAATCATTAAGATTGGCCAGTTGGTCCAGCGGGCATAAGGCGTTAGACCTTCATATGGCTGCACTTGACCGCGTAACACGCCCGCTTCATAAGCGGGGATTCGAGCTTTGATTTGACCGTTTACCCCAATAATAGCGGTATGGCCGGTGTTGGTGGCGCGCGCGATTTCGCGGCCAAGTTCACGTGCGCGCATTTGGGCTTCTTGTAACAATTGAGCCGGTTCCAACGTGTGGGCAAACCACGCATCGTTACTGGTCGTAACAAAATACTTGGCACGCGGTAAATCTTGCGCCAATTCCGAACCAAACATCATCTCAAAACAAATCGACACGCCGGCCGGTTGACCACCTAAGGTTAAGGGTTTTTGTGGTTGATCGGCCGCACTAAACTGTGAAAATGGAAAGCCAAACTTTTGCGCCAATGGTTCAACGATAGCGGATAACGGATAATATTCGCCAAACATCACCAAATGGCGTTTGCGGTATTCTTGAGTGAGGTCACGTAAATTAATCATTGAATTATAGTATTCGGAACCACCCGGTTCACGTGTGATAGCCCCCACCAGAATATCCCGGCTTTGCAACTGGGCATCGGCAATAAACTGACTTAATACCGTATCGGCGGCGCGATCAAAATAACCCGGAATCGCGGTTTCTGGCCAAACAATCAGCTGCGCATCCAAGTTTGCGCGTGTCATGCTGACATAACGGCGCATCATAGGTACAAACTGCTCCGACTGCCATTTTTGATCTTGCGAAAAATGGCCCTGCAACAAGGCGACTTCAATCGGCTCGTCCACTGGCGTAACCCATTGGGTTTTTTGTAACACGCCACCAATCGGCCAAACAAATGCGACCACCAAGGCCGCCGGCATGGTTTGTTTGTGCTGTATAAACCACACCGTTAAACCGGCGGTCATCGCGACTACAAAACTGACGCCAAACACACCAAACACCGCGGCATAACCATCCAGCCAGGTGCCAAGGTGTGACGTGCCCATCAACATAAACGGCAAACCGCCTAAAATGCTGGCGCGCACCCATTCCAATAACACCCAAGCGGCCGGAAATATCCAAATAAGACTCGAACCAATCCGGTTCGGATTATAGAAGTAACGCCCCAAAGCACCCGCAAAAGCCGGGAATAGGGCTAACAAAATCACAAAACCGGCTACCAACAAAATTGAGCCAATTAAACCAATGTCGGAATAAAAATAAATACTTGAAAATAACCAGCTGGCTCCGACACCAAACTGACCTAAACCAAACCACAAACCATACTTAAAAGCTTGCGAAAGACTCGTTGAACGTCCCCATAGCCAAAACAGACCGGCTAAGGCAACCAAAGCCAGTGGCGAAAACTCAAACGGCGCAAAACCCAATACCGCTAAACCACCCAATAAGGCGGCTAAAAATGCATAACGATCTGGCCAAATTAACTGTTTAAGTCGTGCACCCAATTTCATTAATCAATGATTCCTGTATCTTCCACACGTTTGACTTGAAATAAATGCACACGACGGCTATCAGACTTAAGTACACGGAATAACAAACCTTCCATCACCACTTCTTCGCCTTTTTGTGGCACATGCCCCATAGAGCTAGCAATCAAGCCACCGATGGTTTCGATATTGGATTCGTTGTCAAACTCGACTCCAAACTCCTCACTAAAATCACTCAATGGCGTGATCGCTTTGACCGCGAATGAGTCGCCTACTTGAGCTTTAATGTAAAGTTCTTCATCTTCATCATGCTCGTCTTCGATTTCACCTACGATTTGTTCTAACACGTCTTCAATCGTCACCAAACCTGCAAGCCCGGCATATTCGTCCACCACCAGCGCGAGATGATTGTGACTGGTTTTAAACTCACGCAACAATACATTTAAGCGTTTACTTTCTGGGATAAAAACCGGTTCACGATAAATGCTACGTAAATCGTCTTTATTATTGAGTTGACCTTTTACCATCAAGCGCAATACATCTTTCGCTAACAGGACACCAATAATCTCATCTTTGCTTTCTGACACTACTGGATAACGCGAATGCGCCGATTCAGCAATTTCTTTTAGAATCGCTTCGAGTGGCTGAGATTCATCAATCACATCGACTTGCGGACGTGGCACCATAATATCGCGCACCCGCGCTTCCGACACGTCCAACACACCCTGAATCATCAGCAAGGCATCGCTATCGATTAAACCTTGTTTCTGAGCTTCTTTTAATATTTCCAGTAAGTCTTCGCGATCTTCGGGTTCATCCGAAAACATACGCGTAAAGCGTTCTAACCAAGATGAACCATTGCTACTGTCACTGTCACTCATGACGATTTTATCTCTCCGTTGTTGAAATTCTGATTGGCGGCAAAGCCAGCCATGCGCTTAATTGCGCTCAGCAAAAGTATTTGAATCCGTTTAATACGGATCATCATAACCAAGTTGCTGCATAATTTGGGTTTCTAAAGCTTCCATTTGTTCGGCTTGCGCTTCATCAATATGGTCAAAGCCTTGTAAATGCAAGACGCCATGAATTACCATGTGCGCCCAATGTTCTTCAAGCGTCTTTTCCTGAGTCATGGCTTCTTCGATCACCACCGACGCGCAGATCACTAAATCACCCAAATAAATCGGTTCATCATCAGGTTGCACCAGGCCTGGTGGTAACTCGAACTCAAATGACAACACGTTGGTGGCGTAATCTTTAGCTCGATAGTCGTGATTTAATTGACGACTTTCGGCGGCATTCACCACCCGAATGGTGAGTGCGGTATCTTGGGTTTTTAAGTCAACTTGAATCGCCGCTTCTGCCCAGGTTTGACACTGTTGCTCAGTGGGCAATTTTAAAGGTGTAATGCCCCATTGTAATTCGACTTCTGTCATAAAAATCTCATTTAATTGATCGGCCGACCCTGGTTTTCATAGGCTTGTACAATGCGCTGAACCAAGCTGTGGCGCACCACATCTTGCGACTGAAAAAACGTGAAACCGACTTCTTTTACTTCCGCCAACACTTCAATTGCATCACGTAAACCGGACTTTTGATGTTTCGGCAAATCACACTGCGTAATGTCGCCAGTAATTACCGATTTCGAACCAAAACCCATACGGGTTAAGAACATTTTCATTTGTTCCACCGTGGTGTTTTGGGCTTCATCCAAAATAATAAAAGCTTCGTTTAAAGTGCGACCGCGCATAAAAGCTAAAGGCGCAATTTCAATCACATTTTTTTCAATCAAACGCTCAACCGTTTCAAACCCCATCATCTCAAACAAGGCATCGTACAAAGGCCGTAAATAAGGATCGACCTTTTGACTTAAATCGCCGGGTAAAAAGCCAAGTTTTTCACCCGCCTCGACCGCTGGGCGCGTCAACACAATTCGTCTGACCTGCTCGGCTTCTAACGCCGCTACCGCACAAGCCACCGCCAGATAAGTTTTACCGGTGCCAGCCGGACCAATGCCAAAGTTAACATCTTTTTCTTGCACTAATGTGACATAGTTAGATTGGTTTGGATTGCGGGTTTTAATCGGTTTACGACGTACTTTGACAATTGCTTGCTGATAGTCGATTGGGCGTGCTTGCTCGAAGCCTTGCGATTGCAAAGCGATATGAACGTCGGCAGGTAATAGGGTTTTTTGACCGGCTTCTTTATACAGGTCACGAATCATCTGTTCAGTTTTAACCAACCGATCCGCTTGGCCGGTCACGCGAAATTGAAATCCCAGGTGGTTAATTTCCACCCCCAGTTTTAATTCCATCTGACTGATGTGTTGATTGTGCCAACCGCAGAAACTCTGCAACTGCTCATTCGATTCCGGCATTAGCTGAAAGTGAACGGTGTGCAAAGTTGATGCGTTTGAACTTGAATTAGATTGTGTCAAATTAGGCTAACCAACTTAAATTAAAAGGCTTATGAAAACCGTAAAAAACAGTTTAAACGTCGCAAACTTCATTGTAAAACCGAGCCAGGCAGATCACAAGGCATAAAATTGCGGTGTGGGCATACCCGCTTCGGGTGTGGCCACCACTTCACCACGCAGCGAGTTGGTTAAAGCTTCGTGAACTCTAACATCCACAAAGGTGCCGATCATATCCAAGTCACCAACGAAATTGACAACCCGGTTGCATTCGGTGCGACCGGCCATTTCACGATCCGATTTGCGCGATAAACGCTCAACCAATACACGCTGAGTCGTACCAATCAAAGCTTCGCTGTGCGCCAAAGTTTGTTGATTTAACAGCTCTTGCAATGCATATAAACGCTGTTTTTTAAGTTCCATCGGCACGTCATCCGGCAAACTCGCAGCTGGTGTGCCCGGGCGTGGGCTGTAAATAAAACTAAACGAACGGTCAAATTTTAGCTCTTCAACTAACTTCATGGTGGCTTCGAAATCGGCTTGGGTTTCTCCCGGAAAACCGATAATAAAATCGCCCGATAAACTTAGACTAGGACGATGCGCTCGCACTTTGCGGATAATCGACTTATATTCCAAGGCTAAATGGTTGCGTTTCATTAATGCCAAAATACGATCGGATCCAGACTGAATCGGCAAGTGCAAATGCGACACCAATTCTGGAAGTTCGCCATACGCATTAATAATGTTGCTCGACATTTCATTGGGATGAGATGTAGTAAAACGAATTCGATCAATACCTTCGATATTGCGCACCGCTTGCATTAACAAAGCCAAATCCGCGACATCACCATCTGCCATTTTGCCACGGTAAGCATTCACATTTTGACCCAGCAAATTAACTTCGCGTACACCTTGCGACGCCAACGCGCGTACTTCGGCCAAGACATCGTCAAACGGACGACTGACTTCTTCGCCACGGGTATACGGCACCACACAAAAGGTGCAGTATTTTGAACAGCCTTCCATTACCGACACAAACGCCGATACGCCAGTTGATTCGGGTTTGGCTAGGTGATCAAACTTTTCAATTTCGGGGAATGAAATATCAATCACGGCCTTGGCTTTGCCATGTACCGAACGTGTGCCAAGCGCATCGTTAATCATCGCGGGTAAACGATGCAGGGTTTGTGGGCCAAAAATTACATCGACATAAGGCGCACGTTTGCGAATTACTTTACCTTCTTGCGAGGCCACACACCCACCCACACCTATCACACGGTGCGGTTTTTCGGCTTTCCACTTTTTCCATTTACCTAGCTCATCAAATACTTTTTCTTGCGCTCTTTCGCGCACCGAACAAGTATTCATCAATACCACATCGGCTTCTTCGGCTGAATCAACTAAACGCAAACCGTGCGTATTTTCTAGCAAGTTGGCCATTTTTTCCGAGTCGTACTCATTCATCTGACAGCCATAGGTTTTAATCAATAACCCACCGCCGACCAGCGATTTAGCTAAATCGATCGGACTGGCTAGATTGTTAATTAAGCTTTCGGCGGAAGAAGTCTGTGTCATAGCTAACCCTTATAAAACGTGAGGTTTCGTGTTAAAAAACAGGCAGTTACACCTAATAAAACAAACGAAAAATAGCCGCGTAGTTTAGCATAAAACAGCCCTAAGAAAATAAAAAACCACCAGGCCTAGTACTCCGGTCATTAAGACCAAGACTGGTGGTTAAAAAAACAAATTAATGCGTTTTTTATGGATTCTTTAAAGCATGAATACCTGAAACCGGATCAAACCCCAATTTTTCACAATACCAAACAAACTCCACCACATCCAAACGACGCTGACCCACTTCTATTTTGCCAATAAAAGAATGGGGCTTATTAATCAGCTCGGCGGCCTGGCGCATCGTCAACCCTCGCGCCTCACGTTGTTTGCGCAGCCATTTTGATAAACGTTCGGACTCAGGGGAATAAATAGTTTTCATGCGTCCCAATTATGGGAACAAAATTTATGTACCTAAATTAGGTACTAATTAGTTGCAACTAACAACTATTCACTCTAGAATTTGTACCTACAATAGGAACAGATGCCATGAAAATATTTACCGACCAACCACACTACTACAAATCTCATAAAGCGAATGCATTTGGTTTGCTCGTTACTTTAATTTACCCAAGTGTATTGTTAATCGAAAAGGTCAAGATTTTTTTGTTATTGACCGCTGTTCAAGTGCTTATTGTCATCGGACTATTTATTGATCCCATCATCAGCTTACTGCTACATAGCTTGCTATTTCTCACACTTATCGCCTACACCCTTAAACAGAACCTATAGACACTATGACGACTAATCCAAACAACGCCCCTTACGCAGAAGATGAAATAGACTTAATCGAACTTTGGCAAACCATCTGGTCACAAAAAATCATGATTACGCTGGTTACGACGGTTATTACCATAATCGCAGGATTATGGGCTTTTAGCCTGCCCAAGACCTATCAAGCTGAAATAGTTATTTTACCCCCTAATTCAGCCCAAGTTGAGCCCATTCGTTTTGCTGATTTAAAAGAGTTCGGTATTCAAGAACAAACAACTCAAAGCATCTATCAAACCCTACTAGAGCATCTAAACGCCACTGAAACATTAATACAGTTTCAACAAGAACCAGCAATTGAAAACTATTTTCAAAGTTTCGATCTGACTGAAACAAAAATGCTTAAACAGATAAAAGAGAGTCTGACTGTACAGTTACCCGCTGAATCAAAACAAAAACTCGTATTTCAAAACCTTGAAACAAATATTAAATTTCAAGCACAGCAGCCTGAAATAACGGTTATGGCGCTTAATACATTACTAGAAATTGCTAAGTCTCGGTCTGAGCAGGAAGTTAAACAAAATGTAATGAGTGCGATAGCTGAGAACCTACGCATAAACCAACAAGAGTTAGCATTGGAAAATGAACGTGTAAATCGTGAAATTGAAGCTGAAATTGACCGCCTGAAAGAACAAGACCAACTTGAGTTAGCACAAATAAATCAGCAAATAAATTTATTAAGAAGCAAAGCCTCTCAAGAACGTGAATATCGGATTGCTCGGCTTCAAGTTGACTACGATATTGCCGAAGCATTAGGGATTGAGCTACCGGTCAATCCACTAGAATATAATCGCCAAGCTAGCACCGTAACTAAGTTTGACTTTTCTAGTAAAGACCCCTCGCGTTATTGGCTGGGAACTAAGGCATTGGGTTTAGAAATTAAAGAATTAAAATCTCGCCAAAATGACGATGCCTTTATTGCTGAGCTAGCTGAACTATTTAAGAAAAGGGAGTCTCTGAAATATAACCCTAAAATTGAAATATTAGAATCGCGCAAGGATAACCTACCTTTCTCTGAAAATCTTCGTGCTTTGAAAACCAAAATAAAGAAACTTAATCAAGCAGAGCAACAAGTGAAAAACACTGAATTTGGCTCTTATCGTTTACAAAATTTTGCATCTATTCCTGAAAGCCCAATAAAACCCAACAAAAAGCTGATCGTTGCAGTCGCCCTTGTTTTAGGCGGGATGCTGGGGTTATTCATTGCTTTAATTCGTGGCGCGGTGCATAAACGACGTGCCGAATAGAAGAACCGCCAGGCCTGGTGGTTTTAAAAATATTCAGTTCAACTAACCCCACCACCAGGCCTGGTGGTG
>NZ_JACUTY010000048.1 GCF_014859555.1 Thiomicrospira sp. | reverse complement strand
GAGTTGACCGATGCGAATGTGCAAGACATTAACCAAGCGCGTATGTGGGAGCTGGTAAACTTGGCGTTGCCAGAATTCATTCTGGGTTAATCGAGGTGTCCATTTGTATCTTGAAGCGGTGCGTGATGTGAATGCGATTGCTCAGTTCGCTTAGTTCTAGCAAGGTAATATTTTGGCGCATTCCAAGGTTTTGCCACCGAGGTTGATCGATTTTTTGGCTTTTCGGCTGTTTTAGATTTTAACTGTTCCAACGCCCATTCAATATGTTCATCCACCATGGCGCTAACTTGCCCGCGTTTTTTCTCTAACGCCTGTTCAACTTCTGAGTTTGCGGAGCCATTGCCTAACGCGATCGCAATATTACGATTCCAGCGCTCATAGCCAATCCGCCGAATTGGTGAGCCAGTTAGTTTGTGGTTAAAGTCCAACTCACTCCAGTCAAATAATTCCAGTAATGAAACTTGATCTAACGACCACCTAGGTTCAAAATCAGGCTCGGTTTGCGGTTGGGTAAAGTGATTCCAAGGGCAGACTAGTTGACAGTCGTCACAGCCATAAATTCGATTGCCGATGGCAGGACGCAGCGCCAGTGGAATCGACGAAGCATGCTCGATGGTTAAATACGAAATACAGCGTCGGGCATCGACAATGCCATCCGCCAAGATAGCTTGGGTGGGGCACTCTTGAATACAGGCGGTACAGGGTCCGCAGCCTTGTTTTTCAAACGGTGGGTCAGCCGGCAGATTAAGGTCGGTATAGATTTCGGCCAAAAAGAACCAAGAGCCCGCTCGTGGGTGAATAATTAAACTGTTTTTCCCAATAAACCCCAAGCCGGCTTGTTGCGCAATCGGACGTTCTAACACCGGCGCACTGTCGACAAAAATTCGATGTGCCGAGTCAGGCAGTTGTTGTTGGATTTTGTTGACCAGTTGTTTAAGGCGTTGGCGTATCAGCTTGTGATAATCCCGACCCAAAGCGTAGCGTGAAATATAGGCTTGATCAGGTGCATGCAATTGATCGGTTGCTTGGCTTGCATTCAAATCAAAATAATTCATGCGTAAGCTAATAATGCTCGCGGTGCCGGGCAAGAGCTCGGTCGGGCGGGTGCGTTTAGTACCATGGGCTTGCATATAATGCATTTCGCCATGAAAGTTTTGCGCTAGCCAGTTAAAATAGCCTGCCTCAAATTGAGAGAGGTCGGTATGGGTGATGCCGCTATCGGCAAACCCAAGCTCGGTAGCCCAGTTTTTTATGGCGACAGCCAGTTGGCTTAAGTCTTGTGGAGAAAGTGTGTGATTCATAATCCGTATTCTAGCAAAAAATGGCCTCTGCCAGATGAGTCTCGGACGGCTTTATTTGCCCAAACCCTGGCCAAGCTTTGTGAAACACTTGAAGCTGCGACACCAGGCCTGGTAGTTTATTTGCAAGGGGATTTGGGCGCGGGTAAAACCTCGTTTTCGCGCGCTTTTATTCAAACCTTTTTGCCGGGTCAACGGGTTAAAAGTCCAACCTACACACTGGTAGAGACTTATGCGACGCCAGTCTTTACACTTTATCATTTTGATTTGTATCGGCTTTGTGAAGCGGAAGAACTTGAATATATTGGGATTCGAGATTTATTGGTTCCGCCTTTTATGGCCTTAATTGAATGGCCATCAAAAGGTCAAGGGGTGTTGCCGAAAGCTGACTTGATCATGAGTTTAACGCGCTTAGGTGAGGGACGGGAGTTAAGTTTGCAAGCCTGTTCCGAGCTGGGAGAGGCCCTGTTGGATAAATTAGGCAGTTGAATTTGTTGATTATTTGTTAGTTTTGAATGCCCAATGTTATATACTTAACGTGAAGTATTTTTTAAAAAGTGCTCACAAGTTGTTGTGATTGCTTGAAAAATTCTAAAAAAGTGTTCTACAATAGCCACAAGGCAGTTCAACAATGGTCAATAAATATGAACAATAAGCGCAACCCAATCTATATCGGACGCTTCTTTTTGGCGGTACTCTTAATGCTCACCAGTCAGCTGACGGTTGCAAAAGCGACAGAGTTAAGTGGTATCCGTCTGGGTCAAACCCCCGATCAGACGCGAGTGGTGTTTGAGATTAGGAACAATCAAAGTTTTGATGTGATGCGCTTAACTAACCCTGAGCGTGTAGTGGTGGACTTTCATCATGCACGCAATTCGGTGTCTTTTAAAAATCAGCGGTTCCAAGATCAGCGTGTCGCGTCGATGCGAATCTCCTCTGATGGCCAAAAAACGCGTGTGGTGTTAGATTTGCGTGATGCTTATCAGTACAAATACTTTACGCTGAGTAAAAATGGTTCGCGCCCTGAACGTTTAGTTATTGATTTAACCCAGCCTATGTTAGCCAAAGCGGACACTTCTGTTCAGCTGGCTTCAAATAAACCTGAACAAAAAACGCTATCCGTGCCGCCACCTAAACCCTCGGCAAACGCAGCGGTACAAGCCTTACCTGAATCTGATAAGCAAGTTGTACCCCGTAAACCAACCCCCAGTGTTGTCGCGCGTACCAAGCCTGCGGCTAATTCGGCGACTGAATCATTATTAAATAATAACCGCGATTTTGTACAGAGCAAGCAATTTGTTGTGGCGATTGATCCGGGTCATGGCGGCCGCGACGTAGGCGCGATTGGCCCAGCCGGTACTTATGAAAAAGATGTCGTTTTGGCGCAAGCAAAAGCCTTAAAGAAGGCTATTGATGCTCAGCCCGGCATGAAAGCCGTTTTAACGCGCGACAGCGATGTCTATTTGCAGTTACATGAACGGGTCAACATCGCCAAACAACAAAATGCCGATATTTTTATTTCGGTACATGCGGATGCGTACTCTTCTTCGGCTCCGCAAGGTGGGTCGGTGTATGTGTTGTCAAATAATGGCGCGAGTAGTGTGATGGCCAGAACCTTGGCAAGACAAGAAAACGCCGCTTTGGGTGTGTTGCAGCTGGCTGGTCGTGATAAAGATGTGGCATTTGTGTTAAGTGACTTAACTCGTGAGGCCAATATTCGTGCGAGTCGCAAACTGGGTCAGTCGGTGCTGTCTGAAATGCAACGAACCGTAAAAGTACATAAACATACGATTCAATCGGCAGATTTTGCCGTGCTGAAATCAATTGATATGCCATCGATGCTGTTGGAAGTCGCGTTTATATCAAGTCCAATTGAAGAGAGAAAGTTGCAAGATCCACGCTTTCATCAAACGTTTGCGCAAGCGGTTACACGCGGGTTGAATAAGTTTATTGAGCAAACTGGCCATGCGCCACGTTGGGGCGAAACATTGTATGTGAATTATGAAGTGCAACGCGGTGATACCTTGTCAGATATAGCACAGGCTTATGGCGTGAGTTCGCGTGAGCTGATGAATATCAATAATATCCGCAACGCAAATCAGCTGTATGTTGGCCGTAAATTGAAAGTGCCGGTCACGGATAAATTGACCGTTCAGTATGATCTTAAATACACAGTAAAACGTGGCGATACGTTATCCCAAATTGCTCATACCCATAAAGTGGACGTACGCGAATTGATGCGGATCAATAATATCAAAAACGCTAACCAGCTTTATGTGGGGCGCGAACTCACCGTACCCGTTAGAGAAAGCGTATTGGCCGCCGCCAATTAAAACCGATTACCAAGCCATATAACCCTGCTTGTCAGGGTTTTTTTATGTCTGGTTTTTAGGAATGGGTCCTTTATTGTAGCCAGTTGCTATGCTGAGTTCGCTCATCCTTGGATGAATGTTTGTTAGAATAGGCTTCCATTTGGTCGAGTTGTAAATTGGACCAACAAATTTGGCCGTTAAACACAAAAGGGCGCGGAATTTGCAAATAAATGGTTTGTTCCTCACTGTTTTGCGGCGTGTGTTTTTGATACATCATGAATTAATAACCTTTAAGCGTGAATTTAAATCTTCAAACAATTTTATTAGCAGGTTCTGTACCAGAATCCATTGATTTTTAAGGTAAGTGTGTGACTAATCCGACCCTGAGCGTGCAAGGCTCTCAACCCAAAATACAAGCGTTATCCGAGGCATTAGCCAATCAAATCGCGGCGGGTGAGGTGGTTGAACGTCCTGTTTCAGTAGTTAAAGAGCTGTTAGAGAATGCATTAGACTCTGGCGCTACTGAAATTGAAATATCGATTGAAGAGGGTGGTGAAAAATCCATTCAAGTGATCGATAACGGCAACGGCATTGCAAAAGACCAACTCTTTTTGGCGGTCAGTCGGCATGCGACCAGTAAAATTGCGACTTACGAAGATTTAACCCAAGTTACCACTTTAGGATTTAGAGGTGAAGCCTTAGCGAGTATCAGTTCGGTGTCGCGTTTTGAAATTGTCAGTCGTCAAGCGCGAGAGCCAAACGCTTGGCGTCTAAAGTCTGATGGTGGCGCGATTTGGCCCGAACCTGAGCCCATTGCTGGGAAACCGGGAACTCGTGTTCGGGTGGATGATTTATTTTTTAATACCCCGGCGCGTAAAAAGTTTTTACGCGTAGCACGCACCGAGTTTGGCCATATTGATGAGTTTGTCAAACGTGCGATGTTAAGCAGAATGGATGTCGGTTTTAAACTGACCCACAACCACAAACTAGTGCGTCATGTTGAGGCCGTCCAAACACCGGCAGATCAAGCGCGTCGGTTAGCTAAGCTAATGGGGGAAGCTTTTGTCGATCAATCCATGCATGTTCATTATGATGCGCAAGACCTGAGTTTACGAGGTTGGGTTGGTTTGCCCACGTTTAATCGGGCGCAAACCGACATGCAATATGTATTTGTGAATGGGCGCATTGTGCGCGATCGTTTGTTATTTCATGCATTAAAACAAGCTTATGCGGATGTACTTTATAATGGCCGTCACCCAGTTTATGTGCTGTTTTTAGATATTCCGGTCGAACAGGTTGATGTCAATGTGCACCCAGCCAAGTATGAAGTACGTTTTGCGAATGGTCGTTGGGTGTACGATTTTATCCGTCGATCCGTTAAAGAGGCGGTGCGTCAGCCATTGACGCAAGCCGATGTAATGCAATCTGATCCACAAGTTCTGACTGAAAGCACCAGGCCTGGTGCTTTCAGTCGTCAAATGAATTCGACCCCATCAGCGTCAAACAATCAAGCCTACTTTGATTTCCAGAAACCGAGCCTTGGGCGAGTTGAAGATGAACTAAGTGTTTATCAAATCGGGCCGTCAAATCAAGGCGGTTGCTTTGTTTCAAACGACGATCCTATGCCGCCGTTGGGTTTTGCTAAAATGCAATTACATGGTGTGTTTATTTTGGCCGAGAATGCACAAGGCCTAATCTTGGTGGATATGCATGCGGCCCACGAACGCATTGTGTATGAACGTATGAAACAACAATGGCAAACACAGCGTTTAATTTCTCAGCCGTTGTTAGTGCCGATGGTTATAGCTTTAGACGTGGCGCATATGCTGGCTTGGGAGAACCACCAGGCCTGGTGGTCACAGTTGGGTTTTGAGTTCGAAGCGCTTGGGCCGCAACAACTTAAAGTAACCGCCGTACCCTCGATTTTGGCTAAAGCGTCGATTGAACAGCTGGTGCAAGATGTGCTGGCTGATACGGCAGCTGAAGGCGACTCGCAACGCATTGATGAAGTGATTAACAGTTTGCTCTCAACCATGGCGTGTCATGGCTCGGTAAGGGCAAACCGCGCGTTAACTGTGGCGGAAATGAATCAACTATTGCGTGATATGGAAGCCACGCCGGCCTCCTCTCAGTGTAACCATGGGCGTCCCACTTGGGTTCAATTGTCGATGAAACAATTGGATGCGTTATTTATGAGGGGGCAATAATGACCGATACCGATTTAAATATCGAAAAACTGGTGAAAGCCAGAACCGTGTTGGCGATTATGGGGCCAACCGCGAGCGGCAAGACCGCGTTAGCTTTGCGACTGGCAAAATCATGGCCGATTGAAATTATCAGTGTCGATTCAGCTTTAATTTATAAAGGCATGGATATAGGGACCGCGAAACCCAGCCAAGCCGAACGTGAGCAAGTGCCACATCATTTAATTGATTTGATTGATCCAGCGCAAAGTTATTCAGCGGCTGATTTTGTGGTCGATGCGAAACGTTTGGTTGAAGAGGTGTTGCAGCGTGGTCGTTTGCCGGTTTTAGTGGGCGGAACCATGATGTACTTTCATGCTTTGCAGCAAGGTATGGCCGATTTACCCAGTGCCGATCCTGCAATTCGTGCTCAGCTACAACAGGAATATGATCAAGACCCACAAGTTTTACATCAACGTTTACAGGCTTGTGATCCAAAAGCCGCACAACGTATTCATTATAATGATCCACAGCGTTTGATTCGAGCGCTGGAGGTTTATCAAATCACTGGCGAAGCCTTAACCGACTTGCAAAAACGCCAATCCAATGTAGGTTGGGATGTGAACTTATTGAAAGTGGGTTTGATTCCCCAGTCGCGCGAACGCTTACACCAGAAAATTCAACGCCGGCTAGAAATTATGGTTGCTCAGGGTTTTTTAGATGAAGCTAGAAATTTATTTGCACGTCCGGATTTACACGCCGATTTACCATCAATTCGCAGTGTGGGTTATCGCCAGGCCTGGTGTTATTTAAACGGGGAATATGATCAAACGGTTTTTGAACAAAAAGCCCTAATTGCAACCCGTCAATTGGCCAAACGTCAGTTGACTTGGTTACGCAAAGAGCAGGATTTGTTATCGCTAGATCCGTTTGAATTATCAGTTGAGCAACAGGCTGAATTGGTACGGGTGTATTTGCAGAAAAATACTAACCTATAAGTTTTTCCTATGTTATCCTTTGGATAATAAATTAGCCTAAAAATACCATTAAAAATAATAAGGAAATGAAGATGGAAAAAGCAAAACCGACCAAGGCGCTCCCGATACAAGATCCCTATTTAAATGCCCTAAGAAAAGAACGCATTAATGTGTCAATTTATTTGGTAAATGGGGTTAAGTTGCAAGGTCGTGTCGATTCGTTTGACCAGTTTGTGGTGTTATTACGCAGCAATGTAACTCAAATGGTATACAAACACGCGATTTCAACCATTGTGCCAATGCGTGATCCTAAAGCTTACGAGTTTGGCAGTACAACCGAAACAGATAAACCCGAAACTGAGGAGTAAGCACCACTTTCATGGAAATTTTTGGTCGTTTAGAACGTAAAGAAATTGATCGTGCCGTTTTAGTGCATGTTGATTTTGAAGATGAAAATAATCGAGAAGATTTAGACGAGTTTTTTGAATTGGTTGATTCAGCCGGCGCTGAGATCACGCAAGTCTTAACCACTAAACGCACCTCGCCGGATTCAAAATATTTTGTCGGATCGGGCAAAGCTCAAGAAATTGCGGATGCGGTCAAACTTCACGAAGCGGATGTGGTGATTTTTAATCACGCCTTAACGCCCGCTCAAGAGCGCAACTTAGAAAGATTGGTCGAATGTCGTGTGTTAGACCGAGTTGGCCTAATTCTGGATATTTTTGCTCAGCGTGCACGATCTCATGAAGGTAAGTTGCAGGTCGAACTCGCTCAGTTACGTCATATGTCAACGCGCCTAGTTCGTGGTTGGACTCACCTAGAACGCCAAAAAGGCGGGATTGGTCTAAGAGGGCCGGGTGAAACCCAGTTAGAATCCGATCGTCGTTTATTACAAGAACGCATAAAATCTCTGTTAAAACGGATTGATAAAGTGCGCCAGCAACGTGCATTAGGTCGACGTACTCGTAAAAAGTCCGATGTGCCCACGATTACAATTGTGGGTTATACCAATGCTGGCAAATCCACTTTATTTAATCAAATGACCACCGCCGATGTTTACGCAGAAGATCGTTTGTTTGCAACCTTGGACGCGACTTTGCGAAAAGTGCATTTGCCAGGAGCCGGCGGCGTGATTTTGGCAGATACGGTTGGCTTTATTCGCCATATTCCGCACGACTTAGTGGTGGCTTTTCGTTCGACCTTAGAAGAAACCAGTGAAGCCAGTTTATTGATCCATTTGGTGGATGCGAGTGATGCTTTGCGTGAAGAAAAAATTCACGAGGTCAATAAAGTCATTACCGAAGTTGGTGCGGATGAAGTCCCGCACTTATTGGTGTTCAATAAAATTGATCGGTTGGAACCGGCCGTCGAACCGCATGTTGATTTTAACGACCAAGGTTTACCTGAGCGTGTCTGGGTGTCGGCTAAAAATAACCAAGGTATTGATTTATTAAATGATGCATTAGCGGCCTTTTTTAAAGGTGAGTTTGTTAAAGTCCAAGTTGTATTGCCGGCTCATGCCGGGCAAAGACGGGCTCAATTACATGAGCTGGGTAAGGTTGATGCAGAAGAATTTAATGAACATGGTGATGCTTTGATCACGATGAACTTAACCAAACAACAGTGGCAAAAAGTACAAAACTGGACGGAGTTATTAGATGCTAATCTACTGGATTAGCATCAATAATTCATAAATAGCTATAAAGTTAATTAATAGGGATGACAATTCGACCCCAACACCCTAAAATAGCAAAACCTTAAAACTTTGGAGAAGGATATGGCTTGGAATGAACCGGGAAAACCAGGGCAAGATCCCTGGGGCAACTCTGGCGGTGGATCTGGCAAAAAAGATGAGCCAAAAGGACCGAAAAAAAGCACAGATCAAGACATTGATGAGTTATTAAAAAAAGCTCAAAAAATGTTTGGGGGTGCAGGCAGCAAGTTTAGTGGTGGCATCGGCGGCATTGGCGGTGGTGCGATTTTCTTAATTGTTTTAGTTATATGGTTATTATCCGGTATTTATATTGTCGACACAGCCGAGCGCGGTGTAGTTACACGTTTTGGTGCGTATGTAACTGAAACTGGGCCGGGTCCTCATTGGCATATTCCTTATCCTATCGAATCCGTCACAAAAGTTAACGTGGATCGTATTCGTACCACCGAAATTGGTTACCGCTCTGATGCGCAAAATCGTTCGGGCAGTGTTCTAGCTGAATCGCTAATGTTAACGCGTGACGAAAACATTGTAGATGTTCGAATTGCGGTTCAATATCGCGTGCAATCGGCTTCCGATTATCTGTTTAATGTTAAAAATCCAGACGAATCATTACGCGCATCATCTGAAAGTGCTATCCGTGAAATTGTTGGTAAAAACAGCATGGACTTTGTCTTAACGCAAGGCCGTAACGAAGTGGTCGCGCTGGTGCGTGAACTCACGCAAAAAAATCTAAACGATTACCAAGCTGGTCTATTTGTTACAACAGTTAACTTGCAGGATGCCCAGCCACCAGAGCAGGTTCAGTCGGCTTTTGCTGATGTGGTAAAAGCCCGAGAAGATCGCGAACGTCTAATCAACGAAGCTGAGGCTTATGCCAATAGAATCTTGCCTGAAGCACGTGGTCAAGCAGCACGTATTGTTGAAGAGGCTCGTGCTTATCGTGATCAAGTCGTGTCAGAAGCGCAAGGTCAAGCCGATCGTTTTACCAGTGTCGTAACCGAATATAAAAAATCACCTGATATTATGCGTGAGCGTTTGTACCTGGATGCTATGACAACCGTGTTGTCGAAATCAAGCAAGGTGTTGATGGGGTCTGAAGGCTCAAACAATATTATGTATTTGCCTTTAGATAAAATGATGGGGTCAGGTGGCGCAAGTCAACCAACTTCACCTTTCCCTCCGATTACTGGGCAAGGTTCAACTAACCGTCCACAAGGTTCTAGCACTCCTGCAAATCAAGCACAGTCGGATACTAATATTCGCGATTACTTAAGACAAAGGGAGTTACGTTAATATGAAAGCGATTATAGGTTTATTCATCGCGGCGATATTGTTTATTGGCAGCAACTCTTTGTTTGTTGTAAATCAATGGGAAACCGGCGTGGTGTTTCGTTTAGGGCAGATTGTAAAATCGGACCTAGAACCAGGTTTACATTTTAAAACACCGTTTATTAACAACGTGCGTACGTTTGATAAACGCATCCAAACCATGGACTCACAACCTGAGCGTTATTTAACCGGTGAGTTAAAAAACTTGGAAGTGGATTCTTACGTTAAATGGCGTGTTTCAAACGTAGAAGCTTTCTATACGTCCATGGGCGGTGATTTCAATTTAGCTAGTCAGCGTTTGTCACAAATCGTTAAGGATGGCTTGCGTTCTCAGTTTGGTAGTCGTACCGTGCAACAAGTGGTATCGGGAGATCGCGTAGAAGTAGCTGAAAACATTACTCGCCTAGCGAATATCGAAGCGACTCAGTTTGGTATTGATATTGTGGATGTGCGTATCAAGCGAATTGATTTACCGCGTGATATTAGTGATTCGGTTTATCGTCGTATGGAAGCGGAACGTAATCGTGTAGCCGCCGACTTAAGATCCCTAGGGGGTGAAGCCGCTGAGCGTTTACGCGCCGATGCGGATAGACAGCGTACCATCACGGTTGCAGAAGCCTATCGTGAAGCTGAGCAAACTCGAGGTGAGGGTGACGGACAGTCTGCTCAGATCTACTCGAAAGCTTACAGTGCGGATAAAGAGTTCTTCTCGTTTTATCAAAGTTTAAACGCTTATCGAGACTCGTTCTCTAGCAAGTCGGATATAATTATTTTAGATCCCAATACCGACTTCTTTAAGCACTTTAATCGGTCCTCTAATTAGTCAATTACGTAACAAGGTGGGGTAACCCACCTTTTTTATGGAAGCCGTTTATGTTTGAAACAGTACTGATTAGTGCGATTGCTCTGGTATTTATATTTGAGGGTTTTTTGCCGTTTCTGTTTCCTAACTTTTGGCGACGTGTGATGGCGCAAGCCACACAGCTGCCCGAAAATCAACTAAGACTAACAGGGTTGATTAGCATATTGATCGGGCTGGTTTTATTATGGGTTTGGGGTTAAAAATAAAGATGAAAGCTATGCAACAAGATATTTGGTTTACCCCGGAAGGTATTGAGGATTTATTGCCGTCACAGGCCGAAAAGCTCGAAACATACCGCCAAGCTTTATTGGCTGAGCTTAAGCTCTCTGGTTACGCGTTAGTTTTGTCTCCGATTGCGGAGTTTACGGATTCTTTGCTAACCGGTACGGGTCGAAAATTGGCTCTGGATACCTGTCGGTTTACCGATTATGAAAGCGGCCGTATGATGGGTGTTCGTGCCGATATGACGCCTCAAGTAGCACGTATCGTCAGCACACGAATCAAGCCGAATGGCATTGAACGGTTATGTTATGTCGGTGAAGTTCTCAAGTCACGTAACAATAAAGCGAAAGGCTCACGTAGCCCAATTCAACTCGGTGCCGAAATTTTTGGACACAGTGGCATTGAAAGCGATATTGAAATTATTGACTTAATGCTATCGAGTTCACGTTTACTAAAGTTGCCAAACTTGCAGATGAGTTTGGGACACGTTGGCATCGTCCAAAGTTTGATGAATTTGGCGAAACTGACGGAAGATCAGCAAAGCACATTAGTTGATATTCTAAAACGTAAAGCTTTGCCTGAGTACCAGGCCTGGTGGTTGAGTCAGTCGTTTTCGGATAGCCGCTTAAGCATGGCTTTTGAACAGCTAACTTCACTGTGTGGGCAAGCTGACAGTGTACTAACGCAAGCCCAGTCAAGGTTAGCCGGGCTGAGTGCCGATTTAGATCAAGCGTTAGCGCATTTAAATCAGTTAGTGGAATATTTAGCTAAAACACAGTCGATTAAACCACATCTAGATTTAAGTGATTTGCGAGGTTTTCAGTATCATACGGGCGTCATTTTTGCCTGTTACAGCGTGACGGACATGAGTGTTTTGGTCGCAAAAGGCGGGCGTTATGATGAAGTCTGTGCTGCATTTGGTGAAGCCTATCCGGCGACTGGTTTTAGTATCGATTTGCGCAGTATTCTCGATTATGTACCGGAGCCGGAAAATACTGAATTGCGTCAGGTCTATGCACCGTTTCATGATGACTATCAATTGTACGAACAGATTAAGAGCTTGCGTGCTCAAGGTGTGCAGGTGATTCGATTTTATGAAGAATCAACCATTCCCGCTCATGCAGACCGTTTGGTTAGCTTGAATGGTGCATGGACAGTTAAATCAAGTGGGTTGTAAGAAGAATACTTATGTCAAAACGTAATTTAGTAGTTGTTGGCACCCAATGGGGTGATGAAGGTAAAGGCAAGATCGTTGATCTTTTAACCGATCGTGTGGCCGCAGTGGTTCGTTTCCAAGGTGGACATAATGCGGGTCACACCTTAGTGATTGACGGCAAAAAAACCGTATTGCATTTAATTCCATCCGGTATTCTGCGCGAACATGTCGAGTGTTTTATAGGTAACGGTGTGGTGTTAGCACCGGATGCGCTGAAAAAAGAACTAGAGCAGCTTGAGTTGACAGGCTTAAGTGTTAAGCCGCGTTTGAAAATCAGCGAAGCTTGTCCTTTGATTCTTGATTATCATGTTGCGCTTGATCAGGCTCGTGAACTTGCGCGCGGCAATCAAGCCATCGGCACAACTGGTCGTGGCATCGGGCCAGCTTATGAAGATAAAGTCGCGCGTCGTGGCTTGCGCGCAGGGGACTTAAAAAACCTTGATAAAATGAAGGCCACCTTGGCCGAAACCATAGAGTTCCATAACTTTATGCTGCAAAACTATTACAAAGTTGAGCCGATTAGTTTTGATGCGGTTTGGCAGAAATGCCAGGCTTATGCCGATTTAATTGTGCCGATGTTGGCCGATGTACCGGCTTTAATCGATCGTTATAATCGTGAAGGAAAAAGCTTGTTGTTTGAGGGTGCGCAAGGCACGTTGCTCGACATTGATCACGGTACTTATCCTTATGTTACCTCATCTAATACCACCGCGGGGGGCGCGTCTTCTGGTGCTGGGATTGGTCCATGTCAATTGGATTATGTACTGGGCATTACCAAAGCCTATGCAACGCGGGTAGGCGGTGGGCCTTTTCCAACGGAGTTAGTGTATAGCGTAGCGGAAGATAGTGGCGATGCAATCGGTAAAGCGTTAGGCGAGCGTGGACGTGAGTTTGGTGCGACTACTGGTCGTCAGCGTCGGTGTGGTTGGTTTGATGCGGTCGCATTACGTCGTTCGGCGCAAATCAACGGATTAACGGGTTTGTGCTTAACTAAGCTGGATGTAATGGACGAGTTGACTGAAATTAAGGTCTGTACGGCTTATGAATACCAAGACCAGACCATTGACTTGCCACCCGCCAGTGCGGATGAATATGATTTGTGTCAACCTGTTTATGAAACCTTAGCGGGATGGAAGTCGTCTACGGTCGGCATTCAATGCTGGGATGATTTGCCTGAGCAAGCGAAGGCTTATGTTCGTTATTTAGAAAAACAAGTGGGTGTGCCGGTTTCAATTTTGTCAACCGGTCCTGATCGAGCAGAAACGCTTATTTTGCAGGATGTATTTGCTTAGTACGTGATACAGAAACACGCTATAAAAAAGGCTCTATTTGAGCCTTTTTTTATCCATCAGCGCTTATATCCCCGTCGTGAATCAAATTCTAGCCTAGAACACGTTCAATAACTTTGAGTAGTTTTTCTGGATCAAATGGTTTAATAAGCCAGCCAGTTGCACCGCATTGTTTTCCTTGCTCTTTCATTTCTGCGCTGGCTTCTGTGGTTAACATCAAGATAGGGGTGAACTTGTATTCGTCCTGCTTACGTAAGGCTTCCAGTAACTCAAACCCGTTCATAACCGGCATGTTAATATCCGATATAATAAGATCGAAGTGTGACTGTTTGGCTATGTCTAATCCAACCGCGCCGTTTTCCGCCAAGCTTAATTCGTAATGCTTGGAAAGCACCATATCCACTAATTGGCGCAAGGAATGCGCATCGTCAACGTAGAGTATTTTCTTCATTTGGCCCATCTGCTTATAAATTGTCCTGCCATTCTATGTGAAAGCGATAAAAGCCGGCAACTAATTCAATTTTTTATGCAAAGTCATAATGGGGCTTGGTATGATATGGCGATTAAAAAATTAAGCTGATTAAAGGAATTTGGATGTTATTAGCGATTCGTGAAAAAGTGCAGGGCTGGATAGCTTGGGCCATAGTTCTGGTTTTGATTGTACCTTTTGCTCTATGGGGTATCGACCAGTATTCAACAGGTGAACGTCAGCAGGTGGTCGCTGAGGTTAATGGCGAAACAATTACGGGCACTGAATTCCTGCGTTTTTATAATCGACAGCGTATGCGACTGCAAGAACAATTTGGCGATATGTTCGACCAAGTTGTGGAAGATGAGCCGTTACGTGATCAAGTATTAGATTCACTCATAGAAAGCCGCTTGATAAAACAATGGGCTGAAAAACAAGGCATGTTGATTAGTGATCAGCAGTTGGCTTCGGTTATTCAAGCAGCTGAAGTATTTCAAGAGAATGGACGATTTTCTGAACGGGTTTATCAAGACCTGTTAATGCGAAATGGTTTAACTGTGTCGAGTTTTGAATTTGAACAACGTCAATTTTTAATTGAAACCCAGTTTAGAGGTTTAACCGAAAGTTCGGTGTTTACGACGTCTTCAGAACTAGAAGCACTTTTCAAATTACAAAATCAGCGACGCGATATTGACTATATCCGTTTAGATCAGCGTGTTTATCGCGATCAAATCAAGATCAGTGAAGACGATATGCAGGCTTATTATGAAGCCAACAAAGATGTTTTTGTTACCCCTGAGCAAGTTGTGGTCGAATATGTCAGCTTATCTATGGATGAAATTGTAGCCAGTCTTCAGGTTAGTGATCAAGATGTGAGTGACTATTATGAGACCAATATTGGGTTGTTTACCCAACCGGAAATGCGTCGTGCCCGCCATATTCTGATTCGCGGTGAAGAAGAAGTGGCTTTGGCTGAAATTAAGGATATTCAGGCTAAACTGGCTGCTGGTGAAGACTTTGCAAAGCTAGCTCAAAGTCACTCACAAGATCCGGGCTCGGCTATGAATGGTGGTGACTTAGATTTCTTTGAATCCGGGATGATGGTGCCTGAATTTGATGAAGTTGTATTCAAAATGCAAGTGGGCGACGTTAGTGATGTGGTGAAAACCGACTTTGGTTGGCATTTAATTAAATTAACAGATATTAGTGAACAGCGCGCACAAGACTTTAATGAGGTTAAGCAAGATGTAGCGCATCAGCTAAAGTTAGAAACGGCTGAACGCTTATATTTTGAACAGCTTGAAACATTAAATACGGTGGCTTATGAGCAACCGGATAGTCTTGAACCTTTGTTGACGATTGTAGATGGCGGCATTCAGACTTCGAAGGCGTTTTCTCGTGAGGGCGGCTCAGAAGGTTGGGTGGCTTTGCCAAAAGTGTTAGAGGCCACGTTTTCAGATGATGTCTTCAAATCACGCTTAAATTCAGCCGCAATAGAAGTTGAGCCGAATACCTCAATAGTATTGCGTATCAAGGATTACACGCCGGAATATCAGCAAACTTTTGCGGAGGTTGAGTCCCAAATTAACACGCGTTTAGTTCGCCAAGAGTCGATTCGTAAAGCGGCGGAGTTAGCTGATAAGCTTATGGCTGAAATTGAAGCCGGTGCCGAGCCTAAAACTTTGGTGAGATCAGGTGTTGAGTGGCATGTTGTCGGTTTTATTGAGCGCCAAAACCAACAAGTCTTACCTCAAATTTCACAGGCCGCTTTTAAAGCCAAAAAGCCTGTTGATGGTCAACCAACTTGGGCACCTACTCAATTAACAACGGGTGATACCGTTCTAATCCGTATTAACCAGGTGGATGTGCTTGAAACTGAACAGACACGTTCACAAATGGGACAAATTGAGCAAGCTTTAGCTTCAATTTACGGTGCGTCAGAGGTTGAAGCGCGTATTGATTCTATTAAGCAGGCTGCTAAGATTAAGAAACGCGATATTTATTTAACAATTAGATAAATGGGCACCACGATTAACCCCTGATTCATTCTGGCAACGCCAAGTTTTTCAGATCAAGACGTGAACCTGAAGGAATGTCTAGACCTTGCAAAGGTTCACAACGCAGAGCTGAGA
>NZ_JACUTY010000107.1 GCF_014859555.1 Thiomicrospira sp. | reverse complement strand
GATACATACCACTCCTATGATGAATCGTAAGAAACATCATGCCCAGCCCGCATCAGGCTGAGCAATCACTTCAATTTATTAAGGAGAAGGTATGTCTATTTATTGTCCAAAATGTGGCTCGCACCATGTGCGTCAGCGCAATATCGGGCGTAAGGTCGGGGTTCTGCGGGCGCGATTGCCGGTGGAGCTAGTGGGGCAGTCGGTGCATTAGGTGGCGCTAAAGCCGGTGCTGCGGTCGGTATTATTGGCGGCCCACCCGGTATTGCGGTGGGTACACTGGTCGGTGCCATGATGGGCGCATTAGTCGGCGCGGGTGCAGGTGGTTTAGCGGGTTCTAAGATCGGTGAGCGTCTTGATGACCGCGTCTTTGACAATCACGAGTGTCACGATTGCGGCCATGTGTTTTCAATAGAGCATTATTCTGAGTGAACAAGTCCAATGTTTGAAGACGTCTGTGTTTGAATTACAGGGCTTGATAGTTCAAGCACTTGTGTTTCAGCATAAGCTGTATCCGGTGCAATATCTTGACCATCAGGCCAACTGATTGCGCCAAATACAATCATGACTTGATTAAAGTAGTCACGAGATTTCAACGCTGAAAAAGCACCAAAGTCTAGATATGGTGACATGTCCAGAACTCCCTGCTTACCATCTTTAAAGGTGACAAGTAATTTTGTGCTTTCAAGTGGTTTAACATCAACGGCATCAGTCTTCATATAAGCCTCACAAAGGGTCTATTTTGTAGGGTAGCTCACCAGAAATTGCTAATTCCCAGTCCGCCATCAACTCATCTCGGTGTAACTCTATCCATGCTTGCACTAATCGAGTTTGCTTTCTGGGAAATTCACCACTGAGGATTTCACCGTTCTCAATATCAAAAACGACCTCATGCTCTGCATATCGCGCATGGATATGCGGCTTATGGTGTTGGCGATTATCAAGCAAATACATCCTGATAATTACACCATAAAACATTGAAATTATTGGCATCACAACCTCTTAACTAAAACTTTACAAATGATTATAACAAATCCATTCAATCCACCTGCACAAACTCAGGTAAAGGAGAAGTACCATGGTTGCAACAGCAAAAACCCATCAACCTAAATCTAACCCCAATCTAAAACTGATTCGTCGTTACGCTCAAGCCGAGCGTGTGGTCGAGACTAAAACCCTCGACCGCAATGACTGGCCAGCTTAACATTATGTTGACATACAGGGGTATGCTCTATGAAAAGTTTTATGAAACGATTGCTTGGTGGTTTTATGCCTGGAGCTTATTTAAGCTAACCCCAGCTCAAATGCAGCGCGACAATGGGTTTTATAGATACCCTCCGAGCCATGCAAAATTAGACACCAGCGATTAAACCGCCCCGCCTTAAAGCACCAGGCCTGGTGCGCCTTTATGTTCTTTGTAGAATTAACCTTGAGCTGAATTTACATTTAGCTCTCTATACTCAAGGTTATACTCACAACAAACGAGAAAACTGCAAAAAATAAAGTTCTAAGGAAAATATCAAATCTTTCACACAACCCAAATAAAGTTTTTATTTTTCATAAACTTAAGATACAAAAAAACCCGAACTAAGTCGGGTTTTTTTGGAATTTGGCGGAGAGCGGGGGATTCGAACCCCCGATAGGCTATTAACCTATACGCGCTTTCCAGGCGCGCTCCTTCAACCGCTCAGACAGCTCTCCAAATTGTGTGCGGATTATATAGGCTATTCACCCCCGTGTCCAGCCACAACTAAGGCACACGTATCACGCTGTAACCGAGTTTTTTATAGTCGTTTAATTGAGCCGTTCCAGATGGAGCGACATCTATAAAAGCCGGAAAATCATCCCGTGTTTTATTGCCCCAGCCTGCCACCACTTCACAAACATGCACCGTTACGCCTTGTTGGTGCAGTTGCTCAAAAGCCTGTTGATAAGGCTGGTTGACAAAACTATTACTTAACGCATTCAGCTCTCGACCATGACTAATGATAACGACATCTAAATCCGCAAACGCTTGTTTTAAAGCCGAAACTTGATGTTGTATATAAGGTGTGCGTTTTTCGACAAAATTCGCTTCACGACTGATCAGTTCCAACACAACACCAAACGGCGCTTGATTGGTTTCAATCCATTTTTCAACCTGCGGATGCAAACTCGGATTCGCCCAAACGGCCCCCGCCCACATCGATCCTACAAAAACGAACATCTTAATTAAACGTGACATAACGAATCCCCTTTATTTGAGGCATAAAAAAACCAGGCCTGGTGGTATTAAACAATAGCACCAGGCCTGGTTGGATGTTACAAATAATGTAAAGTGATGTAAATTACATCAGTTTATTACATCATTTCTAAGTCCATTTGCACGGTTTCAACACCAGCCGCCGCGCATTCTTCATCAACATCACCACCTGGTGCGCCACTTACGCCCACTGCGCCAAATAAACGACCACCGGCTGAAATCGTAACCGAACCGGCCATAAAGGCTAGGCCTTCACCCAAAGTTGGCAACGCACCTTGGGCTTGACTGGTTAACTGTGAACCGTTGGCATTAAACATAACGGCGGTGTAGGCTTTTTTCTGGCTGATACCAATCGATACCGGCGGTGCCATTGTATCGCG
>NZ_JACUTY010000106.1 GCF_014859555.1 Thiomicrospira sp. | reverse complement strand
TTGATGGATTGTAGGCCGTGGTATTTTACTTGGGTGTGGTCGCCGATATTGAGCGGATGCCAGTCTGGTAGGGGTTGGTTGAAGTAGCGTAAACGGTAGGCGCAGGATTCGGGTAACCAGTCGAATTCGGCGATGCGTTCTAGGGTTAGCGGCACACAAGTGGGCACGTTCACCGAGCGGTTTTCGTAGTCGCCGCACTGCCCTGTTTCTAAGTCTGAAAACTTGCACACCACCCGCGTATAAACAATCTCATCGGTATCTTCGTCTTGCAGTTTATGCAGACAGCACAAGCCGCAGCCGTCGCATAGGCTTTCCCATTGTGCGGGGGTGAGTTGTTCTAGCGGGGTGTCTTCCCAATATTTAGTGGTCGCTTTCGACATCAAAACGCTTTCCATGGTTGGTTCCAAGCCGCACATTGTACCTTAAAGGCATTCGATACAAAGCGTTGGCCGCTGGTTGGCGGGCAAACGAAGGCGAAGTTTTCGCCGAATAAGCTGAATCTCAGCGCGTAGGCATGTAAATAGCCGCGATCTTCTAGTTCGGCTTGCGCCAAGGCTTGATAACGTTGATCGCCCGAAATGGGCGCGCCTAAGCTTTTGAGCGCGACGCGGATTTGATGGGTTTTGCCAGTGTGGGGTTTAACCAAAAACACGCGCTCATTGGGTGCAAGGCTGGCGCTGACAAATTGCGTAATCGCGGGATTTTCCATAGTCGTGGCTAAACGATAACTGCCGCGCCGACTGGGTAGCATGTCGCCTTTTATCCAGCCCTGCTTCTTTTTGGGTTTGTGGGTGGAGATGGCGAGGTAGTATTTTTCGATTTCGCGCTGTTCAAACAAGGTTTGAAACGCTTGCGCGGCGGCCAGGTTTTTCGCCAGAATCACCAAACCCGAGGTCATTTTATCTAACCGATGCACTGGATAAAGTGACGGCAGGCCAAGTTGCTGTTGCGCCAATACCACCAGGCCTGGTGCTTGTTCTGAATGGAAACTTAAACCCGCTGGTTTATCCAGCAATACAAAATCCGTGTTTTCAAAAATGAGATTCATGCCTTTACCTCAAACCAGGCCTGGTGCTTTATTTCGCCGTTAATTACGAGCTGTATTTTATGTTGTCCGGCATAGTGTCGGCGTGTAGTTAAGGGTTTAAACGACAGGGTTTTGTTAAATTGTTTGTGTGCCTCGCTGTAATCCGCTTCCGCCAGTTTAAACACTTTGCGTAATGGCACACCGCTTGGTCTGGGATAATCCACCTGTATCTCAACTCTTAACCGCCCTAATGCTTTGGACGCTTTTGTTGTTTGCAATTCAAACTGATATTGCCAAGCGTCACCCAGTTTTACTTGCGCATCGTTTTGCCAATTCAGCAGTTCAATATGATCGGTTTTCGGCAGACTTAATAAGGCTAAAAACCGAGGTTCGCGCTGTTTTAAAAAGTTGCGGCTGGCGTGTTTGATAATCCAATCCGCCTCGGCGCTTGTGCCCAACCAGGCCTGGCAAAAAGCCAATAAAACCTCAGGGTGATCTTTGCCAATATCGTTTAAATTATTCGCCACACTTTTGCGCACGTATAAGCTGGGATCGTGGATGAGGTTTTGCAAAATCGGCAGAATGGGCGTCGGATCACGTTTAAACTCATTTAAAGCTTTGCCCCAGGGTAATCGAGGGCGACAGCCTTCGGAAGATAAACGGCGTAGATGATGATTATCCGATAAGGACCAGGCCTGCATTTGCGCCATGCTGACGGCTTGATCTTGCTCAATAAAAACACGAATCGCAAATTCACCGGTCGAGAATTGGGTAAAGGTTTCGAGCGCATTAAAGGACGCTTCAAAGTCAGCTAAACCATAATCTTCGACGATCTGCGGAAGCACCAGGCCTGGTAGTCCCAGAAATTGCGGGGCGATGTTTTGCAGGCCAGCGAGCATATCAACATAACTCAATCCCGCTTGGTGTAAGCGCTGATAACTTAATTGGCTGGTATGTTTAATGCGCTGTTTTAGGCTGAGTTCGGCCCAATCTGTAAGCTGAGACTCATCCATCTGTTCAGCGACGCTTAATTTGCCAAACTTGGTTTGCAGTGCTTGCCACCAGCACGACCACCAGGCCTGGTTAAATTGATCTTTTAATGCGTTCGACATGCTTTGTTTTACCACACAGTTTGTGCTAAATTAAATTCCATCTTAACCACCTTTCAGAACCTTCTGATTCTGACCTGAAAAAGGACGCACCATGTCAGATTTGACGCCACAAGAAAAAGTTCGAACCTGTTTAGATTATATCGATAGTCGCTTGGAAACCACCTCTCAGCAAACCATTCAAATCGCCGAAATGATGATGGAAGACATTCGAGACCTGAGCCAATCTTACACGGATGCGTTGAGTCAAGACACCCTACGCGAACATTCCGAACAGGTGCGTGAAACCCAACTGAAATGGATGAACCAGCTGCAAGACATTATCATCGAACAAACCAACCGCGATTTAAGTGGCCAAGTTATCCAATCCCTACTCACCTTTACCGACAAACTCAACGATGTTCAGCTTAAGCATTTAGACTTCCCGCTGCCAAGCGCGGTCGCCTCTAAACAAGAAGGCGCGTTAGACTATTTAAGCCAAGATGACATTGATGTGTTGATGAATCAAGACACTTAA
>NZ_JACUTY010000105.1 GCF_014859555.1 Thiomicrospira sp. | reverse complement strand
GGGTGGTCAATGACCGTTTGCCAGAAATCGAGTGCCGCGATTTTGGCTTGGTGTTTGGCGGGTTCGGATACGTCGATAAATCGCGGGATTTGGAAGTCTGGGGTGATGAGTTCACCTTTTCGCGGCATAAACGCCATCGGCAACATATCGTAAATGGGGGTGGGATTGAGGATGTGTAAGCCATCGCTAAAAAATGAGAAGTTGCCAAGGTGCATATCGCTGTTGGCAATCAGTTGCCCAAAAGCATAAGCGGTTTCAACTAAAGCGTCATCCTCGGCTTTAATCTGTTGCTCGTTGAGCAGGGCTTTGGCAACCCTCGGCCAGTCCGTGCCTTTGCCGACAAATTGCGCATCCAGACTTTTCAGTGAAATGATGCCTTTGCGTCCATATTCACCATGTCGATCAAAACGCGTTATTTCCAAATATATTCGGTCGTCAAAAAACAATGCTGAGTGCGATGCGGCTATTCCTTCGCGTTCACGCCTTGATCTGAAAACTTGGCGTTGCCAGAATCAATCTGGGATTAATCGATGTGCCCTTTATATAGTGGCCAAGTCTGCTTGGGCAGAATGGCAGCAAATACACTCGCTCGCGCACGTCCAAGCTTTAGAATTAACCTTTGATTATTGTTCATCGGGAACCTTTAGAATCAATTGATGAATCAATAAATATGAAAAATTATTTTTTATTTATCCTGTGTTTGACTACAAGGGCGTGATGTTAGGCATCCGCGCTTAGACGCGATATAATGCCCGCCTAATTTTGATAAAGAGGGCGGCCTTGTGCTGTGTCAGGTTTTTCCCCAACAATATGATCAACAGCTCGCCGACAAACAGCAGCGTTTGCTGGGTCTAGTGCCGAGCATGGTAGATAAGTTGCAGGTGTTTGCTTCCGCGCCGGCGCATTTTCGTCAGCGCGCGGAGTTTCGCATCTGGCATACGCCGGAACGCTTGTTTTATGCGATGTTTGATCCAGAAAATCCTAAGCACCCGGTCGAAATCGTCTCTTGCCCGATGGCGGCGGAGTCGATTGATAACCTGATGACGCCCTTGTTAGAAGCGATTGGTCAGCAAGACATTTTAAGTCATGGCTTGTTTGAAATTGATTTTCTCGCCACGCTGAGCGGGGAAATGTTGGTGACTTTAATTTACCGTAAAAAACTCGATGACCAGGCCTGGTCGTCCGCCGCGCAAAGCTTGCGTGATATTTTGCCGATTGATCATTTAATCGGGCGTAGCCGTAAACAAAAGATTGTTTTAGATCAGGACTTTGTCATCGAGCGTTTAGAAGCCGACCACCAGGCCTGGTGGTTTCAGCAGATCGAGAATAGCTTTACCCAGCCCAACGCTAAAATGGCGCAGAACATGTTGGCTTGGGCGCGCGAGCAGAGCCGCGATATCAACTCTGCGGGCGGTGATTTGTTAGAACTCTATTGTGGTAACGGCCATTTTTCGATTGCGCTAGCGGATTTGTATGGCCACGTTTTGGCGACCGAAATTTCTAAAACCTCGGTAAAGTCGGCGCAGTTTAATTTAGCCAAAAATAGCGTGGAAAATGTCGAGGTGGTGAAGATGGCCGCCGAAGAGGTTTCGCAAGCCTTGCAAGGTCGCGAATTTAATCGTTTGGCGGAGATTGATTTATCGAGCTATCAATTCAACACTATTTTTGTCGATCCGCCGCGTGCTGGCTTAGACGATTTAACGCGCCAATTATCGAGTGAGTTTGAGCACATTTTGTATATTTCCTGCAACCCGGAAACCCTAGCGCGAGACCTAGCCGTACTGGAACAATCACATGATTTGATGGCCGCGGCTTTATTTGATCAATTCCCCTACAGCCACCACATTGAATCGGGCGTATTGCTCAAAAGGAAATCAGCGTGAGGAAAACGCAATGATTTTAGCCTGGATAGGCGCGTTATTAATTGGTTTAAGTTTAGGTTTGCTCGGTTCGGGCGGTTCGATTCTGACCGTGCCGGTGTTGGTGTATTTAGTCGGCCAAGATCCCAAAGTCGCAATGGCGGGTTCGTTGATGATTGTGGGTGTGATTTCGTTGATTTCCGCCATACCTTACGCTCGGCAAAAAACCATTGACTGGCGCATGGTAGCTTGGTTTGGCATACCAGGCCTGGTGGGGGCGGTATTTGGTGCTTGGCTAGCGCACTTTATTGACGGCGTGATCCAGATGTTAATTTTTGCCGCCTTAATGTTAAGCGCGGCTTATTTAATGTTTAAACCGGTCGATTTAAGCGACGCACCCAAAGCGCCGCGCGCGGCTTATAAAATTGTCGCGGATGGTTTAGTGGTGGGCGCGGTAACCGGCTTGGTTGGGGTTGGCGGTGGCTTTTTAATTATTCCGGCTTTGGTTTTATTAGGCGGTTTGTCAATGCGCTTGGCGATCGGCACCAGTTTAGTGATTATTGCGATGAAATCCTTCGCCGGTTTTGCTGCCTATTTAGAAGTATTAAACGCATTAAACCTGGAGCTGGATTGGGCGATTATTATTAAATTTACCCTCATCGGTATTATAGGCGGCTGGCTTGGCCACAAGGTCAGCCACAAATTCGACCAGCATCTATTACGCCGAGTATTCGCGCTATTCCTCGTATTAATGAGTGTGTTTATCCTCTACCAAAACTACCAGGCCTGGTGATGGGGTAAGG
>NZ_JACUTY010000047.1 GCF_014859555.1 Thiomicrospira sp. | reverse complement strand
TTTACGATGCCAAATTAATAGCGCTTTAAATACTTGTGGGTCTTTGATCATGGTAATTTCGCCTTCACGCGGGATCAGTTGATCTTTTAAACGCGACAACCAAAATCGCAACGCCGCCATACGCAACGCCGCCGACCAGGCCTGGTGCTCACCCGCCGTTAGTTGTCGCTCCAACTGATAGGCTTGCAAACTAGCCTGCAGCTTAGTCTCATCCAAACTGTGGTCTGGTTTGCGACACCAATCATTCACCATCACCGCTAAATCGTACAAACACGCGCCGTGACAGGCATAATACAAATCAATAATGCCGGTTAAACGTTCACCATCAAACATCGCGTTATCGGTGAATAAATCGGCATGAATCACACTTTGCGGCAAATGTGCCCAGTCAACCGATTCTTGAAAAGCTAACTCACTACCGACTAGTACTTGGTCTGCTGGCTCCATCATGTGCTGAATCTCGGACACCAAATTACGAGCCCAATCCAAACCGCGATCATTCGCCCGATAAAAACCGAATTCGCTGCCCGCTTGGTGGAACTTGGCTAGGTTATTCGCCATCACTTCGCAATGCACCAGGCCTGGTTGTTCTAGCGTGCGCCCAGACAAACGTTCGACTAATGCCGCTGGTTTATTGGCTAAGGTTTTAAGATACTGACCTTGCTTATCGGCCATCGGGTGCGCGGTGGGGATTTGGTGTTCGGCCATAAACGCCATAATATTTAGAAAATATCCCAGTTCTTCCGGTGTGTGATGCTCAAAAATGGTTAAAACAAATCGACCTTTTGTGGTGTCGACAAAATAGTTAGTATTTTCAATGCCTGCGCTGATGCCTTCGAAATGCACCAACTCTCCCAAATCATAGTCTTGCAGAAAACCGCTCAAGTCAGCCGAGTCTATTAGGGTGTAAACAGACATAAAAATCGATTCCAACGTTTAAAAAGTTGGGCTGATTTTACCACAAGGCGGGGGGTTAAGAAGGCCGATTGAAACTTTGCGGCGGCAAATAAAAAAGCCCGCTAAAAAGCGGGCTTTAGTGCTAGAGAGGCGGTAGGTTGATTAATACAACTTAGAAGCCGTGGTGACCAACGCCAGGAGCGTCTACACCAATACGTTGACCAATGTTGTATTGTGGCGTACCGTCTGGAAGACGACCCGCTGTACGGTAGTTAGATGTATCACCTGTACCATCACCAACCATGTAGTCAGGGCAATCTTTCATGCAACGTTCGTTTGCGATAACCGGACGGTGATCACAGAAGAAGTTACCTGCATTGCGCATGTACTTGTTTGCTTTCAACAATACTTCTGCATTAAAGAACGTATCGTCCTCGATCTGAGTCCCTTCATCATCGAGTGGAACAGCGTTCATTTGCAGAATATAACCGGTAATACCCATGTAACCAGCTTCGCCGATGGCCGGCATATTAGGCGTCCAGAAAGGCATCGCACGACGGTTGTAGTCAAACAAGGTCGTTGCATAAGGCCAGTAGTTACCGACAGTCTTAATTGGAGATGGATCGTTAACATCAGACGTTGCTAACGGTAATTGGTTACCTTCTGAAAGTGGTAGGTAGCCTTTCGCGCCTTCACCGAACTCACCGTGGCAAACCGCACAGAACTGGATGTACATATCGCCACCCTTAAGCACGTCCATACCCACATCTAATGATGGTAAACCGTTACCGTCGGCGTCTACGTGGATGCTCCACTTAGCCATAGCCGTTTCAGCAATCGGTGTACCGTAACCATATGCGGTGAACTTAGCGTCAGAATAGTAGTTTTCGTTTGCGCTAGCATGAACATCAATAAAGGCTTCCGGTACTTTACACTGCATGTTGCCGTGCGGACCACCATCAATTGCGTCATCTACTTCAAACGAGTAAGGGTTACTTGGATCAAACTTCGCCACTAAACGTGCACGGTCATCATCACCTAAAATAGCTTTAACAACCGCGCCATCGAGGTATTTACCGTCGTTAGCTTCGATTATTTTTTTCCAATCGTCAGATGGCTTGCCAGACATTGCAAAAGCCATGCCTGAAGCGATCATAGCACCCGTTACAGCCGATGCAATTAGCGTTTTCTTAGAATTGAACATTTTCAATCATGCCTCCGAATTCACTGTTGTGCGCGTGGATTTTCCAAGTTACCATCGCGGTACGGTGGTAAACATTGTTTGTCCCTTCGATTTCACGCATTTGTGGCATATTTGGCTGTACATAACCGGTCTCATCCGTTGTACGGCTCATCATCAACAACTCACTGCCGTCCCAATCGAACTCAAGTTCAAAACGAGTCCAAGCTTTTGGCAATACCGCTGAAGTTAATTTTGCTTCGTGCCAGTTACGGCCACCGTCAAACGAAATGTCTACGTGATCCACTTTACCGCGACCTGACCAAGCAATCCCTTTCGCCACATAACGACCTGGTTCTTGCATTTTAAAGTCTGGAGATGGGTAGGTGATTACCGAGTTGGCTTCCATGTACCAAGACATGTTCTGCACTGTACCGTCAGGCATTAACTCAGTGTACTTAGAGGTTTCTTCACGTTGCTGTAAAGGCACGTTAGAAACTTGAATACGACGTAAGTGTTTAACCCACATGTTCGCTTCACAACCTGGTACAACTAAACGGATTGGATAACCGTTTTCTGGGCGAAGTGCTTCGCCGTTTTGAGCATAAGCAACCATACAATCGTCCATTGCTAGATCGATTGGTACTGAACGAGCCATACCTGATGCATCGGCACCTTCAGGGATCAACCATTTACCTTCTGGCTTGATACCGGCTTCTTTCAATAGGGTAGATAGACGAACACCTGTCCACTCAACACAAGACATCATACCGTGAGTCCACTGTACTGAGTTCAACTGAACACCTTTCCACTCCATTGCGCCGTTAGCTGGACACTCTGCGAACAAAACACGTGATTCAGATGGGAAACGTTTTAGGTCGTCCATAGTGAAGATCAAAGGACGTTCAACCAAACCGTGAATAACCAAACGGTGCTCATCAGGGTTAATGTTGATACCACCACCGTGGTAACGTTCGAAGTGAAGACCGTTTGGCGTGATCATACCGTGCAAACTTTGCAACGGAGTCATGGTGATCGAGGCCATAGAGTCAGGCGTTAGCCACTCTAACGTACGACGCTGAACTTCTTTTTCGAAAGGTGACGGCATACCATATGGGTACTGACGTACACCCCAACCTAGCATCTTACGAGCCATTTGGTCTTCAAGTACATCGGTGATTTCTTCACGACCGGCATAAGGTGCGACCGCTTTTTGAGCATCAAACTTAAGGTTTGATGAGGCTGAAGCGGCTTGAGTAAACATTACACCACCCGCTACCGCTGCACCGCCCTTAAGGAACGCGCGACGGCCTTGGTTGCGAGATTCTTCAGTTTGAATCGCAACCTTTTCTACTATTTTATCTGTCATTTTATGCTCCTTGATTGGCATCCTTAACGTGTAACAACACCACAGATTCAAGAGTTACTAGTTTTTTTATCCAATCGCCAGTAAAAGTGTCAAAGACGCCTTTTAATCAGTATTTAAACCCATTAACTGGCGGCAATTTTCAACTCATACTCACATTGCTGGCCGATTATAATAAACCTTTAAGCTCATTAACTTCAAGCTAAAACATTAGTAAAATTAGCTTTTACTTATATAAATTTTTTATGGGGTGCAATTATATTTCTATTGGTCAATGCCCGATTTAACCCCAGCAGCCTTTTAAGCTATTGAGACTAGGCGTGTTCGTAGGTTTATTTTTTGATCACACGCGCGTATGATTAACTAAAATTTTCAAGCGGAGTTTTCCATGATTGATCGTCAATTTCCAATTACTCGTATGCGTCGAATGCGTGCTGATGATTTTTCACGTCGTTTAATGCGCGAAAATCAACTCACCACCGCCGATCTAATTTACCCCATGTTTGTCATAGAAGGTTTCGATCAGCGTGAATCCGTGCCATCCATGCCGGGTGTCGAACGTTTAACCATTGATTTATTGGTAAACGAAGCTCACGAGCTGATCAAACTGGGCATTCCGATGATCGCGATTTTCCCGGTTGTGCCTCAAGACGGCAAAACCTTAAACGCGGCTGAAGCTTATAATCCGGAAGGTTTAGCGCAACGTGCGGTACGCGCCGTCAAAGCGGCTTGCCCTGAGCTAGGCATTATGACCGATGTAGCACTTGACCCATTTACCACTCACGGCCAAGACGGCATTATTGATGACAAGGGTTATGTGCTCAACGACGACACCATTGATGTACTAATGAAACAAGCCTTATCCCACGCCGAAGCGGGGGCAGACGTGATTGGTCCATCCGACATGATGGATGGTCGCATTATCGAAATCCGTGATTTGTTAGAAGAAAATGGTCACGTCAACACCCGTATCATGGCTTACTCAGCCAAATACGCCTCTAGCTATTACGGGCCTTTTCGCGATGCGGTTGGATCATCCGCCAATTTAGGCAAAAGCGATAAAGCCAACTATCAAATGGACCCGGCCAATTCGAATGAAGCGCTACATGAAGTTGCGTTGGATATTAACGAAGGTGCTGACATGGTGATGGTTAAACCCGGTTTGCCTTATCTTGATATTGTATACCGCATTAAAACCGAATTTAAAGTGCCAACCTACGCTTACCATGTGAGCGGTGAATACGCGATGTTAAAAGCGGCGGCACAAAACGGCTGGCTGGATGAGCGCAAAGTCGCAATGGAAACCTTACTTTGTTTTAAACGCGCCGGTGCGGATGGCATTTTGACTTATTATGCCAAGCAAGTCGCGCAGTGGTTGCACGCAGAAGGTAAGGTATGAGCTCGACTGAAGCGGTGATTGACCATTACGCGGTCGTCGGCGATCCGATCGCGCATTCCAAATCACCCTTAATTCATCGCTTGTTTGCTGAACAAACCCAGCAAATTATTACTTATGAAGCGATGCGTATCGACTCCGAAGAAACCCATTTTGCGCGCGAAATCGATTATCTGAAAGCCCATGGTTACAAAGGCATTAATATTACCGTGCCTTATAAACTGGATGCCTTTGAACAGGCTGACGAACTCAGCGAGCGCGCGCAACTCGCGCAAGCGGTCAATACCTATGTGTTCCGAGAAGACGGTAGCGTCTATGGCGACAATACCGACGGTATTGGCCTGGTAAACGATATCGAAATAAATGGGATGCGTCCGTTTAAAGGTAAACGTGTATTAATTATTGGTGCGGGCGGTGCGGTACAGGGCATTTTAAAACCCTTATTAGACAAACAACCAGGCCTGGTGCATATCGCCAATCGAACCGCCAAACGCGCTGAAGTTTTAGGTCAGCGTTTTGACACCGAGGTGCCGATTCACGGCAGCGGCTGGGAGGATATCCCGGCTCAGCCTTTCGACATTATTATTAATGGCACCTCAGCCAGCTTAGAAGGCAAACTGCCGCCAGTCAGCGAAAAAGTGATCGGCCCACAAAGTCTGGTTTACGACATGATGTATGGCGCACAACCCACCGTGTTTTTAAACTGGGCGCAACAACACCAACCGACCTGTCAACGTATGGATGGCTTAGGCATGCTGGTTGGTCAAGCGGCTGAAGCCTTTTACCTATGGCGCGGCGTTCACCCCAAAACCAAACCCGTAATCGAAGAAGTCCGCCGCATTATCCAACAGGCATGATTTAGTGGTTTTTTACCACAAAGGACACGAAGATTTTCCAGTTCCCCCTCCCAGCGGGAGGGGGTTAGGGGGCGGGAGAGCTGTTTTTAAACGCACGATTTCACCCTCACCCCAACCCTCTCCCTGAGGGAGAGGGCTTAAAAACCTTCGTGTTTAGAATCAATCTTCAGCCGCAAAGTCGTTTTTGAGTTTGACGTAATGCGCGGCGGAATATTTAAAAAACGCCTTCTCTTCATCCGTAAGCGGGCGGGCTTGTTTTACCGGCGAACCGACATACAAATAACCACTTTCTAACACCTTACCTGGCGGCACTAAACTGTTCGCCCCCACCAATACATGCTTTTGCACCACGGCATTATCCAGCACTACCGCGCCCATACCAATCAGGCATTCGTCTTCAACAATGCAACCGTGCAATACCGCGTTATGACCCACCGTCACATCGCAACCCACAATGGTTTTCGAGCCCTTGCTGCGTTCCGATTCATGTGTAGTATGCACCACTGCGCCGTCTTGAATATTTGAACGGGCGCCGATTTTAATATCATTCACATCCCCGCGAAGCACGGCACAAGGCCAAATTCCAACATCCTCCGCCAACTCACAACGTCCAATTACTTGCGCTGAAGGGTCAACCCAGGCCGAACTCGCCATGTTTGGTGTGATGCCTTTGTATTTTCTTATCGCCATATTTGCTCCCTAGCCTGTCTTAATTTAGATTCATTTAGCATTATAAGTGAGCGCAAGGCAATTTAAAAACAAGCCGCATAGCGCTACCTTACAAAACGCGGTTTGTTATACTAGGCCGCATTAGCAAACAGATCGGGAACCCAGCGTGGCATTAAAACCAACCATCTATAAATTTAGCATTTCGCTTTCTGACATGAACCGCCACCTTTACCAAACGCTCAACCTCACAGTGGCGCAACATCCGTCAGAAAATATTGAACGCATGATGACGCGTGTACTGGTTTATTGTCTAAACATTGAAGCGGATCAAAATACAAAACTCGAATTTACCAAAGGCTTAAGCGCGGTCGATGAGCCGGATCTTTGGGCCAAAACCCTCGACGACCAACTCATGTTGTGGATTGACCTGGGCGAACCAAGTCTTGAGCGCATCAAAAAAGCCAGTCGTTTAGCGCGAGTCACTAAGGTCTATAGCTTCAACTCCAAATCGGATGTTTGGTGGTCGCAAAACCAAGCCAAACTTAAGCCACTCAAGGTCGATATTATTCAATTTGACTGGTCACAAATTCAATCCCTCGCCAAGCTGGCGCAACGTAATATGGCGTTTTCCATCAGCCTAAGCGGCGATTCCGCCTATATTGCCGCCGAGCTGGGTGACTGCGAACTTCACTGGTCAAGACTTCAAGAGCAGAACACATGAACACACAAGCAAACAACCCTTTACACGGCGTCACTCTCGAACAAATCATTTTACGGTTAGTCGATTATTATGGCTGGATTGGCCTGGGCAACCTGATTGATATTAAGTGTTTCAACAATGATCCTTCGGTTAAATCCAGTCTCAATTTTTTGCGCAAAACCCCTTGGGCGCGTTCGCAAGTCGAGCAGCTTTATATTGATTCGCTCGACAAACCGAACTTTCAGACCGAACTGTAATCTTTCGCACTGAAAAACCAAAAAGCCGATGCTTGATTAACTCAAGCATCGGCTTAAAACCATGAAAACCAGGCCTGGTGCTCATTCAGTCTATCTAAACTACCACGTCTTTTGATCCTGACTTGGCCGCCATAAACTCGGCGATATCTTGCTGAAAATGCAGCGACATTTGTGGGAATGGGATTTCAATACCCTGATCATCAAATGCCAACTTCACGCGCTCAATTAAATCAAACCTTAGTGGCCAATATTCACTGGTATTCACCCAGGCACGCACCGTAAAGTTCACGCTGCTATTCGCGAGTTCTGATACCACTACTAAGGATTCCGGTTCTTTTAAAACACGCTCATCTGCCGCCAAAATCTCTTGCAGAATTTGTTTAGCTTTGCGTAAATCGCTGCTGTAATCAATGCCAAAAATCAAATCTAATCGGCGTGTATCACGTGCTGAATAGTTAATTAAGGGCGTGGCATAAATCTGGCCGTTTGGAATCGTGATTTCGCGGTTGTCGGTGGTGCGTAACAAAGTGCTAAATAACATCACTTTTTCAACCATCCCCATATGACCGGCGACTTCAACAAAGTCATTTTCTTTAAAAGGTTGCAAAACAATCAACATTACGCCGGCAGCGAAATTCTGTAATGAATCTTTTAACGCCAAACCGACCGCCAAACTGCCCGCCGCCAACACAGCCACTAAAGAGGTGGTATCAAAGCCAACTTGACTTAACACCGCGATAATCAGCATCACAAACAACAAAGCACGCACCACCTGCTGAGTAAACTCAACTAAAATCAGTTTAACGTGGAGCCGTGTCATCAGCTTGCCCAATACTTTATGAAGCATACTAATGACAATGCGACCCACAAAAAAGATCACCAATGCAATTGCAATATTAATACCCCACGGGATTAAATAAGTGTGCATGAACGCAACCAAATCAAACTTACTCATTACGTTTTCAAACATGATGCTCTCTTTGCTGTTGATCTAAAATTGCATTCTAACAAGTGCTTGATGTTTAACGCTACTATTTATAATGCGCCGAATATTGTAGAATAGCGCTTTACTGATTAAAACTCTTTGGGAAAGCTGCTCTGGCTTTCTGAAAATGAACTAATTTTAGAGGTAGCCTCATGGCACGCGTAACCGTTGAAGATTGCTTATTGCATGTTGAAAATCGTTTTGAATTGGTCCTGGTCGCTTCTAAGCGCGCCCGTCAACTAGGAAATGGTGCAGAACCAACTTTAGCTTGGGAAAATGACAAGCCGACTGTTGTGGCTTTGCGTGAATTAGCCGAACAGCTTGTTGACCCACAAGTTATTTTAGCTGACCCAGATACCCCGCCGTTCTTTCAATAAGTTTTAGGTGTCGCTATGCCCACACCTAGCTCATTAGATGGCTTAATTGAAAAAGCTCAACGCTACTTAAGCGCTGAGCAAATTCAACAAATTCAAGCCGCTTTTGAGTTTGGGGCACTGGCGCACGCTGGCCAAACCCGCAAAGCGGGTGGCGCTTATATTTGGCACCCGGTCGCGGTGGCCGAAATTCTTGCTGAAATCCAACTCGATCACGAAAGCTTGATCGCCGCTATTCTGCACGATGTTATCGAAGATACCCCTTATACCAAACAAGACATTGTTGACCGCTTTGGCGAACGTGTCGCCGACATGATTGATGGCGTCACCAAACTCGGCAAACTCGCTTTCAATACACCGCAAGAAGCCCAAGCCGAAAACTTCCGTAAAATGATGCTGGCGATGTCGCGCGACATCCGCGTTATTTTGATCAAACTTGCCGATCGCTTACACAATATGCGAACCCTCGGCGTGATGCGCCCGGAAAAACAGCGCCGAATTGCACGCGAAACCCTCGACATTTACGCCCCGATCGCGGCCAGGCTCGGCATTAACTCCTTCCGTATTGAACTCGAAGACCTAGGTTTTAGAGCCATGTATCCATTACGTTATGCGGCGCTTGAGAAAGCGGTTAAAAAAGCGCGTGGTAATCGTAAAGAAGTGGTCGAGCAAATCAGCGAGGCTTTGCAAACACGCTTGAAACAAGAAGGTTTTAAAGCCGACGTGATCGGCCGTGAAAAACATCTATTCAGTCTGTATAAAAAAATGCAGAAAAAACGTCTGTCATTTGAAGAAGTATTGGATATTTTCGCTTTCCGCGTGCTTGTCGAAAGTGTTGACGACTGTTATCGCGCTTTAGGCCTGGTGCATTCTTTATATAAACCTTTACCTGGCAAGTTTAAAGACTATATCGCGATCCCTAAACCCAACGGTTATCAATCGCTGCATACCTTGTTATTTGGACCTTATGGCGTACATATTGAAGTCCAAATCCGCAGCGAAGTGATGCACAAGGTGTCGGAACACGGCATTGCGGCACACTGGCATTACAAAGAAGCCAATGCCAACGAATCCAATCCGTCACCCGTCGATGTGCGTGCACAAGAGTGGGTGCGAAACTTATTGGAAATTCAGCAAAGTGCCGGTAACTCACTCGACTTTTTAGAAAACGTCAAAATCGACCTGTTCCCCGATGTGATTTACGTGTTTACCCCGCAGGGCCAAATTATCACCCTGCCGAAAAACGCCACCGCAGTCGATTTTGCTTATGCGGTGCATACCAACTTGGGGCATGCTTGTGTGGGCTGTCGGATTGATCGCCAACTCGTGCCGCTGCGTAGTGTGCTGGAAAGCGGCCAAACCGTTGAGATTATTAAATCCAAAGAAATCCAGCCTAACCCAACCTGGCTTAACTTTGTCACCACCGCTAAAGCGCGTTCACAAATTCGTCATTTCCTAAAAAATCAGCACTCCCAATCCGCTACCGACTTAGGGCAACGCCTGCTAACCAAAGCCTTGCGTATTCACAACATGGCCTATTCGGGACTTAGCGAAGAACTCATCCAAAAACTTGTACAAGATTTAAATTTAGAGAACTGGGATCAGTTATTAGAAGAAATTGGCTTAGGTCAACGCATGGCCGGTTTAGTTTCTAAACAAATTCACGACAACTTGCTAGGCAAAGACGACCAAATTGTTAGCGAAAAAGGCCAACATCAACCGCTCGCGATTTCCGGCACCGAAGGGCTGGTGGTTAACTACGCACAATGTTGCCATCCAATTCCAGGCGATGAAATTATTGGCTTTATCTCCACCGGTAAAGGTCTGGTAATTCACCGCCAGGACTGCAAAAACGTTAAACACTTCCAAAACCAGCCAGATAAATGGCTGGATGTCGATTGGGATCGAAACAGTGAAGAACTGTTCGCAGTCGAAATCCAAATTGAAACCAAAAATCAGCGTGGCGCTTTGGCCTTAATCGCCTCTGAAATCGCCAATACCAAAACCGATATCGAACGCGTGCGCTCCGAAGATAAAGACGAAACCTACAGCGTGATGAACTTTGTCATATTGGTGCGCAACCGCGATCACCTGGACGAATTATTACGTCACTTGCGCCGAATCCCGATTATTGATAAGGCTCAACGAGTGTTTACCTAGTCGAACCAGACAAGAAGCTAACCCGTTTTATATTCCAATTTAAAGGAAACGATTATGCGTGAAATCATCTCAACCACCAATGCCCCCGCGGCTATCGGCACTTATTCACAAGCCGTACGCGTGGGGGATACCGTGTATTTATCCGGTCAAATCGCGTTAATTCCAGAAACCATGCAATTGGCTGAAGGCGATATTAGCGTGCGTATTCACCAGGTTTTTAAAAACCTAACAGCGGTGTGTGAAGCCGCAGGTGGTTCGTTACAAGATATTGCAAAGTTAAATATTTTCTTGACAGATATGGCGCATTTCGCCACTGTTAACGACATTATGGCGCAATATTTTCAACAGCCTTATCCAGCACGTGCGGCGGTCGCGGTTAAGCAATTGCCGAAGGATACCGATGTTGAAATGGATGGCGTTATGGCGCTGTCGCATTACTAATCTACTGCGTTTTACGGCCCGATTATGCTAGAGCAAATGCATGTCACCAGCCTCAAAGGAGTGGGTGACAAACAAGCTGAGAAACTCGAAAAACTCGGTTTGCGGGTCGTGCAGGATTTATTGTTTCACCTGCCATTACGTTATCAAGACAAAACCAAACTCACCTCGCTAGACGACGCGATAATTGGCCAAGAAATTCAAATCGAAGCAGAAATTACCTCGCAACGCCTAACCCCCGGTCGTCGCCCCACTTTAATGGTGCAAGCACGGGATGCCAGCGGTCATTCGATAGGTTTACGGTTTTTCCATTTTCATCCCAGCCAAGCGCGCCAATTTAAACATGGTGAATTTGTGCGGGCATTTGGTGAGTTACGTTCTGGGCCGAATGGTCTTGAAATGGTGCATCCTCAATATCAAATTTTTGCGCATACACCGCCTGCGCTGGATGACACCTTAACCCCGGTTTATCCTACGACCGAAGGCCTAGGGCAAGTGAGTTTGGTTAAACTTATTAAACAAGCCATTACCCTGCTCAAACAATATCCGCTCGCAGAAGGCTTAGATTTGGATTGGCTTAAAACTCGGCGACTACCCGCCATCAATCAAGCCTTATTAACCCTGCATCAACCGCAACCGGATGACGACTTGGGGCAAATCAAACGTTTTGAACACCCGGCGCAACAGCGTTTAATTGTAGAAGAACTGGTGACCCAACAAGTCAGTCTGTTTTTAATGCGTCAACAACAGCAACGCCGTTACGCACCGCAGTTTGGCGACAGCCCAAGCGCTCAGCGTTTATTGGCTCAGTTACCTTTTACGCTAACCGGCGCGCAACAACGGGTTTGGCAACAGATTCAGCAGGATTTAAGTCTCGATCACCCGATGCAACGTTTAATTCAAGGTGACGTAGGTTCGGGCAAAACCATTGTCGCCGCTTTAGCCGCGTTGCAAGCCGCCGATGCCGGTTATCAAGTCGCGATTATGGCCCCCACTGAAATTCTGGCCGAACAACACCGCAACCATTTTTGCGAATGGTTAGAACCGCTAGGCATCGAAGTCGCCTGGTTAAACGGACGCTTAAAAACCGCTGAAAAACGCGATATGCTGGAAAAAATCAGTTTAGGTCAGGCCAAAATCGCAGTCGGAACCCACGCCCTGTTTCAAGAGTCGGTGCAATTTAATCAGCTGGGTTTGGTGATTATTGATGAGCAACATCGCTTTGGGGTGCATCAACGTTTGTCGCTGAATCAAAAAGCCCAAAGCCACACCAAAAACTTTGCGCCGCACCAGCTCACCATGACCGCCACGCCAATTCCGCGCACCCTTGCGATGACCGCTTATGGGGATTTGGATATTTCGGTGATTGACGAACTGCCGCCCGGTCGCCAGCCAATTGATACTGCGGTACTCAATAACCACAAACGCCAGGAAGTTATGGCGCACCTGTATCATCAATGCCAACAAGGCGTGCAAGCCTATTGGGTTTGTCCGCTCATTGATGAATCCGAAGCTCTAGACGCGCAAGCCGCACAAACCACCTATGATGAATTCAAACAACTCTGGCCGAATATGCGGGTTGGCTTGATTCACGGGCGTTTAAAAAGCGCCGAAAAACAAAGCATCATGCAGCAGTTTAGCGAACATCATCTGGACTTATTGGTCGCCACCACCGTAATCGAAGTCGGCGTTAACGTGCCCAATGCCAGCTTAATGATTATTGAAAATGCCGAACGTCTCGGGCTAGCGCAGCTTCACCAATTACGAGGTCGGGTGGGGCGGGGCGCGAAAAAAAGCCATTGTGTTTTGCTTTATCAAGCGCCGCTTTCAGCCACCGCCAAAGCGCGATTACAAATTATGCGTGAAACCAACGACGGCTTTTTAATCGCCGAAGAAGACTTACGCATTCGTGGCCCAGGCGAAGTGTTGGGCACACGCCAAACCGGTGGGCTGCAATTACGCATTGCCGATATTCAGCGCGACCAGGCCTGGATAGAACCGGCGCAAACCGCCGCGCACGACTTATTACGTTTGGCGGCTAGTCAGCCCGAACGCATCGACTTATTACAACAACGCTGGATCGGAACCAAAGTAGAATACAAACATGCCTAATCCACGCTTACCTAAACACTGGATAACCTCGAATTTTATCCAACGCTTAACCCGCGAAACTCACCACCAGGCCTGGTTGTTAGATAAAACCTCGCTCACGCAAAAACTGCGTGCACGCTGTGACGATTTTCGGGTCGAACTCATTTTCGAAGGTTATGCCACCCCTTTGCTCGACGAAGCCTTGCGTTTAAACCTGACGCCCCACCACCAGGCCTGGTTGCGCACGGTTTGTTTAACTTGCCAAAACCAACCTGTTATTTACGCGCGCAGCGTGATCCCACATTTCGATCAACAAAACCCCTGGTGGTCGTTAAAGCAACTTGGCGATCAACCGCTGGGCGAAATCCTATTTAGCCGAACCGACCTCAACCGCAGTGAATTTGAATTCTGCCAAGCCGACTGGCCACAAATCAACGCGTCGCAAAAACTCGCGCGCCGTTGCAGCTTTCAACAAGATCGCGCGCCTTTACTGCTGACCGAAGTCTTTGTAAACTGGCCAACTTATGCGTGAATCCATCGAAAATCAAGCGCTTGAAGTGCTCAAGCGGGTATTTGGCTATCGCCAATTTCGCCCCCAACAACTCGACATTATTTGTGACCTAGTCGAAGGCCGCGACAACTTTGTGCTGATGCCCACCGGTGGCGGCAAATCCTTGTGTTACCAAGTACCAGCGTTTTTGCGCTCCGGCACCGCGATTGTGGTTTCGCCTTTAATCGCACTCATGCAAGACCAGGTCGCCGCCTTGCAAGCCAATGGCGTCGCCGCGCAAATGCTTAATTCCAGCCAAGACCAGGAAACGTCTGAACAAGTGATTCGACAGCTCCACAATGGCGAACTCGAATTACTGTATGTCTCGCCCGAACGTTTATTAATGGACGGATTTTTAGCCCAACTGCAACGCATACCGATTGCGTTATTTGCGATAGACGAAGCTCATTGCGTATCCCAATGGGGTCACCAATTTAGGCCGGAATACAGTCAAATCGGCTCATTACGCCAACGTTTTACGAATGTGCCGTTTATCGCTTTAACCGCCACCGCCGACCAAACGACTCAAGCCGACATACTGCAGCAGCTTCAATTTCACGACCCCAAAATTCATCTAGGCAGTTTTGATCGCCCTAACATTCGCTACAACGTAATGGAAAAACAGCAGCCTTTTAACCAACTGTTGCGCTTTCTAAAACAACAAACTGGCGAAGCCGGCATTATCTACGCTTTAAGCCGCAAGCGCGTTGACGACATCGCCAACAAACTCGCCGCCGAAGGTTTTTCGGTGGGCGCATATCATGCTGGTTTAAACGCACAAACTCGCCATCAAGTGCATCATGACTTTCTGCACGATCAAGTCGATATCGTGGTCGCGACGGTCGCGTTTGGTATGGGCATCGACAAACCCAACGTGCGGTTTGTGGTGCATTATGATGTGCCTAAAAATATCGAAGGTTATTACCAAGAAACCGGCCGCGCTGGGCGTGATGGTTTGCCGTCTCAAGCCCTACTTTTATTCGGCATGCAAGATGTCAGCACCGCACGCCAGTTTGTCGAAAACGTCAATAACGAAGACCAACGCCGCTTAGAAACCTTCAAGCTCAATAGCATGGTGAGTTTTGCCGAAGCCCAAACCTGTCGGCGTAATGTATTGCTTAACTACTTTGGCGAATCCAACACCCAACCCTGCGGCAATTGCGATGTGTGTTTAAACCCGCCCGAGTTATTTGACGCCACCGAAGCCGCACAAAAAGCACTGTCTTGCGTGTACCGCCTTAACCAAGGTTTTGGCGTTAAACACGTGATCGACGTATTACGCGGGCTCGACAACGAACGCATTCGACAATTCCAGCACGACCAACTCAGCACCTACGGCATAGGCAAAGACTTAAGCTCACACCAATGGAACAGCATTATTCGCCAACTGATTCACCTGGGTTATCTGTTTCAAGACTTGCAACATTACTCGGTGCTCAAACTCACCGAGCTGTCCGGCTCGCTGTTAAAAGGTCAGCAACCCATTCAACTTGCGATGCCCAAAAAAGAAGCGCCCGCTAAACGCGCCAAAAACGACCGCGCCAACGCACTTAACCCCGCCGACCAACAACTATTTGAAGACCTACGCGACCTGCGCAAACAACTCGCCGACCAACAAAATGTACCGGCTTATGTGGTATTTGGTGATATTAGTTTGTTAGACATGGCACAAAAACGCCCACAAACCGAAGACGAGTTTTTAGAAGTCAGCGGCGTAGGCCAAGCCAAATTAGAACGTTATGGCGAAGTCTTCCTAACCAGAATCCGCGCCCAATAGCACCAGGCCTGGTGGTTTGTTAAGGCGTAGCAATTTTGTCGCTTACTTGTTACAATGTGAGTATGAAATATAAATTACTCACCACCCATAAATTTGATAAGTGGTTTAAATCTATAAAAGACAAGCGTACCCGCTTTCGCATCGAAGCGAAATTGAGCCAAGTTTCCACTGGACACTTTGGTGACCACAAATTGATTGATTCAGAAATCGGTGAGTTGCGTTTTTTCTTTGGCGGTGGGTTACGGATTTACTACGCACTTCGCGGAGAAGAAATCATTTTATTACTGAACGGTGGTGATAAATCTAGCCAAAAGAATGATATTGAACAGGCTGCGGCCTTATTTAGTCAATTGGAGGGATCATAATGACTTTGCAATTAAACGAATTTAAGTTTGCACAAGACGTTGACACAAAAGAGGACATGGCCATGTATTTATCCGCTTTTTTAGAAGAAGGCGGCATTAATGGTTTGCTGGATGGCTTGCGTCTATTAGTTCAGCAAAAAGGGATGACAGAAACAGCGCAATTAAGTGGTTTAAACCGTCAACATTTATATCGCGTACTAAACGGCGAAACCAAGCCCAAGTTTGAAACACTGGATAAGCTGTTACATGCCTTAGGTTTTAAAATGGCGGTTGAAGTCGCCTAAGAGCCAGTCTTACTTACCAAGATTTTTACTTGGTTTTAAATTATAAACACATCTCCCGCCCGACACACGTATTTGTTTTATGGGCGATTCGTTCGTTAGGGTAAAAAGGGGACGTTACCCTT
>NZ_JACUTY010000104.1 GCF_014859555.1 Thiomicrospira sp. | reverse complement strand
AAGTGACCTTTAAGTCCCGCAGAATCAACCAGGGGTTAATCGAGGTGCCCAAATATATAACAGTCTAATTTGCACCTATTAACTTAATTAAGTTATTATTATTTTGTTATTATTTTGTTATTCAAATCATGCTATTTTTAATTTTTAGACCTAGGGGGTTGCGATGAATTTAGATAAGATGAGAACGATGGCAGTAGACGAGTTGGTTGAATTAAGACAAGCTATTGATAAACTGATTAGCCAAAAGCAAAAAGAGCAAACTAAAAATCTGGTAGAAGAGTTTAAAGTAAAAGCCGCTAAACTGGGCTTATCTCTCGAAGATATTATGGGTTTAGAAACTGGCAAGCCACGTAAAACAAAAGGTCAGAAAGTAGCGCCTAAATACCGTAACCCAAATGATGCCAGTCAAACTTGGACCGGACGTGGACGTAAACCTTTGTGGGTTGAAGACGCGTTAAATAAAGGTAAAAAACTGGACGATTTAGCGATTTAAATATCCTTCACTTCAATTACGCCGTTTATAAACCACAAAATCAAACGCAAACGCATGACGTTCATCCGCTGGATGTACTTCGCGCGACACCTCATACCAGGCCTGGTGGTCGATGACCGGAAAAAATGCATCGCCCTCTGGGCTGGCTTTTACCTCGGTAATATAAAGCTGATCAACTCGATCAAGCCATTGCGCATAAATTTGTGCGCCGCCCATAATCATCACTTCTTCACACTCTTTTAACTCAGCCAACGCCGCTTCGACCGAATTAAAAACCTTTGCACCTTCGGCTTGAAAACTTTCATTACGACTAATAATTAAATTAGGCCGATTCGGCAACGGCTTCGAACCAATCGATTCAAAAGTTTTACGCCCCATAATGACCGGTTTATTTAAGGTTTTAGATTTAAAGTATTTTAAATCGTCGGGTAAATGCCAAGGCATTTTATTGTCCTTACCGATCATACGATTTTGACCCATCGCGACAATCATAGATAAGGTTTGCGATTTATTTTGCTTAAAAGTCATACCGATACCTGAGCTTTAATATGAGGGTGAGATTGGTAATTCACAATTTCAAAGTCTTCAAACTCATAATCAAAAATCGAACTGGGCTTTCGTTTAATCACCAGGCCTGGTAATGGCATGGGTTCGCGTGTTAATTGCAGCTTTGCTTGTTCCAAGGTGTTGTTATATAAATGCACATCACCGCCAGTCCAAACAAACTCGCCGACTTCATAGCCGGTTTGTTGTGCCATCATGTGGACTAATAACGCATAGCTGGCAATATTAAATGGCACACCCAGAAACGTGTCCGCACTGCGTTGGTATAACTGGCAAGACAACTTGTTATTCGCCACATAAAACTGAAAAAACGCATGGCAGGTCGCCAAAGCCATTTTGCCGTTTTCGACATTTTGTTGCGGACTCACCGACTCATCCGGCAAATCCGCCGGGTTCCAGGCGGTGACAATCATACGTCGGCTGTTGGGGTTGGTTTTTAAGGTCTCAATCACTTGTTCTATCTGGTTGATAACTTCACCATTTGGGCTTTGCCAAGCCACCCATTGCTTGCCATATAGCGGCCCTAAATCACCCGATTCGGTGGCCCATTCATCCCAAATTCTGACTTGATGATCTTTTAGATATTGAATATTGGTATCACCACTTAAAAACCATAACAACTCATGCACAATTGAGCGAATATGTAATTTTTTGGTGGTGACTAACGGAAAACCTTTCTGTAAATCAAAACGCATTTGATAACCAAATACCGACAAAGTTCCGGTGCCGGTTCGATCGCCCTTTTGCACGCCGTTGTCCATAATATGCTGTAGTAAATCTAAATATTGCTTCATGCGTTTTTTCCTTTTAGCTGGTTGGCTGACGAGCGTTTAACGCCCCAAACCATCAATAATCCGCCCACAACAATCATCGGGATCGACAACAGCATTCCCATAGTTAGCCAGCCGCCGAGCAAATAACCCAAGTGTGCATCCGGCATTCTGAAGAACTCCGATACCACGCGGAACAGACCGTACAATATCAAGAATAAACCCGCTACCGAACCGGCAGGGCGCGGCTTGGACGAATACCACCATACCAGCGCAAACAATACCAAACCTTCCAGCAAAGCTTGCAACAGTTGGGTGGGATACTTTTGTACCGTTTCGTTCAGCAGCGGATCGTAAACCCACATTCCCCAAGGCGAGTCGGTGACTTTGCCCCAAAGTTCGCCGTTTATAAAGTTGCCGATCCGTCCCGCGAACAAACCAATCGTCACCAACGGTGCAACAAAGTCGGCCACACTAAACAGACTAAGGCCAACTTTACGAGTAAACAACCACATGCCCAAGGTCACGCCTAGCAAACCGCCATGGAACGACATGCCGCCCTGCCAAACCATCAGTAGCGAGAGTGGATTCGCCAATAATCCGGCAAAGTCATAAAACAACACATAACCGATTCGCCCCCCCAACACCACACCTAAAGCACAGTAAAACAACAGGTCGCCGACCTTGTCCTTATCCCAAACGGATGAGTTGCGTGCGCGCAGCAAACCCAGTAACCAAGCACTCGCAAACCCGATCACATACATTAAGCCATACCAATGAATGGCAATTGGGCCTAAAGCCAATGCTACTGGATCAATTTCTGGATAAGTCCACATGTTAAGCCTTCGTTATTTGGGTAAATATGTCTATTCTACAATGTTTTTGGCCTTGCTAGGGGCATCAAAACGGCCTCACAATATAAAG
>NZ_JACUTY010000046.1 GCF_014859555.1 Thiomicrospira sp. | reverse complement strand
TCAGGCTGGGGTTGCGGCTCAGGCTGGGGTTGCGGCTCAGGCTGGGGCATTTCAAACATGTTTAACGTAACCGGTACAGGACTTTCGCTACTAACTATGCTGGTTTCGCTCGGTTTAAAAAGCCAAACCAGGATCGCGCCGATCACCAATAAATAAATCACCAGTGTTAGTAAAAAAGCCTTAGTTGAGTCATTTAACTTCAAGTTACTTACGTTCCGTCAGAATCGTTAAATTGTCGTGTTGTTGACGTTTAATTATATCCATTAAGCGGACGAAGTGATGAAACTCCACCAGCTGATCAACACGTAATTGAATGTGAGTGCTGGCTTCGAGCTGGCTTAGCTGTTTATCGAACTCTTCGGCATTAATCTCAATCCCATCCCAATAAAATTGCCCATATTGATCAATTGATATATTGAGCTTTTCGTCATTGTCGGGGTTGTATGCGCTGGTATGTTCGGTTTTAGGCAGTTGAATATCCAATTTATCGTGCACGATAAAAGACGCGGTTAGCAATACAATCGCTAACAAAACAAGCATAACGTCAATCAGCGGAACAACGTTCATTGAATCAAAACGCTTCATGCCTGCTGATCCTGATGGATTTTATAATGTGCTTGCAAAACCTCAACCCGACGCAATAGGCCGTTGTAGGCCATTAAAGCCGGTATTGCTACCGCTATGCCGGCCGCCGTTAGTTTAAGTGCTAGAGCCAGCCCTGTCATGATCACAGAGGTTTCGAGGCTGTTTTGTTGGCCAATCTCATAAAAGGTAATTAATATGCCAATTACGGTTCCTAAAAGCCCAACATAAGGTGCGTTGGCACCAATGGTTGAAAGGGTGGTGAGGTTTTTTGTGATCTCTATGTTCATCTGTTCAATATGGCTAAATGTTTTAACGTTCAAACGTCGATATAGAAATAAGCGCTCAAATGTAATCCAGATGGCTAGAAAACCCATTAAACCCAAAATGCTAAAGAAGGTCAGATCAAGGTAGAGGTGTATATTTTGCATGCAGTCACAATCCTATTGGTTGCTTAAAGTCGCGTTGTAACTTTAAAAATGGTGCTGGGATTATGATTGCTTGGGATAACGATGTCAATACAAATGATAATGGTTCTTAGTTGGCAGGCTTTTGAGTTGCAGTTTTTGGTAGTGAAGAGTAACATTATGCTTGATTTTTTTGGATGAATTTAACAAATATAAGGATTCAAAATGAAGCGTCGTGAATTATTAAAGTCAGCCTTGGGCCTGACAGCTGGTTTAGTCGGTTTTTCTGTGATGAAGCCGGTTTATTCGGCTAATGATTGGGTTGAAAAAGGCCCGGATGTGCCAAATGTACCGATCACAAAAGTAACGGATCGTTGTTATTATTTTCTAGCACAAGACGGTGAGCCTTCTCCGTCGAACCAAGGCTTTTTTAGTAACCCAGGTTTTATTGTCACCTCTGAAGGAGTGATGGTGGTGGACACGGGCGGATCGGTACAAATTGGTGAAATGTTAGTGCGCCAGATTAAAACGGTGACAGATAAACCTGTTGTGAAAGTTATTAATACACACATTCATGGCGATCATTGGTTAGGTAACCAAGCGTTTGTTGAAGCTTATCCTGACGTAGAGATTTATTCTCATCCAAAAGTAATCCAGCAAGTAAAAGGTGGCGCGGGTGAGTTTTGGGTAGGCTTTATGAGTCGTAACACCAATAATGCGACAGCGGGCACCGCCGTAACCCGGCCAACTAAAGAGTTAGTGGGTGGTGAAACGATTAAAATGGGTAATACCACGTTTAAAGTTCATTATTTAGGTAAAGTTCACACCGACTCGGATTTAGCGATTGAAGTCGTTGAAGATAAAGTTTTATATGCTGGTGATATGATGATGCGTCGTGTTGCAAACATGGCGGATGGTAGTTTTTTAGGTTCTATTTCAGCGATGGAAGAGCTGGAGACCATGGATATAAAAACTTTTATTCCTGGTCATGGATTACATGATGGTAAGGCTTTAGTGAAAGAGCAAAAAGAGTTCTTTGAAGTGATTTACAATACGGTTGGTAAGTATTATGACGAAGGGCTGTCAGATTTTGAGATCAAACCAAAAGTTGAAGCACATCCGTTTATGCAGAAAGTCGGCAGCAAGTGGCCAGGTTATGAGCACACGGTTGGTCGTTTCGTAAGTAATGCTTATCAAGAGTTTGAAATGAATTTGTTTTAATGTTTTGATGGAATCTGAAAAAAGCGGGCTTAGCCCGCTTTTTTTGTTGCCAAATTATGTGAAGCTCGAACCAGGATTTTTAGCTGACGAAATCCAAAATGGCATCTAATCCACGGTAATTAAATGAACAGCTAGCCTGTTGCTGAACTTTTGGTTTAGCATGGTATGCAATACTTAAACCCGCTTGGGCCATCATTAACAAATCGTTTGCGCCGTCCCCAACCGCAATAACTTGGTTTGAGTTTATGTTTAGTTGCTCGCAAAGTTCATGTAAAAAATCCGCCTTGGCCTGTGCGCCAATTATGGAACCGTCAATTTGACCGGTTAGTTTATGTTGCGTGGTTTTTAGTTTATTAGCGCGTGCGAAGTCTAAATTAAGCGATTGTTGTAAACGATTGGTGAAAAAATCAAAACCGCCTGAAACTAAAGCAAACTTAATGTTTTTTTGTTTAAGCCCAGCCAGGCATTTTTCCGCACCTGGGTTGAGTGTTAAGCGTTCGTCATAGACGGTTTGCAGAGCTTGAGTATCTAAACCTTCCAGAAGCGCGACACGTTGGGTGAGGGATTCTTCAAAGTTAAGTTCACCTCGCATGGCTGCTTCAGTAATCTCGGACACTTGGGGTTTGAGGTTCATCATATCGGCAATTTCATCTATGCACTCAATGGCGATCAGTGTTGAGTCCATATCACTAATGACTAACTTAACTTCACTGGGCTTGAAACCGCTAGGTAGCAGGTTAATGTCAAATTTAAACTCATTCGCTAAATCAGCCAAGTCCACTGGATTAATAGGTTTATCCGTGTCAATTTGATAGTGTTGAGCTTGCTGGTAGGGTTTACCATAGCTGCGTTCAAAACGTTTAATTTGTTCAAATTTTAGGGTTTGAGTATGAATTATGATGGTTGACATGGTTGTCCTTTGAGTCGCTTAGTCTGTTGCATCAACAATTTGAGTGTAGGATAGCTGGTCGTGCAGGGTTTGGTGGTTTTTGCTAAACCATAGCCATAGCCAGCCGGCTCCAAGTGTGGCGATAGATAACAGGCACATGACAAATCTTATGGTAGCGTCTCGGCGGGTTAAAAGATAATTATCTGTTCGAATCAACCGCAGTTTCCATGTGCGTAACCCCGGTGTTTGTCCGGTTTGCAACCAAAAATAGCTTAAATAGATGTAGCTGACGCCAAGTAGGTAAATCTGAAAAGCTAGGACGGTTAAGGGCTCGGTCTCGAATCCTTCGCCTTGCCAGATTAAAAATGGTATGGCGGCGACAAACCACACAGCCAGTAATAGCAATAGATCGTAAAATAAGGCAAAAATAATTTTAGCTTTCAGCATGGTTTTGGGTCATTGAGTTAAAGCCTGTATTATAGAGCTTTCAGAAATTTATTGTGTTGGATAAGGATAAGATCATGAATTTACCCGATGGTTTAATAGGTTTGAGTTGGGCCGTGGTTGGTTGGATAATTTATTTGGCAGTGATGTTATGGGCGATAAAAACCGCACCTTGGCATAAGGTTAAAGGGGATAGAAGTGCACAGCATGTTTGGTTTGGTGCGGCTTTTGTAGTGATTTTATTGTGGAGCCTAGGCGCGAGTATGGGCGGTGGATTTAGTTTTCATTTTTTACTTATGACCACTATAACGCTGATGTTTGGTCCTCAATTTGCATTAATGACCATGACATTAGGTTTATTGGGTGTGACTTTGAATGGAGAAGCCGGGTGGGGCGTGTTTGGCATAAATGCGATGTTAATGGGTTGGATACCAATCATGTTTACTTGGTGGGTTTATAAGCTGGCTTATCGGTATTTAGATCGCAACTTTTTTGTTTATGTGCTTTTAAATGGGTTTTTGACGGCGGGTGTGGGGGCGCTTTTGGCGATGTTAAGCATGGCGGGCATTTTATATTTGGCGGGTGCATACACTTATGATGAGTTAAGTTACAATTTTTTAATTTTCATACCGATGCTTGTGGCGCCTGAAGCATTTTTGAACGGTTTTATTATAACTAGTCTTGTGCTGATGAAGCCGGACTGGGTAACCAGTTTTAGCGATGCGGACTATTTAAAGGGGAAGTGAAAAGCTGGCGCTGGATGTGTTTTACGGCCAGGTATAAAAAAACCGGCCTAAGAGCCGGTTTTTTTAAATAAGATAGAACTTATTTGTTTTTGTACCAACCTGGCGTCATTGCTCTAGCTTCTTCAGTTTGTGCAATTTGCGCATTAGCTGATCTTACGGCTTCATTAGCAAGGCGAACTGATTCAAGACGCGCTTTTTCGGCTTCTTCTAAATAATGCTCAACATAAGGCTTTTTCATAGCTCTTTGATGCCAAATGTTTCCGGTTTCTTTAGAGATGTCTTGTTTGGCTTTGGCTTCGTTCACTAATGCCGCGTATTTATCGGTTTGCTGATTGTGTGCACAAGCACCTAGGGTTAGGGTTGCTAGAACAGTTGCACCAACTAGTAATTTTTTCATGTATTCCTCCAGATAAGATGAGCTTTTATTTTTTATGTGTTAATCACAGTTTTAATTGTATAGGATGAACAAAAAAAGCTAAAGTACGAACAGACATTTTTTCTGTTTTTCGTATTTGCGTATACGTTATTAAGTTTACCCCGTCGCTGTCAAACTTTATAATAGAGGAAATTTTTGAAATTTAGGGCCAATTTGTCGAATAAATCGTCTTTTTATTCGCTAGTGTGTTGAAAATTAAAGAGAAAGTTTTTTTGCTTTGGTTTTCATTGACTGGCAATAAAAAATCTAATCAGCCTATAAAGAAATGTAAGAGGTAGTTAAAGTGAGAATTTTGCAAGAAGCGTTGACGTTTGATGATGTGTTATTGGTGCCAGCACACTCCACGGTACTGCCTAAAGATGTTTCGTTAAAAACTAAGTTGACACGAAATATTAGCTTAAACATCCCATTTGTGTCGTCTGCGATGGATACGGTAACCGAAGCGAGACTGGCGATTGCGTTAGCGCAGGAAGGTGGGATCGGTATTATTCATAAGAATATGACCATTGCAGAGCAGGCTGCTGAAGTTAATAAGGTTAAAAAATACGAGCATGGCGTAATCTTAGACCCGATTACGGTGCAAATTCAAGCCACCGTTGCAGATGTGGTTAAAATCACCGATGACAATAATATTTCCAGTGTGCCAGTTATGGATGGTGGCAAGTTGGTAGGATTGGTAACGGGACGTGACTTACGTTTTGTGACCGACCACAAAAAACCCATTAGTGCGGTGATGACGCCCAAAGAAAAATTGGTCACGGTTCCAGAAAAATTTGAGCGTGCGGCCGTACTAGATTTGTTGCATACCCATCGTATTGAGCGTGTGCTGGTGGTTAATGACAACTTTGATTTAAAAGGCATGATCACAGTGACCGATATTTTAAAGTCAAGTGAGCACCCTTTAGCCAGTAAAGATTCAAATGGTCGTTTACGTGTCGGCGCAGCAGTAGGAACCGGTGCCGAGACTGAAGACCGTGTTGCCGCCTTGATCAAGGCCGGGGTAGATGTGATTGTGGTGGATACAGCGCATGGTCACTCGCAAGGGGTGTTGGATCGCGTGGCGTGGATTAAGCAGATGTATCCTGAAATTGACGTTATTGGTGGCAATATTGCGACAGCCGAAGCGGCATTGGACTTGGTAAAAGCCGGGGCGGATGCGGTTAAAGTCGGTATCGGTCCAGGTTCTATTTGTACCACCCGTATTGTGGCTGGCGTGGGTGTGCCGCAGATTTCGGCGATTTCAAATGTCGCAAAAGCCTTGCAAGGCTCAGGCGTACCACTTATTGCGGATGGCGGGATTCGTTTCTCGGGTGATGTGTCTAAAGCCTTAGTGGCGGGTGCTTCATGTATTATGTTGGGCAGCATGTTTGCCGGTACAGAAGAATCACCGGGGGAAGTCGAATACTTTCAAGGGCGTGCTTATAAAGCCTATCGTGGTATGGGCTCGTTAGGCGCTATGTCTCAAAAGCAAGGTTCAAGTGATCGCTACTTTCAGTCGTCTAATGCGGAAGACAAGTTAGTGCCAGAAGGGATTGAGGGACGTGTGCCGTATAAAGGTTCACTATCGCCAATTATCCACCAATTAATTGGTGGCGTTCGTTCGAGTATGGGCTATACCGGCTGCAAGGATATCCCGGAGATGAATGCGAAACCTTCCTTTGTGCGTGTCACAAATGCGGGCATGATCGAAAGTCATGTGCACGATGTAATGATTACAAAAGAAGCCCCTAACTACCGTATTTAGTTTAAAATTCGTTATCACTTTTTTAATTAAGCGGAGCCTTAGCTCTGCTTTTATTTTTATATGGACACCCTATGACACAGCATTCAATTCACGATCACCGCATTTTGATTCTAGACTTTGGTTCACAGTACACCCAATTAATCGCGCGTCGGATTCGCGAAATTGGGGTGTATTGTGAAATCGAGCCTTGGGATGTTGACTTGGAGGTGGTTCAGTCATTTGGCGCGCAAGGAATTATCTTGTCGGGTGGCCCAGAAACCGTAACCGGTGATGATGCGCCGAAAGCGCCAGGCCTGGTGTTTGAGCTGGGTGTGCCGGTTTTGGGTATTTGTTATGGCATGCAAACCATGGCGGCTCAATTGGGTGGCAAGGTAATCAATGCTGATGAGCATGAATATGGCTATGCTCAAGTTCGAGCGCGCGGGCATACTGAGTTGTTGCGTGATATTGAAGATCATGTTACGTCGGATGGTCACGGATTGCTTGATGTTTGGATGTCTCACGGGGATCGCGTTGATGTGATGCCATCAGGTTTTAAATTAATGGCCAGCACCGACAGTTGTCCGGTTGCGGGTATGGCGGACGAAGTCAAACATTTCTATGGTATTCAGTTTCACCCAGAGGTGACACACACACAACAGGGGCTACGAATTCTAGAACGTTTTGTTACTCAAATTTGTGGCTGTGAGAAGCTTTGGACAACCGCGAATATTGTCGAAGATAGCATTGCACGAATTCGTGAACAAGTCGGATCTGATGATGTGTTGTTAGGTTTGTCCGGTGGGGTGGATTCATCCGTCGTAGCGGCTTTGTTACATAAAGCGATTGGCGATCAGTTAACCTGCGTATTTGTTGATCACGGATTACTGCGTTTTAAGGAAGGTGATCAAGTGATGGCGATGTTTGCGCAAAACATGGGCGTTAAAGTGATTCGTGTTAATGCCGAAAAACGCTTTATGGATAAGCTTGAAGGTGAGGCAGATCCAGAGAAAAAACGCAAAATTATCGGACATACTTTTATTGAAGTGTTTGATGAGGAATCATCTAAATTAACCAATGTTAAGTGGTTAGCGCAGGGTACGATTTATCCGGATGTGATCGAATCGGCAGGCTCTAAAACCGGCAAGGCCAAAGTAATTAAATCACACCATAATGTGGGCGGTTTGCCAGAAGATATGGCTTTGTCTTTACTTGAGCCATTGCGCGAGCTGTTTAAAGACGAAGTTCGTAAAATGGGCGTTGAGTTAGGCTTGCCGGTGGATATGGTATATCGGCACCCATTTCCAGGTCCGGGTCTAGGTGTGCGTATTCTTGGAGAAGTGAAAAAAGAATATGCTGATATTTTGCGCTTGGCTGACCATATCTTTATTGAAGAGCTTCGTAAGGCCGACCTTTATGATAAAACCTCGCAAGCCTTCACGGTGTTCTTGCCGGTTAAATCAGTCGGGGTAGTGGGTGATGCACGACGTTATGATTTTGTGGTTAGTTTGCGTGCGGTGGAGACCATTGACTTTATGACCGCTCGTTGGGCACACTTGCCTTATGAGTTCTTGGAAGTGGTGTCTAACCGTATTATTAATGAGATTCCACGCATTTCACGTGTGACTTACGACATTTCGAGCAAACCGCCAGCGACCATCGAATGGGAATAGTGTGGAGTCAAAAGATATAGTCCCTTCTTATTGCCCACCAGGCCTGGCGGGTGAGGAGCGAGATAGCTTTTGGATGAGCCACGCCATAGATTTAGCCGCGCAGGCGGAAGCATTAGGAGAAGTGCCGGTGGGCGCCTTGGTGGTAAAGGGTGATGCGTTAATATCGACCGGTTACAACCAGTCCATTACCTGTCACGACCCCAGCGCTCATGCTGAAATCGTGGCGCTTAGGAAAGCTGGCGAAAAGCTTAATAACTATCGGTTGCCGGAATGTGAGTTATATGTGACCTTGGAGCCGTGTGCGATGTGTGCAACGGCGATGGTTCATGCACGTTTAAAACGGGTCATTTTTGGGGCGTTAGATCCTAAAACAGGTTCGGCTGGTTCGCTACTAAACTTGGTTGATTATTCGGCCTTTAACCATCAATTACATATAAAATCGGGCGTATTGGCGACTGAGTGCTCTACTCAATTATCACAGTTCTTCAAAAAAAGACGCGAACAGCATCGGCTTTTAAAAAAGTTTCCACATCGCTTGCACCTTGACGGCAAAAAATCTGATTAATTGATACGGAATATTTAATTTGAGTTTTATGTTATTTGTTGATGATCTTGCGCTAGCTCGCTGGAATTTATCTTATTCAAGCGTTATTATGGCTCTATTTGGTCTTCTAAGAAGTTATTAATTTTATGCAAAGAAGTATTGATCCAGCAGAAGGTATTCCTACCATCAAAATTTTGCCTGGCGAATATTATGTAACCCGTCAGGAAGAGCGGATTGAAACCGTTTTAGGCTCATGTATTTCTGCATGTGTGCGCGATCCGGTATCTGGCATTGGTGGTATGAATCATTTTATGTTGCCGGTTGATAAAAACAATGCACGCGGTATTGAGCTTTCGGACGCTAACCGCTATGGCAACTATGCGATGGAAAATATGATTAACGCATTGCTCAGTTCGGGTGCGATGCGTAATCGATTAGAATTCAAGATTTTTGGTGGCGGGCGCATAATGAGTTCGATGACAAATATCGGTTGGTATAACATAGGCTTTGTATTTGACTATATTTATACCGAAGGTTTTAAAGTGGTTTCACAGGATATTGGTGATATTTTTCCACGCAAAATTATTTATTATCCGTTATCTGGGCGGGTGCGAGTTCGACGCTTGAATGCCATGCATAATCAATCGTTGGTTGATCAAGAGAGTCAATACTTTCAAAAGATTGAACATAAGCCTGTTGAGGGTGATGTTGAGTTGTTTTAATAAGCTACAATGCGACACACAAATTGCAGTTTTAGCCAGTGTAATTGTTGGAGTCAGGTTTAAGACATAACCTGGTTGAATAGTAATTGTTTTCTGAGGAAAAAACCATGGACATGATGGAAACGTTTCGACAAACATATTTAGAAGAAAGTTTTGAAGGCTTAGCAATCATGGAAACTGGTTTGCTCGAATTGCCTCCAGGGCGTCCTGACTCAGAAAAAATTAATGAAATATTTCGCGCCGCCCACTCTATAAAGGGAGGGAGTGGTACATTCGGCTTTATTGAGATCGCCGGTTTTACACATGTGCTTGAAACTTTGCTTGATGAAATGCGTGATTACAAGCGTGATGTCACCCAAGAGTCGATTGATGTCATGTTGGCGGCCGTTGATGTGTTACGGGATATGTTAACTAGGTTGCAAAACCACGATCAAATTGACGAGGTTAGGGCCTCTGAAGTACAGAGCAAGCTTGAAGCGATATTAGGTGGTTCTGTGTCTGCTATTAGTGGCGCACCAGAAACCTCAGGTGCGGATGCAACCTTGAAAAGTGAAGCGCCTAGCAGCTGGGTCATCCAATTAAAACCTGAGAAAGGTTTATTAAAGACTGGCAATGAACCGATCCGTATCTTCCGAGAACTGCAAACCTTAGGTAACTTAGAGGTAAAGGCTCATATTGAGGGTTTACCAAGTATTGAAGAATTTAACCCAGAAGAACTCTACGTTTGTTGGACGTTGGTTTTATCTGGTATGGAAATAGAGCTAGAAGATATCAAAGAAGTGTTTGAATGGATTAATGGTGATGGTGCAGAAGTTATTATTGAAGCCCCCATAACGTCAGAGGCCTCTCCACAGCCAGTGCAAGCGGTAGCTCAGCTGGGTCAAACACCATCCAAGGCTGAACAGTCGACTGAACAAAGCCGTGCCGTACCGAAGGAATCTGTTTCCGCTACTGCGCAAAAGAAAACGCCAGCTCCTCAGCAAGATGGTTCAATTCGTGTAAATCTTAGCAAAATTGACCAAATGGTAAACTTGGTCGGCGAGTTGGTTATCACACAATCTATGTTAAGCCAGTTTGGCGATCAAGCTGAGCAAAACCCGGATAGTACAGAGTGGATTGATAAGCTAAAAGAAGGCTTAACTCATCTCGAACGCCATACACGCGAATTGCAAGAAAGCGTCATGAATATTCGTATGTTGCCAGTGAGTTTTGCATTTAACCGTATGCCACGTATTGTGCACGACGTCAGTCAAAAGCTTGGTAAGACAATTGAGCTGGTTATGGAAGGTGAATCGACTGAGTTAGATAAAACTATGCTTGAGCAGTTGACGGATCCACTTGTGCATATTGTGCGAAATTCAATAGATCATGGTATTGAGAGTCCAGAAGACCGTATTGCTGCTGGCAAACCTGAGAAAGGGATGGTTAAGATGGCTGCTTTCCATCAGGGCGGTAATATTTTGATTCAAATCACCGATGATGGTGCGGGTATTAATATTGACCGAGTTCGTCAGAAAGCGATTGAAAAGGGCGTAATTGATCCAGATGTTAACATTAGCCATGATGAGATCGTTGACCTTATTTTCCATCCAGGCTTTTCAACTGCAGATGTCGTCAGTGATGTATCGGGCCGTGGTGTTGGAATGGATGTGGTTCGCAGAAATATCCGTGGGCTTGGTGGTACTGTCGAAGTGCGGACAAAGCGAGGTGAGGGTAGTGTCTTTACGATACGTCTTCCGCTAACGCTGGCCATTCTAGATGGGCAGCTAGCGTCTGTCGGTAGTCAAACCTACGTTTTCCCACTGGTTTCAATTGTGGAATCTATTCAAGTGGATAAGTCGTTGGTAAAAGGCATTGCTGGCCAGGCTGAACTTTATAAGTTAAGAGATCAATATATCCCTGTCATACGTCTGCATAATCGTTTTGGTGTGAATGATGCCAAAAAAGATTTGTCTGAAGGCTTATTGGTTGTGGTTGAAGAAGGTGGCCGTCGAGCCGGAGTCTTTGTTGATGATTTGCTGGGGCAGCAACAGGTAGTGATCAAGAGCTTAGAAAGCAATTTTATGAAAATTGAAGGTATTGCGGGCGCCACGATTTTAGGTGATGGTAAAGTGGCCTTGATTCTTGATGTAGCTGGTGCGGTTTCAAACCAGAAAACAGTGAACGCAGAAAAATTAGCTCAAATTGATGCGGCAGCTTAAAGGCAAACTATGACACAGTTAAATGAACCCAACTATGTGTTGGGTGCTAAAGAAGTTCAGCAGACCATTTTGATATTGAACTTGTCTATTGCTCAAATTGAATTATCGATCACCGAGGGCGATCACTCTGTTAATGCTTTGATTGATTCGTTTCGCTTCATGTCTCAGCATATCGAAGAAATTCAATCGGCCACGGCCGAAATGGGCACCGTTGAAACTGATGATGCCTTATTTCACAAGCAACATTCGTTATTGTTGAGTCAAACCTCTGACTTGTCGCAAAAAATGCAACAAGCGATTATCGCTTTTCAATTTTACGACAAACTTAGTCAGCGCTTAGAACATGTTTCGCATGGCCTATCTAGTTTAGCGGAAATTGTATCGCATGAAATGCGTGTGCAGGACGAGCAAGAGTGGGAGAAGTTCAAACAATCCGTGCGTAAAGGCACCACAATGCGAGAAGAAGAGGAACTGTTTGAATTAATTTTTGATCAGAAAATACCTTCGGCCCAGGCAATTGAAATTATGAAGGCTCGCATGTCTCAACGTATGCATGCCGAGCAAGAAAATAATGAAGAAGAGATTGAACTGTTTTAAAGTCCAGTTTATTTATCGCGGTTTCAAGTATTTACTAAATTTATTGAAATCTCAACAAGCCCCTTTTGGGGCTTTTTGCGTTTTTGATCTTGAAAAAATAACACTTAGACACTATGACAAACAAGTTAATAAATATAGTGTTACCAATAGGAGTCACCAAGAATATGAGTACGAAAAAAGAAACCCATGTGTTTCAAACAGAAGTTAAGCAGTTGCTTAAGTTAATGATTCATGCGCTTTACAGTAATAAAGAAATCTTTCTAAGAGAGTTAATTTCAAACGCTTCGGATGCCATGGATAAACTCCGTTTTGAGAGCGTTTCGAATGATGCATTAAGTGAAGGTGAGTCAGAGTTAGCCATTCAACTTGAATTTGATGAGCAGGCAAAAACGATTACCTTGCGCGACAATGGTATTGGTATGACGCGTGATGAAGTGATTGAAAATATCGGCACGATAGCAAATTCAGGTACGAAAAAGTTTTTAGAAAAACTGAGCGGTGATCAAGCCAAAGACAGTCATTTAATCGGCCAGTTTGGGGTAGGGTTTTATTCTGCGTTTATTGTGGCTGATAAAGTAACACTGCACACACGTAAGGCTGGTGCACAGGTTGAAGAAGGGGTTCAGTGGGAGTCAAATGGTGAAGGCGAATTTACATTAGAGAACCTAGCTAAACCAACCAAAGGTACTGAGATTACTTTGCACCTGAAGGAAGGCATGGATGAGTTCTTAAATGAGTACCGTTTAAAAAATATCATTACAACCTATTCTGATCACATAAATTTCCCAATTAAAATGCTTAAGTTGTTAAAAGAGGATAGCGAGCAAGAAACTGAGTCTGGTGTCGAATGGGAACAGATAAATAAGGCGACCGCGATTTGGACTCAGCCGAAGTCTGAATTATCCGATGAAGATTATGCAAGCTTTTACCAAACTTTGTCGCATGATTTTGATAAGCCTCTGGCGGTTATGCATAACAAGGTTGAAGGTACGTTAGAGTATACCTCGCTATTGTTTTTACCCAAAAAAGCCCCATTTGATTTATACGATCGAGATCGTCGCTACGGTTTAAAGCTTTATGTTAAGCGTGTTTTCATAATGGATGATGCTGAACATCTTATGCCGGCTTATTTGCGTTTTGTACGCGGGGTCATCGATTCAAATGATTTGCCTTTAAATGTATCGCGTGAAATTTTACAGAGCAACCAGGTGGTCGATAAAATCCGCTCAGGCTCAGTGAAGCGCGTATTAGATCAGTTAGCAAAATTGGCTAAAGATGAAGATCCAACCGAGTATAGCGAGTTCTGGGATGCCTTTGGTCAAGTCCTAAAAGAGGGAATGGTTGAGGATCATGCTAATCGCGAGAAGCTAGCTAAGTTACTAAGGTTCTCTTCAACTTATGACTCGGATAAAGCCCAGCGCGTCTCACTGGAAGACTATGTCACTAGAATGCCTGAAACGCAGGAAGCTATCTATTACATTGTAGCCGATAACCATTCTGCTGCATTAGGCAGCCCTCACTTGGAAGTTTTCCGTAAAAAGGGTATTGAGGTATTATTGCTGTCAGATCGCATTGATGAATGGCTGGTTGCGCATTTGACCGACTTTAATGGTAAACCACTCAAGTCAATCACGCAGGGTGATATTAAAGAATTGGTGGAGGAGGGTGAGCAATCCTTATCGGAAGATGAGATAAAAGCGCGTAGCGATCTAACAGATAAGGTAAAAAAAGCCCTGGCTGAACTAGTATCGGACGTTAAAATGACCGTGCGTTTAACAGACTCCCCAGCTTGTGTGGTCTCAGAAGAAGGTGGCATAAGTAGTCATATGGCACGCTTAATGGAGCAGATGGGGCAAGCCTTACCTAAGCCTAAACCCATTTTAGAGTTGAATCCAAACCATGTGTTGGTTAAACGGTTGGAAGCCATCGAAGATAGCGAACAAGTTAAAGAGTGGGCGATGTTTTTATTCGAGCAGGCGCAACTGGCAGAAGGCGATCACTTGGCGTCACCTTCCGAGTTTATTAAACGCGTGAACTCGCTGTTATCAGCCGGAGCTTAACCGCCACTTGTAGGCTTAATTACTTGCTTCAAGTGTTTAGGTTTATAAAAAACACAGAAATATATTAGATATTCTTGATATTAGAAAATACTTGTATTAATATAGGAACTGTTGTTTTCAACAACTCCTCTTGAAGAGCTTTTATTGTCCGAATGGCATAGGCCCGAGCTTATTTTTTAAGCTCGGGCTTTTTTTTATTCAGCGGCCGTTGCGATAAAGTGAATTTCAAAAATTAAAGTTTGATTTGGGCCGATTACATTACCAGCTCCACGTGTGCCGTAAGCTAGGTCCGCTGGAACAAAAATTTCCCATTTAGAACCAGGTTTCATTACTTTCAAAGCTTGCTGCCAGCCTAAAATGACATTGTTCATTTTGAATTCAATCGGTGCATTACGATTGTATGAACTATCGAATTCTGTCCCATCCAGCAGCGTACCTTTATAATGCGCAATAATCGTATCATTCTCTGTTGGGTGGGCGCCTTTGCCTTCCTCAATTACACGATACTGCAAGCCTGACTCCATTGTTTTAATATCCGGCTTGGTCTTGTTTTGGGCCAGAAAGCTTTCGCCCGCTTTTTTATTTTGGTCAGCCAAAGCTTTTTGGTTCGCTTGTTGTTTAGCCTCTAGGGAAGCTCTAAAGTCATCAAGTGATTGATTCATTTGATCACTGGTTAATTTAAGTTCGTTATTTTTTAAAGTATCTTCAAGGCCTAATAAAAAAGGGTCGACTTGAATGTCGATAGCTTGGTTTTTCAGATTAGTCGCTAAATCAACACCGATGGCATAACTAGCTTTTTGTTCGGTTGTTGAGAGTGGAGAAGCGTGTGCATAACTGAAGGTGAGAGTAAGGGCAGATAGCGTAAGTAGCTTGTTTGAAATCATAAAGTATCCTGACTTAGTTTAAATGAATTAACAAAAATTACATTATCATTTAAGCCAGGTTTAGGCAATCTTGAACGATTGCTTATTGCTTATATTCGTAAGGGTTACGGTAGCTGTAGGGTTTAGGGCCTTCGTTGACCGCTTCTTCTTTTGCTTTTGCAAACTCATTGGTGAGCTTTTGTAAGCTAGTATGGATATCATCCTGGCGAGCCTGGAGTGAATCCAATTGTTTTTTCATTTCAGACAGTTGTGTGGCTACGGTATCAGTTGGTTTTTTAACTGAAGTAACGGATTTTTCACTAGTAGAGTTAGGCTTAACTGAGTTTTTTAGGCTGTTGTTTATGGAGTCAATTTGAGCTGACTGGGCTTGCAATAGGTTTTCAATTTTGGCAAGTTGCTTGGTCAAGGGCTCAATATTCATCTTTTGAGTGTCGTCTGAGCTAGTGGTAGTAGCGTTAACTAAATTGCTTAAGGCGGTTCTATACTCCGCTAAGCTACGGTCGATGGTTTTCTGAATTTCAGTAAACTGTACGGATTGTTTTTGGTCAGTATTTAATTTTGCGTTTGCTATATCCGTCGGTTTGTCATTTTGATCGATTGAACCTTCTGTTAATGCATTAATAGGTTTGGCTGTTGATGCATTAGGGTCGATATTATGTGCCCCATTTCTTTGATAACTCAGCGCATTTTCTACAACAGAGGCGAGTTCGTCAATCTTCATGTTAACTTGGCGTTGGTTTAATGAGGCTTCGATTTGAATCATGTCTAACAGCTTAGTCTGGGATTCGGCTTGATTGGTTTTAGACAACAAAACCAACCAGCTCATTAAACCAATCGCAATTAAAGTTAAGATAATCCCACTGGTGAGTAGGCCAATAAAGAAGCTACGTGATGATTTAATCTCAAGATTCGCATCACGGATGGTTTGGCGCCAAGATATGCCCGCATCATGCATGCTGTCGATTTGCTGCTGCTGCTGGCCAGCTAACTTTAAGTTGATAGTGGCCGACTCTTGGCTGCTGATTGCAGATTCTTGTGCCATTTTAGAGGCTTCAAGCATCAATACCGCCGTTTCCATGACGGTTTCCCCCGCCTGTTTTTCGAGTGTTGAATTGTTCTTAACAACTCGGTCAACCTGATCGTTGAGTTCTTGGGTAGAACTCTCAAGGTCTTCTAAGTCGTTAATTAGATCATCAGCAATATCTTTCATCAACCTATGCCTGTTGCAATTGTTGTTGGCCTGTTATTAACAACAGGGTGAACTTCTATTTGAGTTTAAGCGCCGCTAAACGTTGTTTTATTTGGCTGCTGGCTTGTTTTAATGTTTGATTTCGTTCACGAACTGCTTGCAACTGTTGCGCCAGTTCGTCTGCCGAAATGTTTTTATCAAGGCTTTGCTCATCTAGCATGTAACCCGCATTTTTTACGGTTTCAAATGCTTTTTCCGCGGCATTAAACGTGGCTTCAATAGCCGCTTGCGTTTTTTGTGCCGACTCCTGTGCTTGTCGAGCTGTAGCTAGCGCTAGACTAGTCACTTCTTTTGATGTCTCTTTTAGTTCTTCGGCAATCGAGTGGATATCTTGATCAATATGAATGGCATCTTCCATTGTATTAACTGACTCCGTAGAGATATCCGTGTCTTCAATGTCGGTTGAGTCTTCGATGTCGGTTGAGTCTTCGATGTCGGTTGAG
>NZ_JACUTY010000103.1 GCF_014859555.1 Thiomicrospira sp. | reverse complement strand
TTGATCTGAAAAACTTGGCGTTGCCAGAATGAATCAGGGGTTAATCGAGGTGCCCGGTTGTCGATGTATTGGGCGCATTATCCCATAGACGTAGACAAAAAGCACAGCTGATAAAGGGTAAAACCCTATTAAACTTAATGGATTCGGTTACAAAAATTTATGGTAATTCGGGTAGGACTGCCTGATAAGGTGAAAAATTATGCGTTATAAAACCCGGTCGAAATTTAATCGCTAATATAACTAACAAGGGCTATAACTTGAACCAGTTTGCTGAATTTATAGATCTACTCAAATCGCTGATTAGAGAACCCAGTGTAGTGGGGGCGGAGCATTCATTTTTTCGGGTGTTGCAACGTGAGCTTGAAGAGCGAGGCGCGAAGGTTACTTGGTACGAAGGTTTGCTGGTTGCACAAGGCACCCAGCCAAACTCTTCTATGTTTTCGGCGCATATTGATCGGCATGGTTTAATTTGTACCGGGCCAAATGAATTCCAATATGCGGCTTTTGTGTCTGGCCATCGTTCGGATTTATTGGGTAACGCGGTGAGTGAAGAGTTGATGCTACGTATAAGTGATCGCTTTGATGCAACGCCGGTGATGGCTTATGAACCCTGGTCTGGTGCTTATCGGGGTTCAGGGGTGATTAGGAGCACTTATATTTGTGAGTTTCGTAATAACTTAATTTTTGAACTTGAGGGTTTAGAACATCTGGTAGCAGGTACGCCAGTGTGTTTTCGAGACAGTTTAAAGATCGAAAATCAATGGTTAAAAGCGCAGCTGGATAACGTGTTAACGGCGGCCTTGTTAGTGCATATGTTTAGTTTAGGTTATCAGGGAACGGCCTTTTTTACCGCACAAGAAGAGTCGGGGAGCAGTTGGCGTTATTTGTTGGAATGGTTCCGCCGTTTTGGAGGATCAACCAATCAATTGATCGTACTGGATACCAGTCCTTATCCAAATCATGAAGCGGTACTCAAACAAGATGTGGTGTTGCGCAAAAAAGACAACCACGCTCATTATCATGAAGCGACAACTCAAGCCTTAGCTCAAGCCTGTGATGAGTTAAACATAGCTTATAGCTATAAGGATGAGTTTGTCGAAGCGCAAAATCGGCAATTGCAAAAACAAGGTTTGCCGTCTAAGTCATTAGGCAGTACTGAGATGGGACGCATTATATTAGCCTCAAATGGCTTTGTGCAGGGTACGACCCTTCAAATACCCACCACCGGTTACCATACAATGCAGGAATCAACCTCGATTCAATCTTGTCAGTCGTTTTTGGCTTTGTTGATGAAAGTAGCGAAGTTGGACTTAACTTAAAACCTTAACCACCAGGCCTGGTGGTTAAGGTTGAGGCTGGGTTAAGGTAAAACGAAACCAATGCTTTTCTGGACATCTTGTAGCGTTTTTTGCGCTTGTTCACGAGCACGTTCTGCGCCGTGTTTTAAAATACCTTTTAGGTGACTTTCATCTTCACGAATTTCATAAAAACGTTGTTGAATCGGTGCAAGATAATCCACTATTAGCTCGCCCAACTCCACTTTTAAGTGACCATACATTTTGCCTTCAAAATGCTTAATGACTTCGCTTACGGGCTTGCCACTAATAACCGAATAGATGGTGAGCAGGTTAGAAACGCCAGGTTTGTTGTCGATATCATACTCAATCACGTCACCTGAATCGGTCATGGCTTTTTTGCATTTCTTTAATATCGTTTTGGGATCATCCAATAAACCGATAAAATTGTTTTTATTGCTGTCGGATTTCGACATTTTACTGGTTGGATCCTGCAAACTCATAATGCGACCGCCCGCAATGGCTTCGGCAATAAAGGGCTCAGGCACTTTAAATAAGTCACGCTCAAATCGATTGTTAAATCGATGCGCCAAATCTCGGGTTAATTCTAAATGCTGTTTTTGGTCGGCGCCAACTGGTACAAGGGCGGTTTGATAAAGCAAAATATCCGCCGCCATTAAGACTGGGTAATTAAATAAACCGGCATTTATGTTGTGCTCATGTTTTTGTGATTTGTCTTTGAACTGGGTCATGCGATTTAACTCGCCCATATAGGTTGAACAGTTCAAAATCCAAGCCAGTTCAGCATGCTCTGGCACGTGTGATTGAATAAAGACGGTACTTTTAGCTGGATCAATGCCTGAGGCCAAGTAGAGCGCCACAAAATCCAAACTGCGTTTCGCTAAGGCTTCAGGAGACTGCTCGACGGTGATGGCATGCATATTAACCAAAGAGAATAGGCATTCGTAATCATCTTGCAGCTTGACCCAGTTTTTAATTGAGCCAATGTAGTTACCAATCATTAAGTCGCCAGAAGGCTGGATGCCACTAAACAGAACGGGTTTGCTCATATTGCTATCTTTATTCGCTAAGTTGAAAGGACGTTATTCTAACCTAACTCGCGATGGGGCTAAATACTGAAGGTGAGGGATTAACGTAATTTGTACTCTATGGGCACTGTATGACGCCATTCTTTGCGTTGTATTTCTTCCGGAAAAGCTTTAAAAAACATCTGCATACGTTCGGTAAAGATACTTAATGCGGCTTCATCCAATATTTGTCTGCCTGAGCTATCCACTACGGCGAGATTTGTTATGGAGCCATCTGCACGGATTGTAAAGCGCAACGTTATTTGGCCTTGCCATTGACGACGTTTGGCCATCATTGGATAGGTGTCTTGTGCATGACGCATCAACGTTTCGGAGAGTTCTCTTACGTATCTTTTTTCGGCTCTTTCAATCTCGTACTGGCTAAACTGCGATGCTAAGGACTCCGGTTCAGGCTGGGGTTGCGG
>NZ_JACUTY010000045.1 GCF_014859555.1 Thiomicrospira sp. | reverse complement strand
AGGCCTGGTGGTCGCCTTATCGGAATTTATTTAAAGCGTTTAATGATGGGCGCGGTTTTATTGTGGTGTCGATTTCGTTTTTCTGGTTTATCGGTGCGTCATTACTTAGTCAGTTTCCGGTTTGGGTAAAGGACTATTTATATGCAGACGAACAGGTTGCGGTGTTGTTTATGGCGTTATTTGCGCTTGGTTTTGGTTTGGGTGCGTGGCTAATTAACTGGCATTTGCGTGGCCGCACGCAGTTGCGTTATCAACCTTATTTATTGGCGTTAATGGCGTTGGCGTTGGCGGATGCCTTGTGGGCGACCAGCGGAGCGAGTGTGCCGGATAATTTACTCAACTGGCGTGAATACCTCAGCCAGTGGCCGGGCAACCGCGTGGTGTTTGATTTGTTGTGGCTGGCGATTTTAGGCGGTGCTTATTGTGTGCCTTTGTATACCCAGCTGCAACGCCAGGTGCCAGATACACAACGCGCACGTGCGTTTGCGTTAAATAATGTGATGAACGCCTTGTTTATGGTGTTGTCGGCTTTAGCGATTATGGCGGGTTATATGTTGGGCGGTGATTGGTTGCAACTGGGTGCAGGCTTAATTGTGATTGTGCTGGGGTTTGCGTTTTGGGAGTGGCGATGGCGCCAGCGTGTGAGTTTGATCGGTTAGTCTGAATCCAGTCAGAAACAAAGCAAAAGGTGGATTATGAAGATTGTGTTTAAGTGGCTTTTTAAAATGCTATATCGTGTCGAAGTGCGCGGGTTAGAGCATTATGATGCGGTAGATCAATCCAGCCAGCCTTTATTGATTGTGGCAAATCACCAATCCTTATTAGACGGGCCGCTGGTTGATTTGTTTATTCCCGGGCGTACCCACTTTATGATTCACGCTAGCCACACCGGCGGTTGGAAACGCTGGATTTTGAAAATGGCGTCGTTTATCGAAGTCGATATGCACAGCCCGTTGGCCGCCAAACACATGATTCAGGCGCTTAAAGCCGGCAAGCAAGGCATGATTTTCCCCGAAGGTCGCATCAGCACCACCGGGGGTTTAATGAAGGTGTATGACGGCACCGCGTTAGTGGCGAGCAAAACCAACGCGGCGGTTTTGCCGGTGCATATTGAAGGCGCACAATTTAGCAAACTGTCTTATTTGGATGGTCGGGTGCGCTGGACTTGGCGACGTTGGTTTGCCAAAATTCGTCTGACGATTTTGCCTGCACAGAGTTTGTCTGTTCCCACAGATCTGAAAGCGCACGAACGTCATGCCTTATTAAAACAAGCCTTGTATAAAATCATGCGTGATGCTCAGTTTGAAGCACGTTATCAACCTAAAAGCCTATGGCAAGCTTTGTTGGACGCACAAAAAACCTACCCGCAAACCACTTATTCGGTCGCGGATGCGCAGGGCAACCAATTGAGTTTGAGTAAACTGGTGTTGGCCGGACGTGTATTGGGTTTGGCCTTGGCTGAGCGTTGCGCATCGCAAAATCATATTGGGGTGTTGTTGCCGAACGTTGCCGGCATGGCGGCCACCTTTTTTGCGTTACAGGCGTATGGCAAGGTACCGGCTTTGTTGAATTTTACCGCAGGGGAACACGCGATTAAATCGGCCTGCAACACCGCGCAACTGCAAACGGTTTTAACCTCGCGCAAATTTATTGAGCTGGCGGGTTTAGAGGATTTAGCGGCAGCTTTGGCCGAGCAAGTCGAACTGGTGTATTTAGAAGATCTGCGTGAACAAATTGGCTTGGGTACCAAATTACGTGCCTTCATGCGTGCCAAACATAAACTACCAGGCCTGGTGGCGGCGCATAAACCGGCGGTGATTTTGTTTACCTCCGGTTCAGAAGGCGCACCTAAAGCCGTGGTGTTATCGCATCAAAACCTCATCAGCAATGTTGAACAAATTCGCGCGATGTTTGCATTATTGCCCAACGATGGTGTGTTTAATGCCTTGCCGACTTTTCACAGTTTTGGCTTGACCGCTGGATTATTATGGCCACTTTTAAACGGCGCGCGGGTCGAGTTGCACCCCACGCCTTTGCATTATCATATTATTCCCGAGCGCATTTATCAGACCAATGCACGTCTGTTTTTTGCCACCGATACCTTTTATAACGGTTATGCACGCCAAGCCGATGCGTATGATTTTTACAGTATTGATGCGCTGGTGGCGGGGGCGGAAAAACTCAAACCCGAAACCCGACGTGTGTATGCGGACCAATTCCACAAGTCGATTTTTGAAGGCTATGGTGTGACCGAAACCGCACCGGTGCTGGCGGTTAATATTCCACAAATGTGTAAGCATGGCAGTGTTGGCCAGTTTGTACCTGGAATCGAATATCGCTTAGAGCCAATACCAGGCCTGGTGGTTGGCCAGCGTTTGTGGGTAAAAGGCCCGAATGTGATGTTGGGTTATTTTATGGCGGATAACCCGGGTGTGCTAAAGCCGCCCGTTGATGGTTGGCACGACACGGGTGATATTGTAGAGATGGACGAATTTGGTTTTGTGACGATTTTAGGTCGCGCCAAACGCTTTGCTAAAATTGGCGGCGAAATGGTGTCGCTAGCGGCGATTGAAAGCGCGATCGCACCTTATTGTCAACAAGGCCAAGCGGTGGCGGTGCGTTTGCCCGATCCGCACAAAGGTGAGCGTTTAGGTTTGGTTACGGACGATGCTGAGTTAAACAAACAAGACGTGGTACAGGCTTTGCGCGAAGCGGGGTTGAGTGAATTATCAATTCCAAAAACTATTTTGGTGGTCGATCAAATTCCGCTGTTAGGCACCGGCAAAATTGATTACCCGGCGGTGGATCGCATAGCCCAAGCTTAGCTAGGCAATGTTAGGGTTTCGCGCTAATATTTTTAGATTCATTTTTTGAGAACTCATCATGCTAAAACGATTTTTATTTCCAGTTATTTTATTGCTGTTGGCTTATGGGTTCTGGATTAGCCCGGATTTTAAAGAAATCGCGGCGGGGATTGCGCTGTTTTTATTTGGCATGGTGTGTTTAGAAGAAGGCTTTAAAGCCTTTACCGGGGGCACTCTAGAAAGTTTACTGCGCGTCTCAACCAGTCGATCGTGGAAAAGTGTGACCTTTGGTATGACCGCCACCACCTTAATGCAGTCGAGTTCACTCGTCTCCTTAATTACCATTTCTTTCGTTAGTGCGCAGATGATCACCTTGGCCGCTGGTATTGGCATTATTATGGGCGCAAATATTGGCACCACCACTGGTGCTTGGCTGATTGCTGGCTTTGGTTTGAAAGTTGATATTGCGAGTTACGCGATGCCGGCGATTGTGTTTGGTGTGATCCTGTTTATGCAAAAAAGCAAAAGCCTAAAAGGCTTGGGTTATGTGTTACTGGGAATTGGCTTCTTGTTCCTCGGCATTCATTACATGAAGGCGGGCTTTGAGGTGTTTCAGTCGGGCGTAAACTTAGCGCAATATGCGCTACCAGGCCTGGTGGGTGTGTTGTTATTTACCTTGATCGGCATGCTGGTAACGGTGATTATGCAATCCAGCCACGCCACTTTATTGGTGATTATTGCGGCGCTGGCCACCGGCCAGGTGAGTTATGAAAACGCCCTGGCGTTGGCAATTGGTGCAAATTTGGGTACAACCATAACCACTATAATGGGCGGGCTGGCGGCCAACTTAAGCGGTAAACGCCTTGCGGTAGCGCACGTCATATTTAATGTGATTACGGCCACAGTGGCGATTGCTTTTATCAATCAATTTGTTTGGGCGGTGGATTACTTGGCGGCCTGGTTAGGTATTGCTGCGGATAACTATTTATTAAAACTCGCGTTATTCCACACCTTATTTAATTTGCTGGGCGTGTTGTTATTGTGGCCGTTTTTATACAAGTTGGAAGCCGCGTTGATTCGTTATATAAACTTTGTACCAGCAAGTCGGGAACAGCCGCTTTATTTGTATCCAGATGCACTTGAAACCCCGACTACATCGGTGAGCGCCGTGCGTAAAGAGGTGCAACACCTGTTTGATAATGCGTATGGCTTATTGGCGCACGGCATTAGTTTGCGGCGTGCGGTGATTGAATCGGAAGAGTCTTTGGCGGAGGCGGTAAAAAATACGCGCCGCATTATGCCATTGGATTTGGACGATGCTTACGAAAACAAAATTAAGAGTTTGCACAGCGCAATCGTTGGGTTTATTGGCGAAGCTCAAACCCGAGAACTGCCGCGCGAGGCCAGCGAAGAACTGTTTGTATTGCGTCAAGCCAGTCGAAGCTTGGTTGAGGCCATTAAAGCCATGAAGCACATGCACAAAAATCTCTCACGTTATGGCATGTCAAGCCAATTAGCGGTGCGAGATCAGTACGACACGATGCGTTTGCAAATGGCCAAACTACTGCGCGAATTGCGTGACATTTTAAAACATCCTGAAAATGTCACGTCTTTGTCTTTAGATGCGCTTAAACTCACCCAAGAAAAAGCCAGTCAGCAACTGATGGATAATTTAGATGAGCTTATTCGTAGTCGCACGATTCAGGCGCATGTCGCCACCTCGGTGATGAACGATGAAAGTTATGTTATGGAGCTGGCTAACCATTTAATTAAAGCCGCCCGAGCCTTGTTAGTCGACCCGGATTTGCGCAGTTCGAAAACCCTCGCGCTCGACAGTCAAGAAATTGAAAACCTGGCGAAAGTACAATCTGTTTAAGTTACGGTCTTAGAGTGGTTGGCTTAGGCCCCATTTTCCATTCGCGTCAAACTTAAGGAGGCGGCGATGAAATTGAAGAAAATGCTCAAAAAACTGATGGCTTTTTTGGATGCGGATGTTAAGCAACAGCGCAAAGACCTGACGTCCTTGCGTAAAATGCTTAAAGAGCTGAAGCAAAAAGAGCAGGCCTTAATGACGGCTTTTGATGAGTCTGTGCTAGACGAAAATCGTGAAGACCTGCAAAATAAGCTCGATGTGGTGCGTGCTCAGCGTGCCAAAGGTAAACAGCATTTACTGGCCTTGCGCGCCGAACGCGAGCCTTCTTCAACCGATTGCCAACCTAACGTCAGTCATCAACAAAAGCCAACCGATTAGTTGGCCAAGTTATTGAGCCATCCAAGGGTTCAATTTTAAGGGCGCTTGATTTCATCCTGAACGACCTCATCCGATTCGCTGCGGGTTCCCAAACGCTCGTGTGCGGCTTTGACCATTCCAGCCAAAGGCACTTCATTTTCAGTAGTTTCGTTGACAATCCAAGGTTCGGCCGGAGGCACATGACGGCCACCCGTGCGCGCGGCAAACTTTTCTTGTTCAAGCGCTTGTAACAAGCTGGCAATCATCGCCAAAATAATCAGTGAAAATGGCATCGCCGCCGCAATCACCGCCGCTTGTAAAATTGCTAGACCGCCCGCAATTAAAAGCACTGCGGTTAACAAAGCTAAAAATACGCCCCACATAAAACGATGGATCACTGGTGGGTTAATATCGCCACCGGATAAAATCGTGTTAATTACCAAGGTGCCAGCATTGGCCGAGGTGATTAAATAGGTGCCAATTAATAACAGCAATAAACTCGATACCCAAGGTGTGAGAACACCCAACTCCATGCCACTGATCATGACAAATAACGCGGTGGCGACGTTTTCATCTACCGCCGCAATGACCCCGCCTTGCCCAAACAATTCCTGATATAACGCGGTGCCGCCAAATAGGCCGATCCAAATAATGGTGATACCGGTCGGCACCAACAACACGCCCGCAACAAATTCACGAAACGTACGACCACGAGAAATTCGGGCAATAAACATGCCCACAAACGGCGACCAAGCTATCCACCAACCCCAGAAAAACACGGTCCAATCGGCCTGCCAGTTACTGCCGTGGGTCACATTGGTGTGAAACGTCATGCGAATAATGTTTTGAATATAATCGCCGGTGGCTTCAAGCATCAGGCCAATTAAATATTGAGTGGGCCCCCATAACAGCATAAAACTCACCGCCAGCAAACTCAGCCAAAAGTTAAGTTCAGACAATAAACGCACACCGCGATTAACACCAGATAACACCGAAAAAGTCGCAATCCCCATAATCACCGCAATAACCGTGAGTTGAAGCTGTAACGAATCGGTTAAGCCAAACACATGATGCAGTCCGGCGTTCATCTGCTGGATACCTAAGCCCAAAGTGGTGGCGATGCCAAACACGGTGGCAAATACCGCCAACAAATCAATCATATCGCCAATTGGCCCACGCACGCGTTCGCCTAGCAATGGATAAAGTGCGGAGCGAACGGTTAGCGGTAAGTTATGCCGAAACGCAAAATAAGCCATGGTTAACGCCACGAATGAAAAAATCGCCCAGCCGTTAATGCCCCAGTGAAAAAACGATAAACGCATTGCGATCACCGCCGCTTCGGGTGTCATGCCTTGATCCATGAATGGGTTGAGCTGAAATTGCATAATCGGTTGCGCAACCGACCAGAACAGAATCCCGATGCCGGTTCCGGCGGCAAACAGCATACTAATCCAAGAGAAAAAACTAAATTCGGGTTGCTCGTCGTCATTGCCCAAACGCACATTTTTAAAGCGCCCGACGCCCAGCCAGATCATAAAAAACAACAAAAACGCGACCAGCGCAACGTAATACCATTCTAAGAATGGATTTAAAAAAGTGCGTAAGCCATAAATCGCATCCGCACTTTGTTGGGTATAAAAGCCGACCAGCACCAAAGCTAAGCCAATCATCACAAAGGATGAAATCGTTAATAAGGGGTTCATGCCTTTCAGCAGACCGGTTCTGGCTTGGTTGTACATTAACTTGCCTTTAGATAAGAATTTAGTGGGTTTTCAATAGTAATGGTTACTTAAGCTTAAGGTCAAATATTCATCTATATAAGCCCTGTTATAATCCAATTTTTTCTAAATTTTAGACTGTATAATTAATCGAGGTGACCAATAATTAAAGCTATTAATAAGGGTGGCTATTTTGATGAACTGGAGTAAATGTGTCGACTAAACGTTTAGCTGTCTTAATTGGGTTACTACTGATTACGGTGTGGAGTTTGGCCGCTTATTACTTTACCTACCGAGTAAACGTAGAGCAATATAGCTATACTCAGCGCCAAATTGCAGATTTGAATGTGACTTGGACCGCCGTGCAACAGATTCATCAACGCGGTAAAGATGCGTATTTTCAAACCTATATTATGCAGCCCGCTATTCTCGATTTGTTAAAACAAGCACAAATCCCGTCCAAGCGAGATCACGCCCGTTCGGAACTTTTCGAACAATTAAAGCCAGTATACGATCACCTTTCGCAACAAGGTGTGTATCAGTTCCAGTTTACTTTGCCTAATAACGTAAGTTTATTGCGCCTACATGCGCCCCTTGAATTTGGCGATGACTTAACCAGTTTGCGTGAATCCTTTCGGTTAGCTAATACTCGCTTAGAGCCTACCAGCGGTTTTGAGCTGGGCCGAGTTTTGCCTGGTTTGCGTAGTGTTTACCCCATTATTTATAATGGTCAGCATTTAGGTGCGGTGGAGTTTAGTAATGCGTTTGAAACCCTAAGAAGAGACATTGCGCTGCTGGATAACTCGCGTGAGTATGCCTTGGTGTTGAACTGGCGTGTGCATGCGGCGGTGTTTGAAGGTTATAAATCTTATTATGTACCGAGTTTATTCAACCAGGCCTGGTTGCAAGAAAACCCAGAACAAAAATTGCCAAATGCGTCGAGTGATTTAAGCGAATATGCCCACCAAGCGGGTAAACCATTACGAACGAATCCCGAGGTGTTGCGCAAGATGGAACTGGGGCACAGTTTCGCTGTGCCGTTTCGCTTAAATGAGCAATATCATGTGGCGAGTTTTTTGGCCATTAACGATATTGAAGGCCATAACGCCGCTTACTTGGTCGCTTTGTCGCCTGCACCTTTGTTGGATGACTTGCATGCGGATTTGGTTAATAATATTTCGGTTACGACCATTTTAATTGTGTTGCTGGGTTGGACGCTGTTTTCGATTTTGCGTAATCGCGAAGAACTGCGTATTGCCGCCACCGCGTTTGATGTGCAAGAAGGCATCACCATTACCAGCCCCGCAGGCAAGATTTTAAAGGTCAATAAAGCCTTTACACGCCTTACCGGTTATTCTGCTGAAGACGTGATTGGCAAAACCCCAGCTATTTTAAGTTCAGGCCGTCAAGACAAAGACTTTTACAAAAACATGTGGCAAAGCCTTAAAACCAACGGCAGCTGGAAAGGCGAGATTTGGAACCGCCGTAAAGATGGCGAATTCTACGCCGAATGGTTGACGATCACGGCGGTGTACGATCGAAAAAATCGTGTTACGCATTATGTGGGTGCGTTTTTGGACATTACACAACGCAAAGAAGACGAAGAGCAAATTCGAAAACTGGCGTTTTATGATCCACTGACCGAGTTGCCCAATCGTCGGTTATTGGTTGAACGGATTGAGCACGCCCAAGTTATCAGTGCACGTACGCAACGTTATGGCGCGTTGTTGTTTATTGACTTGGATAACTTTAAAACCCTCAATGATACTAAAGGCCATAATGTAGGTGACATGCTTTTGCTCGAAGTAGCCTCGCGCTTGACTAAGCAATCGCGTGAATCTGACATGGTCGTGCGTTTGGGTGGCGATGAGTTTGTTATTTTGTACGAAGAGCTGAGCCGTGATGAACACAAAGCGTCGCTTGAGATGGAGCATTTCGCCGAAGGCATTCGTGATTGTTTAAATCAGCCTTACTACCTTAACGACTACGAACATTACAGCAGCCCGAGTATTGGCGTGGCCTTATTCCGAGGTCATCAAATCAGCTTGGATGAGTTGTTAAAAAACGCCGACAGCGCGATGTATCAAGCCAAGCATGCGGGTCGAAACACGATTCGTTTGTTTGATCCGCTAATGCAAGAAGCCTTGGAGCACCGTTTAAAATTGGAAGATGATTTGCGTTATGCGATTGAGCATAAACAGCTTGAACTTTACTACCAGCCCCAACTAAATGAACTCAATCAAGTTAAGGGGGCTGAGGTTTTGATTCGCTGGCGTCACCCTCAGCAAGGTTTAATATCCCCTGCCCAGTTTATCCCGATTGCGGAAGACAGCGGTTTGATTATTGAGATTGGCGACTGGGTGCTGCAGCAGGCGTGTAACCGCCTTGGTGAATGGAAAAATCAGCCCTCGCTTAGGCATTTAACCTTGTCGGCGAATGTCAGTGTGCGCCAATTACGCCAAGCTGATTTTGTCAGAAAGGTCACGCATTGGTTGGATTATTACCAGTTGCAGCCCGGTCAGCTCAAACTCGAACTAACCGAAAGTATGGTGTTGGATGACTTGGAAGACACGATTGCAAAAATGCAGCAGCTTAAACAGCGTGGCGTATTGTTTTCGATGGATGATTTTGGTACGGGCTACTCCTCCTTATCCAGCATCAAACGTTTGCCGTTAGATCAGCTTAAAATCGACCAAAGTTTTGTGCACGATATTGGCCAAGAAGCCAGCAGCCTAGTGTTAACCGACACCATTATTGCGATGGGCAAAGCTTTAGGTTTGCATGTGTTGGCGGAAGGTGTCGAAACCGAAGCCCAGCGTCAGGCGCTTATTGGGCAGGGTTGTTATGACTTCCAAGGCTATTATTTTGCGCGCCCGTTGCCTTATCATGACTTTATTATTTACCTGAATAGCTAAAGACCCCCCCATGATTATACCCACCGCACACCACCAGGCCTGGTGCTTGTGCGTAGCTTGTCAAAAAACCGTCATCTAGATTCATAAAACCTTAATCAGTCACGCACTGGCAATGCGTAAAGTTATCGCGTGTTTCAAATTAACGCGTTTAATTTTTATTGATTAAGGAAAAACTCATGAAGAAAAAAATTCTAGCTCTAGCCATCGGCGCCGCCGTAACCGCCTTCACCGTTCCAGCCATGGCTGCAGAGGTGTCAGTTTCTGGCCGTGCCCACATGTCGATTGACCAGATAGATAATGGTGCTTCTGGTGCCGCTAAGGATTCTGGTATGGATGTCGCGAGTAATGCATCTCGTTTGCGCTTTGCTGCTAAAACAGAAGTGGTTGATGGCTTAACCGCCATGATGCAGCTAGAGCAAACCATCAACTTTGATAGAAGAACCAACAAAGATGTCTTTACGTCTCGCGACTCCTTTTTTGGTTTAAAAGGTGACTTTGGTCTAGTACGTTTAGGTTATTTTGACACCCCAACGAAAAAAGTAAGAAGCTTTACGGATATGTTTGGTGATCGTATTGGTGATGCACGTAACATGACTAAAGGCACTTTTGATAAACGTTTTCACAATAGTGTTCATTACCAAACCCCTGAATTCAGTGGGTTGAAGTTAGATGCACAATATTCAGCAAATAATAATGCGGATGATGAATTGGATAACGAAACGGATGCAACCAGTGTATCTTTAACTTATAAAAATGGCCCGTTAACTGTGATGGTCGCTCAAGAAAGCCAAGGTGCTGGTATCACTGGTGGTGTAACAAACGACCGCAAAGAAGCGATTCGTTTAGGTGCCACCTATAACGTGATGAAAGGCATGCGTGTCGCGGCGTTTTATGAGGATGCAAATGAAGCGAGTAATGACAATACCGTAATGGGCTTGGGTGCTTATTATGATCTAAATGCCGATTATCGTTTACGTGGTCAGTATTATATTGCCGATGAATCCAGTGCTAAAAACGATGGTGGCTCAATGATGGTGGTTGGCATTGACCGTAAATTTGGTAAAGACCTAACCTTGTATGCGGCCTATGCGGCAACATCGAATGATGAAGGTGCCAAGTTTTCAGTTGTAGGTGGCGGTCACGGTTCATCAGTTACAACGGTAAATGGTAAAGACGTAAGCGCGATCTCTTTAGGTGCGATTTACAACTTCTAACCTCGCTGGTGTTTTCCTAGTTAGTTTTGTTTGTGTGTCTTTATTGGCACAATCACCCCGCCTCGGCGGGGTTTTTTGCTTTAAGGGGTTTGAAAATTCAGATCACCAGGCCTGGTGGTCAGCAATCTAGCGTTCGCCTTTTACAAGATTCTTCGCTTTGCTTTGAATGACAAGCTCGGCCTTTAAGCCAAAGCTTGCTTGGCTTTTTTAACCTGAGCTTTAACCTGTTCTGGCGCGGTGCCACCTAAGTGGTTACGTGCGGCCACGGAACCTTCTAAGGTTAAGACCTCAAATACATCGTCACCTATTTTATCGCTGAACCCTTGTAAGGTTTTGAGTGGCATATCGGATAAATCCAATTTGTTTTTTACCCCATAAGCGACCGCCAAGCCGACAATTTCATGCGCATCACGGAAAGCTAAACCTTTACGAACCAAATAATCGGCCAAATCGGTGGCGGTAGAGAATCCGCGTTTGGCGGCTTCGTAAGTCATTTCACGTTTTACCTGCATAGCGGGGATCATGTCGGCAAATGCGCGCAAACAACCACGAACGGTATCAATAGTGTCAAAAATAGGTTCTTTGTCTTCTTGGTTGTCTTTGTTATAAGCCAAAGGCTGTGATTTCATTAAGGTCAACAAACTAATTAAGTTGCCATAAACCCGACCGGATTTTCCGCGCACTAACTCCGGCACATCTGGGTTTTTCTTTTGCGGCATAATTGACGAACCAGTGCAAAACCTATCTGGCAAATCAATAAACTGAAACTGCGCCGATGACCACAGAATGAGTTCTTCTGAAAAACGCGATAAATGCATTAATAAAGTCGCCGCCCAAGCGGTGAGTTCAATCGCAAAGTCCCGATCCGACACGCCATCCAACGAGTTTTGACTAATGCGCTCAAACCCCAAAAGTTTGGCGGTGTATTCGCGATCAATCGGATAAGTCGTGCCGGCCAAAGCGGCGGAACCCAGTGGTAAGGTATTGACACGTTTGCGACAGTCTTCTAAACGTTCAACATCGCGCACTATCATTTCGTACCAAGCCAGCATATGGTGGCCAAACGTCACCGGTTGTGCGGTTTGTAAGTGGGTGAAGCCCGGCATAATCGTGTCGGCTTCGCGTTCGGCGACACTAATAATACCTTGTTGCAGACGTTTGAGTTCGGTCAAAATAAAGTCAATTTCATCACGCACATATAAGCGAATGTCGGTCGCAACCTGATCGTTACGTGAACGGCCAGTGTGGAGTTTTTTACCCGTTGTGCCAATCATTTGGGTTAAACGAGATTCGATATTCATGTGAATATCTTCTTGTTTAATTGACCAAGTCATTTCACCGTTTTCGATTTCGTTTTGAACCAGCTCCAAGCCTTTAATAATGTCGTCTTCTTCTTTGGCGCTCAAAATGCCGACTTTATATAACATGCGTGCGTGCGCAATCGAGCCTTGAATATCTTGGCGATACAGGCGATGATCGAACTGAATGGAGGCGGTAAATTCTTCAACAAACGCATCGGTTGACTCGGTAAAACGGCCACTGGACAGTTTTTGTTGGTTAATGTTTTGTGTCATAACGCACCTTTAATAGGTTATTTTTCGGGAAAGCCGTCCAATGGGCGACGCATGTGTTCGGGCGAGGTCGGCAATACCATGGGGTTGCCCATTTTTTCATATGCCTGATTTAACGACTTGTGAATCATGGCGGCGAATAACTGCGTGTCGAAATTACCCACAATTCGATCCCCCACTGGCAAGCCGCGTGAGTCAACAAAAATCAAGGTGGGGGTGACATGGGCGTTATACATTTTGGCGAACTCGTTTTTGGCTATGTTTTCATTGGCAGAAAACTTAATTTGCTGGCTTGCGTCGACACTGACTTGGCGCATAATCACGGCATAGCCGTCATAAAGCCCGCCGCGCAACATTGGGTGAAGCACGGCTTTTTTGAGTTCGTCACAAAATTCGCACCATTTGGCCGTGAACATAATCATAATTGGAATATTTTTTTCACGCGCTTCTTGCGCGGTCCAAGCGAAATCGTCCATTTCTTTAAGCTGATTGGCGTGAGCTTCGCGATCGCAGCCCGCCAATAGTAGGCTGGATAATACAAGGGAAAAAATGATTTTTAGCATGATATATCGCCTTTCGTTGGATGATGGCGCTATTTTAACGAAAATCCTAGTGGCATTTGAGTAAAATGTGTGGCTTAAACATAAATGGAACAGACTATGAAGACGACCTTACGTATCGCAACCCGTAAAAGCCCACTCGCGATGTGGCAAGCCGAATTTGTTAAAGCCCTGCTGGAAAAAGCCCATCCAGGCCTGGTGGTTGAACTCATTCCGATGAGCACCAAAGGTGACAAAATTTTGGATGTGCCGTTAGCAAAGATTGGTGGCAAAGGTCTGTTTACCAAAGAATTAGAAGATCAAATGCTCTCTGGCCAAGCCGATTTAGCCGTGCATTCGATGAAAGATGTGCCAATGGAATTGCCCGAAGGGTTTGTTTTAAGTGCGATTATGGAACGCCATGATCCGACCGATGCATTTGTATCCAATAACTATGAAAACTTAGACGCCTTGCCACAGGGTGCGATTTTGGGCACCTCAAGCCTGCGTCGCCAAGCCCAGTTTCAAGCGATGCGCCCAGATTTAGAGGTGCGGTTTTTACGTGGTAACGTGGGCACACGTTTGGGTAAATTGGATGCCGGTGAGTATGACGCGATTGTATTGGCGACATCCGGCTTAGAGCGTTTAGGTTTGCAAGCACGCATTCGTGATCGCATGGCACCGGAACTTTGTTTGCCTGCGGTGGCGCAAGGCGCACTGGGAATTGAAACCCTGACCGATGATATCGACACGCAGAAACTTGTTGCGGTATTAAACCATGCCGATACTGAAATTGTGGTGCGTGCCGAACGTGCGATGAACCATACCTTGGACGGCGGTTGCCAAGTGCCGATCGGCGGATTTGCGTTGTTACAAGGTGGTGAAGTTTGGTTACGTGGTTTGGTGGCAGAATCCGACGGCTCACATATTGTGCGTAAAGAAGGCCGTGCGCCAGCCGCTCAAGCCGAAGAGTTGGGGCGTGATATTGGCCAGCAATTATTGGAAGCTGGCGCACGCGAAATCCTGCAAAAACTTTATAGCGAGCAGGCTTAAGCGCGATCAAGCTGAATGGTGCACTTACATCAGGCAGATAAATTTATGACGCCGACTTTACTCAATACGCGCCCAAAGCACCAGGCCTGGTGCTTAAATCAAGCCTTGCTTGAGGCCGGATTTGCTAGTTTGGATTGCCCAAGTTTGCAGATTCAGACACAGGCTTTAGAGCATTGTCCGCAATGGGATGACTATGATGTGTGGGTATTTGTCAGTCGTAACGCGGTTAAACATTTCGCCCAGCAATTACCTAACAAGTCGGCCAGGTTTAATGCCGCTTTGGTCGCGGTGGGTGACGCGACCGCGCAAGCCATTCAACAACAAGGCTGGCCAAACTTAGCGCCGGTGCCAAACACGTTTGATTCCGAAGGCATGTTAAATTTGGCTGTGTTTGCACAGCCTAAAGGCTTGCGGGTTGCGATTGTGCGAGGCGATGGCGGGCGTGAATATTTAGCGCAAAGCCTGATCGAACAGGGTGCGCAGGTCGATTTTTTAGAAGTCTATCGGCGCCAAGCCGCACCTTTTTGTCAGACGGCTTGGCAAACCTTTAAACAGGCCCAAACGCCGGTGTTATTGTTTACCAGTGTCAGCAGTTTAGATGTGTTTAGCGCGCAATTGGCGGCACAAAATCCAGACCACCAGGCCTGGTGCTTTCGCCAAACTCTGATAGTATTTAGTCAACGCATTCAAAACGCCGCACGCAAGATCGGGTTTAGTGGGCCCATTTTGGTCACGCCCACTTCAAGTGATGGCGCGATTGTGGAAACCTTGCAACGTTATGCCCGCTCTTTAGGAGAAAGCCATGAGTGAACCCATTACCCCCAAAGCAGAACATCATGTGGTGGAAGGTGAGTTTGTTGAGGCCGAATCCAAGTCATCTGATCAATCGAATCAATCTGAACAAGCGCCAAAACACACCAAAAAAGCCGAACGCGTTAAAGCTTCGGGTTCGGCCGGTTCGCGAGCAGGTACCGCCAATCTTTTAACCTGGATTATCTTATTTGTTTCCGGCACCGCGTTTGCCTTAGGCTTGGCGTCTTGGTTGCATTTGCAGCAGGTGCCTAGTGCCGCGCAAATAAACCAACAATTGCAGCCTTTGCACGCCGAGTTGGCCCAGGTTTCGGACAAACTGCAAACCCAGCAACAACAGATAGCGGAGTTTAAAAAAACACAACAAGCTTGGGAAACAGCTTTAAACGAACTAGAGCAAAATCAACAAACCACCCAAGCCCAGCTGCAAGAAATGCAATTGCGTTTAAGCGAAGCGAGTCAGGCGATGTTTGGTTTTTCGGAGTCGGACGATAAGGTGATTAAGATTGATGACCCGAAGTTACGTGCCGATTTAGAGCAAGCCAAACAAGACCTACAGACCGGCTTGCAAACATTGCGAGAAGAGTTGCAACAGCTTAATCAGCGCGCACAACAAGAATGGTCCGCAATAGAGGGTTATGTAGAATCGGAACAATGGCAGCAAGACAAACAACGTCTGCAAACCGAAATACAAACCCTAACCGAAGAGCTGAACGAACTGGCACAAACCCAAGCTGATTGGATGGCGCGTATGGCACCAAAAGTGCAACAAGCGGTGGATGAAATTACGCCGCAGTTAGAAGGCATTTTTTCGCGTTTTAACGAATTGTTTAGCATCAAAAAACATCCAGCGGATCAACCCGGTGATGAGGGCGCGCAATGAAAAAACTAATCGGTTGGGGGTTAATATTAATTTTTGCGGTCAGCTTAACGAGTTTGGCCTTGTTAAATATAGGTGAAGTGACACTTAAGTGGGATGTTTGGGAGATTAACACCAGCGTCAGTCTTGTGTTGGCGGGTTTGATAGTCCTGTTGATGGTGTTTTATGCGCTGATTCGAATCTGGTTATGGTTAAAAGGGTTACCGGCCGCTTGGCGTAAACGCCGTCAAATAAAACGTTATCGCCAAGCCCAAATGAGTTTGTCGAAAGGGCTGATTGCGCAAGAAGAATCCGACTGGGCACAAGCCGAAAAACAATTGATTAAAACCGCTAAATTAAGCGAAAACGGCTTGGTACATTATTTAACCGCCGCCAAAATGGCCGATATGCAACAGGCCAGTGCTCGGCGCGATAAGTATTTAGCCCAGGCGCGTGAGTTATATCCTGAAGACGGCCTGACGATTGGTTTGGTCGAAGCCCGCTTAATTAGAGATCAAGACGCGAGCACAGCGGCGATCATTTTGAGTGAATTGCATCGCTTACAACCCAATCACCGTGCGGTTTTAAGCGAATATGTATCGTTATTGCGCCAGCAGAAACAAGCCGAAACTTTAATGACGTTAATGCCCGCGATTAAAAAACACGCAGGACTGAATCGTGATGATTTGGAAGGCCTAGAAACCGAAGTGAGTGCGATGCGTTTGGCCAAAGCCGCCAATTTAGAAGATTTGGAAGCCCAGTGGAAAGGCTTAAGTACGAAGCAAAAACTCAGCCCGCCGGTGATGGCGGAATATGTTCAATATTGTTTACAGGCCAAACAATTAAACGGCGTGGCGGAGTGGCTAGACAAAGCGATTAAAGCCCAATGGGACGAACGTTTGGTGTATTTGTATGGCCAAATTCAATTTGGCCCGGCCTATGATCGGCTTAAAAAAGCCCAGGCCTGGTTAAAAGAGCATCCTGACAACCCGGTATTGTTGTTGAGTTTAGGGCGGCTGGCTTGTCAAAGCCAGCTATGGGGTCAGGCGCACGGTTATTTGCGTGAAAGTTTACGGTTACGGCCCGAACTCGAAACCTTCCATATATTGGCGCAGTGTTACGAGGCGGAAGGTCAAGATTCGCAAGCCGCGTTAGTTTATAAACAAGCCATGTTGCAGCTCGACCCCCCAACCAAGCCG
>NZ_JACUTY010000006.1 GCF_014859555.1 Thiomicrospira sp. | reverse complement strand
TCTGAAAAACTTGGCGTTGCCAGAATGAATCAGGGGTTAATCGAGGTGCCCATTTTTAAGACAGTCTAACCCAGCGGGGTTAATTTAAATATGAAAATAAAGAACAACTCAAAACCGCACGACAAAGCCACAATTGGCATTAGCTGATATAAGCCAGACTTGTGCTGGCAAAAAGATAATTTTATTACGTTTGTTAAGTTTTTTGATTAGACTGGGCGCCAGATTATTTTTTGACCGGCTAAGAATTACCTTGTTTTTACTTACGGAGATTTGAATGAAAATCAAAACGCGCTTGTTGTTAAGTATTATTGCTGTGCTGGTGTTGTTAACGCTGGGTAATTTATTTACACAATTTATTATGCATCAGTCGCAACAAGCGGTCGATAAGATTATTAATGTCAACAGCGCCAAGCTCAATGCCGTGAACAAGTTGAAAAACTTTGCCGACGAGCGCGCCATTATGCAGCGTAATATGGTGATCATTGAGGATGAAGAGGCTTTAGCTAAGCAGATGACGTTATTAACCGACTCTTCACAAAATATCGCCGGCTTATTTGATGCTTTGGATGCGATGGAGCTTGATAAGGCCGAAGCCATTATGTTAGGGCGTTTGCGCGCGAATGCGGCCAGCGCGTTTTCATCGTTCGGTGGTTTTACTGTTGCGCTGGATGTTGGTTTTACGGATGAAGCAAAAGACATTTTATTAAACGACTTTGATCCTAAATATCAAGAGTTTGCGCAGATTGTGGATGTGTTTTTGCGTTACGAAATGCAACAGAATGTGAATGCCGTTAATGCGATGCATAAAGATCAGCAGTTTAACCAAATGTTAATTTGGTCAGGTTTGGGTATAAGTGCTTTGTTGTTAATTTTTGGTGGTTTATGGGTCGCATCCAGCATCACGAAACCGCTTGAACATATGGCGAATACCATGCAAAAAGTGGTGCAGACGGGAGATTTAACCCATCGCGCCAACTTAAAATGCAAAGGCGAAATGGGCATGATTGCTCAAGGTATGGATCAACTCATGGCGAATATTGAAAGCGCCATCAAAGAAGTGAACCAGGTGATGCAGACGGTGGCGAAAGGCCAGTTTTCAGCGCGGGTGTCTAACCAATATGAAGGCCACTTTTTGGAACTTAAAAATGGCGTTAACCAATCGGTTAATCAAGTTGAAGCCGTTATGAACATGTTGCAAAAAACCGCACACAACTTCCGTTCGGGTGAATTAAATGTGCACCGCGATCAGCATGCCCAGTTGCAAGGTGGTTTTGAAGATGTATTGTTTGACTTAGAGCGTTCAGCTAGCCATATTAAAGAGTCGGTCGATGATATCGGTCAGACCCTCAATGCTTTAGAACATGGCGATTTTTCAAAGCGGGTTGAAGCCGAAGCGCGTGGCGACTTTGTGCCGCTGAAGGATTCGATTAATAAGAGTTTGGATTCACTCGAACAATTTGTTGAAAGCCTAGGGCAGGTTCAAAATCAGATTAGTCAGGGCGATTTAAGTGCCCGTATTACACAATCTTACGAAGGTAAAATGCAGTGGTTGCGTGATAACCTCAATCAATCAACCCAGAATATGGCTGAAATGATTGGTCAGGTGGGTCTGGTTACTCATGGCGTTAGCTCTGGCGCGCGTTCGATGGCGAATGGTAGCCAAGACTTATCCGATCGTATTCAGCAGTTGGCGCAGTCGTTAGAAAAGACATCTTCATCAATGGAAGAAATGACCGGCAGTGTTAAACGTAATGCGGAAAATGCGGATCAGGCTAATAAAATGTCAACTGAAGCTCAACAAAAACTGACGCAAGGTGTAAGTATCATGCAGCAAGCGATGGGCTCAATGGAAGATATGCTGGCCGCCAGTCGCAAAATCGAAGATATTATTACATTGATTGATGGCATTGCCTTCCAAACTAACCTGTTAGCCTTAAACGCCGCAGTAGAAGCCGCCAGAGCGGGTGATCACGGGCGTGGTTTTGCCGTAGTGGCGGGCGAAGTACGTGGATTGGCGGGTAAGTCGGCTGAGGCCGCCGGACAAATTAAAGGCTTAATAGAAGACACGTTAAGAATTAGTGAAACCAGCGGTGATTTAGTGCGTCAAACCAGCGAAGCCTTAACCGAAATTAATCAAAGCATGGCGACCATGAGTTCAATGGTGTCAGACATTGCGAATGCGAGCCAACAGCAAGCTGACGGTATAAATACCGTGAGTCATGCGGTAAGTGAAATGGATAGCGTGACCCAACAAAACGCCGCGATAGTTGAAGAGTTAGCCGCCGGCAGTCACGATTTGCAAGAGCAGGCCGATGACTTACGTCAACAGGTGTCGCGATTTAGACTGGAACCCAGCGCTAATGTGGCGATTACTAAAAAACAAAGTTAAACACCTTATCAACCAAGACACTCCCTGGGTTGTTAAGAAAGGGAGGGGCACCTATGAAGTTTCGGTCATTACGAACTCAATTTAATCGTGGTTTTGGATTCACGGTAAGTTTGGTGTTTTTGGTTTTTTGGGGGCTAGGTTTGTCCGCGGTTTATTTTGGTAGCCAATACTGGGTAGGTCAGCAATTGACTGCCGATGCGCGTGCTTTATTGACGCAGACGCAATGGTCGGAAAACCAACCTATTGAGGTCGACATCAGTTCTCAGCGAGTCAACTTTTCTGAACCCGGTTCTGGGCATTATTTTGTTTTGTATGCTCAAGGTCAGCAGCATATAGACTCGCCTTCGTTAGATGGTTATGTGCTGCCTTTACCGGAGCGCACCAGTGCAGACGTTGATTTATTTATTGCTGAGGGACCCAATCAAAAACCGGTGTTAGTGAGTTTTGGTAGTGTGGAGTTTAATGACCGCTGGTTGGATTTAGCTGTCGCAAAGGATTACACCTTAGAAACCGCCATGCTTAAACAGTTTTATGTGTTTTATAGTGCCTTAATTGGCTTGTTATGGTTGATTACCTTGGGCTTAAGTCGATATTTTTTAGGGCATCAATTGGGGCACTTACCGAATTCTAAACAGCTTGGGTTGCAAAGTTTGCAGGCCGATATTTTTGGTAAACGTTGGCCATCCGAATGGATGCCTTTAGCCGACCATTTACACCAGGCTCTGATTCAGCTTCGAGCGCGCATGGTGTTAAACGATCAAAAACCCAACGCTTATCAAATTCATTGGCCACGTGATTTGCGTCGTCATATTGACGCTTATCAAGCCAGTCATCCAGACCTGCAGATCAAATTAAATTATACGCCTGAAGACGCCACCTTTTTGATTGCGCAAACGGACATGGATTTACTATTAAAAAACTTACTGAATAACGCGGTCAATTGGAGTGAGTCGCAGGTGATGGTCAGTGTGGCTCATTTAGATGATCGCTTATGTTTGCGTTTTGAAGACGATGGTGAAGGCATGGCAGCGGATCGTTTAGAGCAAATTCAGCAACGTTCTCAAGCACGTCAACCAGGTGAGGAGCCGGGTGGTTTGCAGCAGGTCGAACAAATGGTGTATGCCTATCAAGGGCATTTGGTATTCGGTCACAGCGAAAGCCTGGGTGGCTTACTGGTCGAACTTTATTTTGATCGCCCCAAACTTGAGCTGGGCTAGAAAGTAGAAGCAAAGCACCAGGCCTGGTGCTTTGTTGTTTTAAGGGATTGGGATAATCGCGACCGCAATACTAAAGTAAATAAGTATCCCTAGAATGTCCGCCATCGATGTAATGAGTGGCGCGCTGGCGGTGGCGGGGTCTATTTTGAGTTTGCTGAGTAAAAACGGCAGGCTTGTGCGCCTGCCGAGAATTAAAGGCAAAAAGAACAACAGTGCCACCACACATCTTCTAAAGCCGCCACCTATTGTAGAAAAGTGCGGCCTCAAATGAATTTATGTTTGGTGAGAAATTAAAGGGGGGGGGGAGCAGTGGCTCTGCCCCCCCCTTTAATTATTTTGTCACGTAATTGAAGATAATATTAACGCGACGGTTTTCCTCCTGACCTTTCAGCATAGTGTCGTAAGAGACGCGTTTGGTTTTGCCGAACGCTGCAGTAGACAGTCGTTCACGCGATATGCCCTCTTTGCTCACTAGATGATCGACCACCGCCTCTGCACGCTTCTGCGAGATTTCCATTGCATCTTTATCAGATACACTTGTCTTGCCGACGCGGCCAGCCGCATGCCCTTCAACGGCTGCAGTGATAGCAGGGTCCGCTCTCATAAGCTTCGCCACATTAGCAAGTTCATTGTAGTACTGTTGATCTACTACGGTTTTGTATGGATCGAAATTCATCTCCATCGCGATTGTCATTCTAGCGGGGGTCACCTTAAGACCTGCGATATCCGTTACACAAGCAATGACCGCTGCAATGCGACGATTCGCCTGTTTGCCTTCGCGCGTACTATTGTCAGCGATGGGGCGAGTCTCACCGTATCCCACTGCCGTTAAACGGTCGGGGGCAATATTTAACTCATCGACCAGATAGCTCACCACACTTTGTGCACGACGCTGCGAGAGTTTCAGGTTGTAGTCCCTGGTACCGACATTGTCAGAATGCCCTTCGATTACGGCTGTGGTGTCGGGGTATTTTTTCATAAATGTCCCTATGACTGCAAGCTTCTCCTTCTCTTGGCGCTCAATCACATCCTGCTTTATCTCAAACTGGATATCGAGGATGGTGCAATACTCCTGTGTCTTCACTTTGATCGGCACGACTACCTGTGGCTGAACGGGCGTTTCCCTGCCGAAGCGATAGACTAGGCCTAGTGAAAACATATTAATGTCGCCCTGGCCCCCCACTACGTCGTCGATACGGTAGCGTTCCGCTTCTGCACGCAGCCCAACCGATCTGCTTAGATCATATTGAAGCCCCACACCAGCTTTGTAGTGGGTAGCGGTTTTGGTTGGTGTGTCATCCGTTGGCCCACTAACAGCACCGCTACTAGAAAAAGTGCCTTCAGTACGGGCATAGTTCGCGCCCACTCTGGCGAATGCGGAGAACTTCTCATTGACTGGCAGAAAACCGACTAAATCGAGATTCACGCCTTTAAGGTTGATCTTCCCATTTAGAGTTCCCTCTGGTACGGTAGTCGCTTTGTAACTAAACTGTCCAAGGTCAAAATAGCCAGCTTCTATAGCAAAGTTATGATTAAGCTGATATCCACCAAAAAGTTTATACGCCCAGTCGCTATCGTCGGCATTGATTGTGCTCGAAGTGAAACCAGAATCAATTAGCTGTCTATTAATAGACTTATCATCAATCTTCGCTTTGGATTGGCCGATATTGCCACCCATATACCAGAATGAATCGTCGGCCAGCGCGTATGGGCTAACCATCACAGCACACCCCATTATGCCTAGCATGCCTGCGGTCTTAGTAATTCTTTTCATATTGTTCTCCAAATATCCTGGTGCAACTCATCGAGAGCCACCAATATAATGTGCCAGCTTGCGAAAGCCCCCCTAGCGAGGGGCTTCGGACTTTTCTAATGCAACCCATTTTTCAGGGCTTACTGGGGTACGCTAATACTTGTGACGGATGTATCCGCGCCAGTAAGGGTAATCGCACCCGCTCCGCTAGCACCTGCCAGAACACGCCCACTTACCGCAGAGCCGCTATTAATTGTTGCGGTCCGACCTGCCAAAATATTGCCATACCAGGTTGTACCTTGGCCGATAGTGATATCCAGACCGGCGATAAACCAGATATTTCTGGCCTGCGCACCGTTGGCTAATTTGACTTCAGTCTCGTTGCCTACAATCCCAGAATCAACAAAGGAGCTGTCTATCTTAATAATAAAGATCGCATTCGGATCACCTTCAGCATCGAAAGTGACGGTATTACCTGCAGCTAGACCAAGCGCGGCCTCATGATAGACGCCAGGGAGGAGGATTTTCCCGTCTGGAAGTGATGAAGCACCCAGCTCACCACCGAGGAATCCAGTAGCAAAAGTGTCTGCCTTATTCTTGCCCTCGACCCACGCGGTATTCAGATCATTGGTGACAGCAAGAGCAGTAGCGCCGTCATCATAGGGATCACCCGCCCAGTAGATTGAGCCATTCACAGTCATGCCAGTTGAGCTTACATAGGTCTTCACAAGACAGGTCTGCGATGCACCCGCATTACCAGTAGCATCGGTACAGCTTGCTTCTGGATATAGGGCAATATCGCCATTTACTACAGTAACCCCCGTTGTTGTCAGCCCAGCACGCGAGGCGATACCGAAGGATTCAGCGACACCCAAATTGATGGCCAGCGCTTGCGGCTCCACAACGGTTTCTCCTGTTCGGAAAGTCCACGGATTCGGCGAAACTCCTGCCTGCAGTGCATTACCCGCCAGATCTTCTACCGCATCACTGACCGTTACCGTGTAGTCGGTATCAGGCGAGAGATTGGACGATGGTACAAAAGATGCGATATGGTGCTGCACATCATAAGAAACTGTTCCAGGCACATTGACCTGGGTAGCCGTCTCCATCACCGTATAGTTCGTGGCGGTTATTGTGGCCTGACGCATCTCCTCACTAAAGGTTGCGTTAATCGTTTTATTAAGCGGCACATCAGTGTCGAGATCAGCCGGATTGGTCAAGGTTATAGTGGGAGCATCAAGATCTGCCGTGCCAGTCTGCCAGTTCCACGGATTGGGCAAACTGCCTACGGCTGGAGGTACAAGCAGTGCATTGCCTGCCAAATCTGTTGCCGCCGCTGTAATGCTTGACTTATGCCATGTGGCATTAGCGAGATCGACATCCGGATTGAATGCCACCGTATTGTTGGTATAGCTCACGACACCTGCAACGGGACTAACACAATCACCTCCCTCAGTTGCGGTTGAGCATACCGTAAAGGTCGTGCCCTCAGCAGTAGATGGAGAGGCCGAAATCAATGTAGCCGGATCCATCGCTTCGCTAAAGGTCGCGGTAATATCCCGGTTTAAGGGCATCAATTCGGTCGTACCATCCAGCTCACTGACACGGATTATTGTGGGTGCGGTACTATCCACCACAATCGGCGCATTCTCGCCACCGCCGCTGCCGCCACCGCCGCTGCCGCCAAGAATGGGATCGCTACCACTATTACAACCAGCCGCCAGAGCAATCAGCAGTAATGCTGAAAACCATAGCAGTGGTGTGGTAAATTTTTTAAGTTTGTTCATTCTATTCATCCTATGTTATCCGATCCTAAAAAGAACCATATTGCCCCGTTCTAACTCAGTATGCATCTAAGCGGAGCGATGACGATTTATTTTGCGTATTTTTATTACTAGCAGTATGCAGTAGTATTTTGTTATTATCCTTTTTTTTATCAGTAACATAGAAAAATTTGCAAATAATTACTTAAATCAGTGTCTTAACCGCCATCCACAACCGCTACCCCTTAAACCCGGAGTAGTTGTCCCATAAACGTGTTTTAAGCTTACCGCGTCTATTTGTGTCAAATTTGTGGTCTGTCTGCCAGACTGTTCTGGTCTAATCGAAACGGACACTTGAATGAGAGGCAATAGTTTTTGTCAAGCCTAGGAGTGTTTGTGAATCAGAAGCGGGGTGCTGAAATGCTTTCCTCTACAACAAATCAGTCACCAAACGACTTGGAGTGTATACACTTTTTCGTACCTAGAGTTCTTTCTAGCTCAACTCAATGTTTTTAATAAAGGCAATAAAGAGGTTAAAACCCTTGTTTATTGCACATTTATAGAACGCTTGTGTATAAGCTTTGAAGACGATGGTGAAGGCATGGCAGCGGATCGTTTAGAGCAAATTCAGCAACGTTCTCAAGCACGTCAACCAGGTGAGGAGCCGGGTGGTTTGCAGCAGGTCGAACAAATGGTGTATGCCTATCAAGGGCATTTGGTATTCGGTCACAGCGAAAGCCTGGGTGGCTTACTGGTCGAACTTTATTTTGATCGCCCCAAACTTGAGCTGGGCTAGAAAGTAGAAGCAAAGCACCAGGCCTGGTGCTTTGTTGTTTTAAGGGATTGGGATAATCGCGACCGCAATACTAAAGTAAATAAGTATCCCTAGAATGTCCGCCATCGATGTAATGAGTGGCGCGCTGGCGGTGGCGGGGTCTATTTTGAGTTTGCTGAGTAAAAACGGCAGGCTCATGCCCATTAAACTGCCGACCACAACCACCGCCACCATAGATAAGCCCACCACCATGGCGAGTGCTTGGCCACCTTGCCAAAAGCCGATTGCAGATATCGCCACGCCCATGGTTAAACCCAATGCGGCGGCGACCGAGATTTCTTTGAGCATTAAATGCCCCCAGTCTTTCATGCGAACATCACCAGTGGCGAGCGAGCGCACCATGAGCGTGGAGGCTTGTGCGCCGGCGTTACCGCTGCTGCCGATAATTAAGGGTAAAAAGAATACTAACGCCACTACGGCAGCAATCATATGCTCAAAGGTGGCAATCGCCATGCCGGCGAAAATATTGACAAACACCAATAACAATAACCAGCCGATGCGTTTTCGGTACAGCAAAAATGGCCCAGCTTCACTGATGTTGAAATTAATCACACCCACAGAACCCATTTTGTGGAAGTCTTCGGTGGTTTCAGCTTGAGCCACGTCTAATACATCATCCACTGTAACCATCCCGATCAGAACGTTATCTTCATCCACGACGGGTAAGGCGTTGAGGTCGTAATGTTGCATGATTTCGACCGCTTTTTCTTGGTCTTCGCGGGCATGAATATAAATTACGCGATGATCCATAAGCTGTTTAATCAGGGTTTGCGGATCAAGTGCTAGGGCGAGTTTACGAATGTGTAATGCATCGGTAAGTTGATTGTCTTCATTGGTGACAAATAAAGTATTAAAGCGGGTGGAATCTTGTCGAAAACTGCGCAAGTAGTTAAGGGCTTGTTGCACGGTCCAGTGTTCTTGGATGCTGACATAATCTGGGCGCATTAAACGCCCCACACTCTCAGGCGGATAACCCAGTAAAAGCTGAACTTCTTTAAGTTTGTCGTGGGGCAATCGCTGGGTTAAGACTTGTACAACCTCGGCCGGTAGCTCGTCTAAAAAGGCGGCGCGGTCATCGGCATCAAGATTTTTAACCAAATGCAAAGCATCTTCATCGCTGAGTGCGTTGATTAAGTCTTCTTTTGCCCCTTGTGATAAATAGGCAAAGACCGCACTGGCGGTTTTTCGCGGTAGGGTGCGAAAAAATAAAGTTTGGTGGGCTTTTGGCAACGCTTCGAGCAGCTCGGCCATGTCCGGTATTTCGACCTCAAGCACGACTTGACGAATCACATCAAAGTGTTTTTGATCTAATAGTTTGTTGAGCTCGGTTATCCGGTCTTGAGAAACTTGTTTGTCATGTGAGGGATCCCAAATCCATGGGTAATTCATTGGTCGCCAGGCCTGCTCTAAGTTGGGTTTAATTAAGGATATGGGATTTAGTATAACGAAACCTAGCGCTTGGCGTAAACAATCCGATGAGTGATGAATCATTTAAGCTTTGGCGCTGCTCAGGTTATAATTGAATGCTATACAAAGCCTTATAAGGGAGATGGATATGCAATTAGAGTCGGAGTTAACTTGTCCTGCGTGTGGTTATAAATCGACGGAAACTATGCCGACGCAAGCTTGTCAGTATTATTTTGAATGTGTGCAATGTGGCCTACTCATGACCCCGAAAAAAGGCGATTGTTGTGTGTTTTGTTCTTATGGAACGGTACCTTGTCCATCTATTCAAGCCAATTTAAGCTGTTGCGAGAAAAGTAAATGAGCTGGCTTATAACCAAATATTTAATTACCGCAGGCCTGGTGGTGCTGATTTCTGAAGTCGCGAAACGCAGTGATAAGTTGGGGGCGTTGATTGCAGCTTTACCAATGGTGACGGTGTTGGTATTGATTTGGTTGTATGTCGAAGGTCAAGCGGTAACCAAAATAGCCAATCATGCCTGGTATACCTTTTGGTATGTGATTCCGACCTTGCCGATGTTTTTGGCGTTTCCTTGGTTAATAACGAAGTTCGGATTTGTCTGGGCGATGGTCGGTAGTGTCGCCATTACAATTTTATCGTTTATTTTGGTGGCTTGGTCGGCGCGTTTCGTGGGAGTTGAACTGCTGGATATTTGAGTTCAGGCACTGGTTTGATCATGGCTGGCGTTTGAATTGATCGTAAACGCGGAAAAAATCCCACCAGATTTTAAGATGTAAATCTGGGTTGATAGTTTCTAAAATGCCGGTGTTGTCTTTGCCTTGCGGGCGGCCTTTATGAATAGGATAAGCTTGCGCTGAGGTGGCTAAGCCGACAAACAGAATAATGAACACATTTTTCTTAACGAGCGTTTTCATCGCGACATCTTCCTATAAAAGGTAAGACCGTCGAATTCGGTTTTATGCAGTCAGATTTTTTAAAAAATTAAATGTACTGCGCTTTTCCAAGCCTTAATAGCCAAGTCTTGGAAAAGCGATTAAAGACAGGGCTTTAAGGCTTGGCCAAGAAGGTGGAAAATGTAATGCAACATCGGTTGCTTAAACTCGAACCCACACAGTCTCTCCATAGTTAAAAACAGACCGCGCATGTTAAAGAAGTCCGGTCGGAATTACAACCGCTTAAGCACGCTTTTCTGCAAGTTTTTTAGAAGCTCTTTGTTAAACCTTACAAAAAGAGATAAAGCAACAGCAGTCCGAGCGCAAATCGATACCAAGCAAACGGCGCCATGCCGATCCGGTTAATCCATTTTAGAAACAGGGCGATCACCAGGTAGGCGCTGATAAAGGCGATAAAAGCGCCGACAATCAAAATATCCCAATAAACCGGGCCGGTGGATTGCAGTAAATCTTTTAGTTTTAATAGTCCCGCGCCCAAAATAATTGGGATGGAGAGTAAAAATGAAAAACGCGCCGCGGCTTGTCGTGTCAGGCCGATCATCAGCCCGGCAGTAATGGTGATGCCAGATCTTGAAGTGCCGGGAATGAGTGACAAGGCTTGGGCAAACCCCATAATAGCAATGTCTTTATAACTCAGCGTGTGTTCATCGCGTTCGCGTTTGCCTTTGACGTCCGACCACCAAAGCAATGCACCAAAGCCGATGGTGGTGGCGGCGATAATTAACGGATTACGCAAGGTCTCTTCTAGCCCATTATTAATGATCAGACCAAACAGTACCGCTGGAATTGTGGCGAAGATAATCGCCCAAGCGAGTCGGCTGTTTGAGGTGGGTTGGCGTTTAACAATCGACACACTCCAATCTCGACTCATATGCCAAATATCTTGGCGAAAATAGATCACCACAGCCAGTAAAGTGCCGACATGCACCGCGACATCAAACGCCAAACCTTGATCAGGCCAACCAAACAGTTGGGGCATTAAAATAAGATGGGCGGAGCTTGAAACCGGTAAAAACTCCGTTATGCCCTGAATGACAGCAAGCCAGACAATTTGTATCCAATCTAAGGTTTCTTGCATGGGTATTCCTTTTAAGACCAGGCCTGGTGGTTAGAGTTGATGGCGTAAATCGCGCATTTTGAAGCCGATTAATCCTAAGTCCAGGTGTTTGCTTAAAGCCATCACTTTAAAGTTTTCGCCCATTTCATTTGGTAAAGTTAGGGTTTTTATTTGTTGGGCGACTTTAAGTTGTTCGGTAAGGGGCGCATCTTGGTCGCGCGCCATTTCAAGTAAACCCGATCCCATTAAAAAATGCGCTTGAGTGGTATAACCGGCTACTTTTAGTTTGGAATCATAAGCCGCTTCCGCCACCGCGGTAAAATCCACATGGGCGGTAATGTCTTGCAAGCCTGGGTAAAAAAATGGGTTGCTATGTGCACGGTGTTGGTAATGGCAACGTAGGGTTCCCATATGGCGTGCGGCTTGATAAAACTCTTTGCGCGGGTAGCCATAGTCAATTAAAAGCACCAGGCCTGCTTCTAGAAAGTCATCAATCGAATGTAACCAGGGTGCGATATTTAAATTGATTTCGGTGTGATAAAAACGTTCGGATGGTTCGCCGATTTGTTTTAATAGTTGATTGGCGATTTTCTGCAAAGTCGGTTCGGTAATCGGTTGATATTGCCATTCAAATTCGGCTTTTTCTTTATTCCACTGCACAAACGCTTTTGATGCTTGAGCTGGCTCAAGGCGTAAACGCTCAACCGGCATGGCATCTAATACTTCATTGGCCAAAACTACGCCCTGAATCGGAGTGCTCGGCAAGCTGTCCAACCAAACCACCTTATTAAAAAGCGCTTCAGGTAAGTTTTGTAAGGTTTCTTTTTGACGTTGTTTCAAATCGGCGCTTAACTCGATAATAAAATAATGCTCAATCGGTTGTTCAAGTTCGGCTAATTCAAGCAAAATGTCGCGCGCCATCACACCGCGCCCCGCACCAAATTCGATGATGTTCGGATGGTTAAGTTGACTCAGCACCTGTTGCGCTTGGCGCGCCAAACAACGCGAGAAAATGGATGACACTTCTGGAGCGGTAACAAAGTCGCCCTCTAAGCCGATTTTGGGCAATCCGTTGGTGTAATAACCTAGGCCGGGTGTATAAAGCACTAGGCGCATATAGTCGGCAAAACTGAGTTGGTTATGACGGTTTAGGTGGCGTCGAATTTTGTCTGTTAGAAGTTGGCTGCGCTGTTTCGCGTCATCATTCGGTTCAGGGAGCGATTTATTTGGTTTCATCAACAAGTTTGAGTTTGGTTAGCATTTAAATTGAGGCTTATTATAGTTGGCTTGGTTATGGATTTGGATAAATTTGGTTTGTGGCTATCTGGTGTTAGAATATTTCTAATAATCATGATTTGGGCCGAGATTTGCTAGTTACAATAAGCTAGGTTCATATTGGATTTAATCAAGCGGACGATTAGGAAGTCATTATTTATGAAAGTCGGTATTCAAAAAGTACATGAAAACGAGTGGTTGGTGCAGATGGGGTGTGCCATTATGCGCTTGGATCGCTTTTCGGTTGAGCTGCTTAATATCACGCTTGAGCATATGCTCGCCTTAGCACATGGCGAAAACCACTCAACCCTAAAAAGTTACATCAAATTGGGTTTAAAACTCAAACAGCTCAGCCCGAATGATATGCAAGTGGTGATTCGCGAAATTAATAATCAGGACTTAGTGGTATTGTTAGGTTTGGCTAAGGATCAAAGTTTGACCGATAAAGTGCTCGAGAATGTGGGCGCCATTCTGGCGAAACAGATTGAATCCGACTTGTTAAATAATCCCTTGCCGGAGCACGAAGAAGCGAAACGCTGTATACAGCGCTTGATTGAAAAACTGTTTGAACTCGATAGCAACGGCAAAATTGAGTTTATTGACGAAAACACCCAATACATTTAGGAAGTCAGATGGAAATTAAAGCCAAACGTCAGCAGTCTGGTCAATATGTCATTGAAGTCGGCCCCACCATTTTTAACCTGCCGGAAACGGTGGTTGAAGCCTTAAATAAGGTGATCAGAGAGCGTTTTAAAGTGGTCACCGAGCAAGACAAAGAACGCATGCAAAAACGTTTGACTGCGTATCGTGCGTTAGCCGGAAAACTAACCCAAATCGAAAATGCGTTAATGCAAGATTTGTTGAATCAGATCAGTTCTGAACAAATGGTGACCTTGGCGCGTATTGCCGTAGGTGATGAGGTTTATAAAAAAATCACGGCTAACTTGTCGCGCCAAAACGCACGTCAGTTTGAAGATGATTTTAAGCGGTTAGATAAAATCTCCATCCATCAAGCCAGCACGCAGATGGAGAAAATGGTGCCGATTCTTAAAAAAGTGATTCAAGCTCGCCGACAAATTCAAGCCGAAGGCTAAACCTTCAGCTTTTGAGGTCAGGCGTGCCTTAATTCTTTAAAGCTGGCGTTGCCGCCAGATTTTGACCCCAACTTGCTTGGCCTCCGCGACCGCGTGAGGCTTGGCTAGCTTTAGTTGAATAGCTTGTACGCCGCTATAGTGTTGCAGCACATGCTGACAAACCTGCTCCGCTAGGGTTTCAATCAACTCAAAACTTTCCTGTTGTGCCAGTTTAATAATGTCTTGTGAGACTTTCGCATAATCAACCGTGTCCGCCAATTGGTCGGTTTGCGCCGCGCTGATAATTGTGGTGAAAAGTTCAATGTCAAACAACAAGGGTTGCGCTTGGCACTTTTCCCAGGCGTGTACACCGATAATCGTGTTGACTTTGAGGCCTTCAATAAAAATACTGTCCGTTTGCATTTGAGTGTGTTTGCTCACAGTGTTTATCCAATAATGTTAAAATCCGTCGACTTATTTTAAAGGAATAATAACCTCATGAGTGAAATGATCTTATTACCAGGCCTGGTGGTGCTCGCTTATCTAGTCGGTTCGGTGTCGTCGGCGATTATTGTGTGCAAGTTAATGGGCTTAGGTGATCCGCGCGAGGCTGGTTCCGGCAACCCGGGTGCCACCAATGTATTACGTATTGGCGGCGAAAAAGCCAAAATGGCGGCGGCGATTACCTTGTTAGGTGATGTGCTAAAAGGCGTGATTCCAGTGCTAGTCGCGCACTGGCTGGCCTTGGATGCCTTGTGGATTGTGTTGGTCGGTTTGGCCGCGTTTATTGGCCATTTGTATCCGGTTTTTTTCCAGTTTAAAGGCGGAAAAGGGGTGGCGACCATGTTGGGCGTGTTGTTGGCCTTAAACTTTTGGGCCGGCCTAGCCACCGTGGCAACTTGGTTATTTGTGGCGAAGGTTTTAAAAGTGTCGTCTTTATCCGCTTTGATCGCTACTTTTTTGGCGCCGATCTATATTTATTTTATTACCCAATTGATAACAGGAGGGCCTGAAATGAGTTGGGTTTGGGTGACGGCAATCATGACGGCGATGTTATTCTGGCGCCATCGCGGCAATATCGAACGCTTGTTAAAAGGCGAAGAAAGCCTGATTAAACCTAAGTGATTAGAGTTGAGCTTCGATTTGACCTTGATTTATTTAGGTAATGTGGTTGGTTTAGTTTTGTAGCGCCACTTAGTTGAAAAACCAAGTGGCATTTTGGTTAACGGTTCATTCCGCTACCAGGGTGGCTATTGCGGCGTTACTGGCGTTGCATCTCGCGACGTTCTTCCAGCATGCGCTCTCTATGTAGTCGAATTTCAGTGTCTTCACGAAACTCACCAGGTCGTCCTTGCGGTCCTTTTCCGTCGTAAGGGCGCTGTTGACGGTGCATGTCACGACGCTCCTCCCGCATTCTTTCTTGATACTCACGCGCGGTTTCGTTATGCCGCATCTCACCTGAGCCATAAGTTCCTTGGCGGTCGTGCATTGGCATACGATCTTGGCGTTCGTTAGGGCTACTTTGTGCCTGGGCTAAGCCAATTGCAAAGGGTAGGGTTAATAATAAAATGAGACGTTTCATGATGTTTCCTCCTATTTGGTGGAACCTAAGCGAGTCTAAGAATTTAGGTCGCTTAACTATCAATTATGCATAAATTGGTTTGGATGTCATTTTTTTTAAAAGAAAAATGAATAATTGAATTGGAAGGTTTAAATCGCGGGTAGATCTTCCAGTGACCAGCGAGCTTTGGCCGCAAAGTTAAGATCATTGTGTTCGCCCGCTAACAGCCGCTGTGCGCCAGCATAGGCAATCATGGCGCCATTGTCGGTGCAAAACTCTAAACGTGGGTAGAAGGCGTGCCCTTTGCGTTTAAGCATTAACGCATCCAGTTTGGTGCGAATTTCGCGGTTAGCACTTACGCCGCCGGACACCACTAGGGTGTTTAATCCCTCTTGCTCTAAGGCGCGTTTGCATTTAATTGTTAAGGTGTCGGCTACTGCTAACTCAAATGCTCGGCAAATATCCGCACGAGTTTGATCATTATCATCGCCTTGAGCTTGCGCCTTGTGCCAGGTGTTTAAACTGAACGTTTTTAGGCCACTAAAACTCATATCCAAGCCGGGGCGATCTACCATTGGGCGCGGAAATTTATAGCGTGACGCATCACCTTGTTGCGCCAGTTTTGAAACAATCGGTCCACCCGGATAACCCAGTCCCAGCATTTTGGCGGTTTTATCAAACGCTTCGCCCGCGGCATCGTCGAGTGTATCGCCCAATAAACGATAACGACCAATACCATCCACCCGAATTATCATGGTATGGCCACCCGACACTAATAATGCAATAAAGGGAAAGGCCGGCGGGTTATCTTCCAGCATTGGTGCTAGTAAATGACCTTCCATATGATGCACACCAATAGCCGGCACTTGCCAAGCATAAGCTAAACTGCGCGCAATCGCGCCACCCGCCAATAACGCACCAATTAAGCCGGGCCCGGCGGTGTAAGCTACGCCAGAAATTTTGGGTTGACCGGCTTCCTCAAGCGTCTGTAGGATCAGTGGCGTAAGTTTACGAATATGATCACGTGAGGCCAATTCAGGTACAACGCCGCCATACTCAGCATGCAGTTCGATTTGGCTGTATAAATTATGGGCCAATAAGCCGCGCTGGGTGTCATAAACTGCGACGGCACTTTCATCGCATGAGCTTTCGATTCCGAGTACAATAAGGGGGTGATGTGAATCAGTCATGCTTTTCCTGTGAACAAATAAAAATTAAGTAGCGATTTTAACAAAATAATTTGCAAATGCGGGCGCGCAAAACTATAATCTTGCTCTTTATTGCTGCCAGTCAAGGTTAGCGGACAGAATTTTTCCAATTAAATCAAAGAAGAAGCTTTATGCCAATTGTAAAATTAAGAGATACAGAACCATTTGACGTTGCTTTACGTCGTTTTAAGCGTGCTTGTGAAAAAGCGGGCGTATTAACTGAGTCGCGTAAGCGTGAGTTTTATGAGAAGCCAACTTGGGCTAAGAAACGCATGAAAGCCGCCGCGGTTAAACGCCTAGCTAAGCGTTTGTCTCGTGAGCGTCGCCGTTTGAACGGCCGTCCGTTTTAAGACGGTCGGGATGAGTCGATGAGCGATTATAAAACGGGTTTAACCGAAGAAATGAAGCGCTGCATGAAAGCGGGCGAAAAAGCTCGTTTGATGGTGGTGCGTGCCATGCTGGCTGCCATCAAGCAGCAGGAAATTGATCAGCAAATCACGTTAGATGACACTCAGGTGTTGGCGGTATTGGATAAGGCGTTAAAGCAACGCCGAGATTCTTTTACTCAATACACAGAGGCCGCACGTGAAGACTTGGCTGAGCAAGAGGCTTATGAAATTTCGGTGATTCAGGATTTTATGCCACAACCTTTGACAGAAACAGAAATCGCCCAAATGGTCGCTGATGCTGTTACTGAGGTCGAAGCGAAAACCATGCAGGATATGGGTAAGGTTATGGCCTTGTTAAAACCTAAGATGCAAGGTAAAGCCGATATGGCGGTGGTAAGCCAGAAAATCAAAGCCAGCTTAGCCTAAATAGTTCGTCTATTTTAAGTTTGAGCCCGTTCAAAAAACCCGTTAACAATAGGTTGATGGGTTTTTTTGTTTTCGGCAAAACGTTTTGTTGATGGTTTCGATTTGTTATATATCGCGGCCATCATGGCGTGTATTGGCTAGGGGGTAGGAGACGGAATGGAGTATAAAGGCGCAATTCCTCGCGATTTTATTGATTCGCTGTTATCCCGTGCCGATATTGTCGAGGTTATTAACCAACGTGTACCGCTCAAAAAAGCAGGCGCTACTTTTAAAGCCTGTTGTCCGTTTCATCAAGAAAAAACCCCGTCATTTAATGTTAATCCACAAAAGCAGTTTTACCATTGCTTTGGTTGTGGTGCGAGTGGTGATGCGCTCAAGTTTGTGATGGAATATGAGGGTTTATCCTTCGTTGAAGCGGTGGAGTCGTTAGCGGCACAAGTTGGCTTAGAAGTGCCACGTGAAAAACAAACACCGCAAGCCGCTAAAAAAATCGAACATGCACGTGATTTGTATGAAGTGATGACGTTAGTCACCAAGTTCTATCGAAAACAATTACGTGAGCATGCGGCATCCGAACAGGCCAAGAACTATTTACGTCAGCGTGGTTTAACCTCCGATATCGCCAAACAGTTCTTAATTGGTTTTGCACCGCCGGGCTGGGATAGTTTAGTTTCTGGCTTAAAAGCCGATAAGCCTTTAAAGGCTCAGTTGATTGAACTGGGCATGCTGGTTGAAAAGGATACGGACAAACTCTACGACCGATTTCGCAACCGTATTATGTTCCCGATTCGAGACGGGCGTGGCCGAATTGTGGCGTTTGGCGGACGTGTTTTAAGTTCAGACGATCAGCCTAAATATTTAAACTCACCAGAAACCCCAATTTTCCATAAAAGCTATGCCCTGTATGGTCTGTATGAGTTACGTCAAGCACGCCAAAACTTTGACCACATTATCGTAGTAGAAGGTTATATGGATGTGGTCGCCTTAGCGCAGTTCGGTGTGCGTAATGCGGTCGCTACCTTAGGTACGGCCACTACGATTGATCACTTGCAGATGTTGTTTCGTCAGGTCAATGAAGTGGTGTTTTGTTTTGATGGCGATAGCGCGGGTTTAAAAGCCGCTTGGAAAGCACTAGAGCTGGCTATGCCGATGATGGAGCAAACGCGTTCGGTGAAGTTTTTATTTTTACCGGATGGCGAAGACCCGGACTCGGTGGTGCGCAAAGAAGGCGCGGACGGCTTTAAACAACGCGCAAAACAAGCGCTGACTTTGTCACAATTTTGGTTGCAGGGCTTGCAAAACCGCTTAAGCGTCCCCATACAATCTCGTGAAGGACGTCAACAACTCGTTGCATTGGCGCAGCCCTATGTGCAAAGTGCGCAGGGTTTATATCAGTATTTACTGGTGGAAGCGGTCGCTGAAGCTGTGGATTTACCCACTTGGCGGTTAGAAAAACAAATGGGGGTAAAAACTGGGTTTTCGCAGTTTAAATCCTCAAAACCGGTGGCGGTCGATTCAAGTCCTGAAGTATCGCAAGTGATGAGTTTATCGAAACATTTGGTGTGTATTTTGCTAGTACGTCCGGGTTGGGCGGCGGCGTTAAATCAAGCGATCGGAAACGCGTTGGAACAATCACAACGTCGAGATGATCGATTATTATCGGGCGTGCTGCACCAGTTAATGCAAAGTTTTGAAGCGGTAGCGGCGGTGCGTTGGATGCAACAAGCCGGGTTTGCAAAAGAATACGAGTTTATCCAGACACGTCGTTTGCCAGAGGATGAAGAGGCCTTAAAGGTGATGCTGCAAGAAGCCGCGAATCGCCTGCTGGATGAATTAGAAAAAATGAGTTTAACGCAACAAAGTTTGAGTCGCCAATCACTGGCGGATTTGCAGGCCTTTTTGGCCGTAAGGCAGTAATTTTAATCGCTAAATTCGAATAGATAGTAAAATAACAAGTTGGTTTTTTGTTATAATTTACGGTTAGTTTTTTGATTTGGTGTCGGGTGTATGACGGCGTCTATAATCGTTATTTGAGGCAAACATGACAAAAGTAGAAAGAAAGCAACAGTTAATTGACTTGATAGAGCGTGCCAAAGATTTGGGCTACCTCACCTATGCGGATGTGAGCGACGTTTTGCCGGATGATATCGAAGAAGATCAGCTAGGACAAGTCCTGACGATTCTGACCGATTTTGGTATTCAGCTATTTGACTCAGCACCCGAAGAAGACGAACTCCTTACCAAAGAAGGCGGCGCGTTTGATGAAGCCGCAGCGGAAGCGGCGATTTTAGCTTTGGCTGAGGTCGATTCTGAATTTGGTCGCACCACCGATCCGGTCAGAATGTATATGCGTGAAATGGGTTCGGTTGAGTTGTTAACACGCAAAGGCGAAATTGATATCGCCAAGCGCATCGAAGCTAATATTCGCGGCATGTTGGACTCTTTATCCAAATACCCAATGTGTGCAGAAAAAATTCTAAAAACCTTTAAAAGAATGGATAACGGTGAAGGCAAAGTCGCCGACGTTATCCAGGGCTTTATTGACCCAACCGATCTTGAAGAAGTCGCGGTTGAAGACCTAAGTGCTGATTCAGACAACAACGAACCAAAAGATGATTCAATTGATCCGGCCCTAATCGAAGCGTTTTTAACCACGCTTGAAAAGTTACACCGTGATGCGGTGAAAGCTGAAGATCAACATGGTTCAGGCGATCCAAAAGCCAAGAAAAAACGTGAATTGGTGGTTGATCACCTGCGCACCGTACGTTTGACACCTTTGTTTACCAATGGCGTTATTCGCGATATTAAATCCAAAATTGCTGGCATTCGTGAACAAGAACGTGTGATCGTAAATGGCGTGGTTCGCAAAGCCGGTGTTACACGCAGTAAATTCCTAGAAATTTTTGTAGAATCGGAATCCAGTGCGGATTTAGTGGACCGTTTGATTGAAGCCAACCCGGCTAAATCAGCCGCGATTGAAGAATTGCGCACCGAAATCAAGCGCGCACAAAAACGTTTAGCTTTGATTGAGAAAAACGAAAAGATGGCCATCAGTTATTACAAAAAGGTCTATAAAGACCTGAGTAAATCTGAAAGCTTAGCCCGCGCCGCCAAGCGCGAAATGATCGAAGCCAACTTACGTTTGGTAATTTCGATCGCGAAAAAATACACCAACCGTGGTTTGCAGTTCCTCGATTTAATTCAGGAAGGCAACATCGGTTTGATGAAAGCGGTTGATAAGTTTGAATATCGCCGTGGTTACAAGTTCTCGACCTATGCCACATGGTGGATTCGTCAGGCCATTACACGTTCGATTGCCGACCAAGCCCGTACCATTCGTATTCCGGTGCATATGATTGAGACCATCAACAAACTTAATCGTATCCAGCGTCAGTTACTCCAGAAAATGGGTCGCGAACCCACTCCTGAAGAACTAGCCGAAGAAATGGAAATGCCAGAAGACAAGATTCGTAAGGTCATGAAAATTGCCAAAGAACCGATCTCGATGGAAACTCCAATTGGTGATGACGAAGATTCATCGTTAGGCGATTTTATCGAAGATTCAAATATCCTGTCGCCATCGGATTCAGCCGATCAAGAAGGCATGAGTGAAACGGTTCGTGAAATGCTCGGCACCCTGACACCACGCGAAGCCAAAGTGCTACGCATGCGTTTTGGTTTAGGTATGAATACCGACCACACGTTGGAAGAAGTCGGCAAACAGTTTGATGTAACGCGTGAACGTATTCGTCAAATCGAAGCCAAAGCCTTGCGTAAACTTCGTCATCCAAGTCGTGCTGAGCGTTTGCGTAGCTTCTTGGATCACTAAGTCCCGTTTACATCCCCGCAAAACCCGCTATAATAAGCGCACTTAAACCACCAGGCCTGGTGGTTTAAGTTTTATACTCCCTTCCCAAAGGGGCCCTTAGCTCAGCTGGTTAGAGCAAACGACTCATAATCGTTAGGTCCACGGTTCAAGTCCGTGAGGGCCCACCATTTATATTTACTTGCGTAATTCTCTAGAACTAATTTATTCCTCAATTTTTTACATAGACGCCAACACTGCGTGGTGACTACCAGGCCTGGTTGCTTACAAAAAATTAAGTAACTTTTATTCAAAAAAGAGGTTAGGGGCTGATTTTACACGTTTATAAATGGGTTTTTGTTTTTGGTTATGAATGATTCCTAAATAGAGTAATTCATTCTGAAATAGTTCATATCTTGGCTTGCTAGTCCTGTCCATTTCTCACCTGGTTTCAATTTGAAAGGAATATTAAAGTTACCGTTCATGATAATGAACGGTTGTACATTTTTTGTAACGCTATGAAACTGAGTTTTTGCAGTATATCCACAGAAATGTGTGATGGTTGTGGCTAAAGTACCATTGTTTACAGCACGAACATGAATGTATCTTTGACCTTCTTTACCTGGATGTGGAGGATGTAGCTCCATGTTAGGAGTTACATATATCTTTAAGCGTGCACCAGACCTTATGGCAACAACAATATTCCAAGTTAATGTTAATGATGCAATTATTGCACCCCACCAAGCTGCATAGTCGCTTGCCTGCAATGTTGTAAAATCAATAATCATTTGTCTGACTTATATGTGCTGGAAAAAACTCTTCGAACATAGCCTTTTCTTTGAGCAATTGGTTCAGTTATCATGCAATATATCGTGCTGTAAAGCCAACTCCACTTTTACACATTACAAAGCGGGTTTAGATTATCTAACTATGTTAAGTTCAAATTTTCGCCTGTAGCCTGTAGCTAGTGCTTCGGCCTCCGCCGGGATTTTGGATTAGGATGCCGCGCGTTTTTAAGTCCGAAATATCTCTTAACGCTGTATCGTTGGAGCACTTGGCTAGTTTGGCGTATTTGGATGTGTTGATGTGTCCGACAAAGTTTGGCTCTAGCATTCGATTAATGATGATGCGTTGACGTTCGTTCACCGGATTTTGATTGATTTGGTTCCAGAGTTCTGCTTTGAACAAGACTTTTCTTAGTGTGGTTTCTGCACTGTCTATAGCGCGACCAAGGCAATCTAAAAACCACTCAAGCCAGCCGGTGATGTCCGGTGACTGACGTTGTTGTTGCTCAAGTTGATCGTAATAATTTTTCCGTTCTAACTCAATTTGGCTGGATAAGCTATAGAAACGATCTGGCGTATCATCTGCCCGCGCTAGCGCCATATCGCCAATGGCCCTGGCTATACGACCATTGCCGTCTTCAAATGGGTGGATGGTGACAAACCAAAAATGTGCTATGCCTGCCTTAATAACCGGATCAACCTCTTTTTGAGTTTCAAACCAGGCTAGAAAGCAGTTCATTTCGTATTCTAAGTGCTCGGCGTTAGGTGCTTCAAAGTGGACTTTCTCACGTCCAATTGGGCCGGAAACCACTTGCATTGGGCCAGCCTCAATTGTGCGCCATTGACCAACTGTAATGCGGTGCATGCCGCTACGCCCAGTTGGAAATAATGCGGCGTGCCAGTCAAACAGGCGTTCTTTGGTTAGCGGGTTTGTGTATTTCTGTGTTGCATCAAGCATCATTTCAACAATGCCTTCAACATCTCGGCTAGCTGGAATGAGGCCAGCTATGTCGATACCAAGGCGTCGTGCAATCGAAGATCGTACTTCTTCGGGGTTCAAGGTTTCGCCTTCGATAGCGGAGGATTTAACTACGTCATTGGTTAAGGTGCTGAGGCTGGCTTCGCGTTTTAAGTCGAAGCCTAGACTTTGCATTTGACCTAATAACCGACCTTGACGATAACGAATTTCCGCCAGTTTGGATGTGAGAGTTTGGGTATCCCAGGAGAAGTTAGGCCAGTTTTTGTGTTGATGTATCCACATATAGATTCTATTCACCGCATATTTTAATGTGATTGTAGAGTTTATTCGCCGCAAGGTAAAGGCTTTTCACTGAACATTTTGCGGTGAATAGAGACATTATTCACCGCAAATACTTTAATCTGGTTGGTTAACACAGTTTGTCAGGAGGCTTGACGAATAATTAGTGAATCCAAGTAATGATCAAATTGTAGAGTGAAGGATATTTTGAAATGAATAATGATTCGCAAAAAATATTGTGAGCCTTGTCATGCGCACGTTATGATAATTGGTTATAAATGGTAGGTTTTGAAACTTGGAGTGAACAATCAGTGCAAGCGAATAATTGGTTAGCCGTGTCAGCCTTAACAATGATGTTGGCCGTGGGTTTGGGGGCGTTTGGTGCGCATGGTTTGGAAACGCTGATTAGTGCGAAACAAATGCAAACTTGGCAGACGGCGGTGCTTTATCATTTTGTACATGGTTTGGCTTTATTAGGGTTAAGTTTGGCGGTTTTGGCTAAACCGGAATTAGCGTTTCGCGGGATTAAAACGGGTTTATTGATCGGTTTGATTTTGTTTTCGGGTAGCTTGTATATTTGGGTGTTAACAGGTTGGTCGTGGTTGGTGTTTTTAACGCCGATGGGTGGGCTTATTTGGTTGGTTGTTTGGTTTAGTTTGGCCTACCAGGCCTGGTGCTTGACGCATCATCAAAAACAGAATTAGAGGGAAATTATTATGCAGGCAAAATCACAGATTGAACAAGTCGTCGCTATGCAAATTCTATTGAATGAGCGCACGGTACCGAATTGGATGGCACATGATCTTGACTGGGACAGTGCGATTTTGGTGGAAACGGCTGAGGCAATTGATTCGACCGATTGGAAGTGGTGGAAACACGGCGAAACCAATATGGCCAATTTGCGCGTTGAGGCGGTGGACTTGTTGCACTTTCTGATTTCGAAAGCTTTAAAACAGTATCGCGATAGCGATTTTGTGGTGAAAACCATGCTGGAACTGGTCGAGCATAAAGGGCCGAATTCTTTGTCTTATGTAGATTGGCTGAAACAAGTGGCACTTTATACCCTTGAAAATAAGGTGATCAAAGCCTTGCAGGCGTTGTTTGGTTTGTTTGATCGGTTGGAGATGAATTTAACAGACGTTCATCAAGCTTATATGACTAAAAACCTTTTGAATCACTATCGACAAGAGCGCGGTTACAAAGATGCGGATGGGGATTATTTGAAAATGATTGAGGGCGAAGAAGACAATGTTGTGTTTGCGCGGTTAGTCGCGAGTTTGGGTGAGGAGGTGTTGGACATCGAGTTATTGCGTGCGACCCTATTTAAGGCGATGGATCAAGCGGTTGAAAAAGCACGTGCGACCAATGCTTAATACCGAGTGGGTTTCATAATTGAAGCGCACAGAATTGAAATGGAGAAATGAACGAACCATGTCTGATTCCACCTCCGATCGCCTAGCGGGTTTTAGTTTTTTAGGCTTGATTACGCTGTTGCTGGCTTATCAGTTGATTGGCGAAATTATTGTGCGTGTTTTAAATTGGCCGATTCCTGGGCCGGTGATCGGCATGTTTTTATTGTTTATTAGTTTGTTGTTTCGCTCGAGCTGGGCGAAAGGTTGGATTGAACCTTCGCAACATTTTTTGCGTTATTTATCGCTGTTTTTTGTGCCGGCCGGCGTTGGGGTGATGATGCATTTAACCCGGGTTGGCGAACAGTGGTTGGCGATTGGCGCCGCCTTGGTGATTAGTACGCTGGTGAGTTTAGTCGTGACCGCTGTAGTGATGTTGCTGGTTATGCGTTTGAATGCACGCATCGCAGGGGTAAAGAAACATGACTAATGTTGCGGATATTTGGGTATATTTAGCCGCCAGTCCTTTATTTGGTTTAGTGCTCACCTTGGTTTTTTTTCAAATCGCGCAAGCGATTTACCGCCGATTTAATCACCATCCGTTATTAAATCCGGTGGCTTTAAGTGTGCTCGCTATTATTGGCGTATTGACCCTGTTTGATATTGATTATGAAACCTATTTTGAAGGCGCACAGTTTATCCATTTTTTATTAGGCCCCGCGACGGTAGCGTTGGCGATTCCGTTATATCAATATCGTCAAACGCTTAAAGACTTGTGGTTGCCGATTGTGATTGCGTCATCATTTGGTTTGGTGGCAGCAGGTTTAAGTGCGTTTTGGATTGCGCAGAGTTTAGGCGCGAGTATCGAAACCATGTTGTCGTTGGTGCCCAAATCGGTCACGGCGCCAGTGGCAATGGGGATTGCGGAGAAAAATGGCGGGGTCGCAACTTTGACGGCGGCGTTTGTAGTGATTACCGGCATTCTGGGCGCGATGATGGCGACCTGGGTGTTTAAACTTATGCGACTAAAAGATGATCGAGTTAAAGGTATTGCAATGGGTGTGAGTGCGCACGGATTGGGCACCGCTAAAGCGTTTCAGTTAAGTGATCAGATGGGTGCGTTTTCAGGTTTGGCGATGGCTTTGTCGGCTTTTATCGCAGCATTGATTTTACCTTGGTTAATGAGTGCGCTTTAAGCACAAATAAGACGGGGAATAAGCTGAATAACTCTAAACAAGACCACCAGGCCTGGTGGTTTCGGAAAACACCAGGCCTGCTTAAGTCAGAATGGAGACGGTTTATTTAGCAATTAAGCTGCGTAACATCCAAGCGTTTTTTTCATGAATCTGCATACGTTGAGTTAACAGGTCAACAGTGGGTTCATCGTGTGCTTCATTGGCAATTTTGATGATTTCTCTTGCGGTTTTGGTGACCGCTTCTTGACCTAATACTAGGTTTCTAATCATGTCTTCCGCACTAGGATGACTGGTTTCCTCTTTAATCTGACTGATTTTCTGAAAGGCTTGGAACGAACCTGGTGCAAATTCACCCAGTGAACGAATTCGTTCGGCAATTTCATCGACCGCGGTAAACAACTCGGTGTACTGCGTTTCAAACATGGTATGCAGTGCTTGGAACATTGGGCCAGTTACATTCCAGTGGTAATTGTGAGTTTTTAAAAACAACAGGTAGGAGTCAGCCAATAGATGAGAAAGTCCTTCTGCAATTTCTTTACGTTTGGGCTCGTTAATACCAATATTAATATCCATGCGCTTTCTCCTTGGTGGGTAAATGACTGGGTTAAGTTTCTTAGTCGAAACTGCTCCTTTACTATTTCTATTAAACAATAGCATAGATTTTGATAGTTTTTGTTTGAAAATATTTAACAAAACGTTTGATTTTAACTATGAAGCTGTATGAGACGATTTTAACTGAGTTACCAGCTGCCAAAGGCGTCTTTTGTCCAGTTAGGATTGGAGTGGGCGCTTAAGAACGAAATCACATCAAACCGCATTGGGTGTGATTGATATGACGGGTGTTTTAACAGGAAGTTTTGCGCGCAGCGGTAAAGTCGTTGCTGCTTTTGAGCACTAACGAATTCATTTGGATGACCGAATTTCTCGGTTTGACGGTATTTGACTTCAATGAAAACCAAGCAGCGTTGATCCAATCCAACCAAGTCCAGCTCGCCACCTTTGCAATGAAAGTTGCGAGCCAGTATTTGAATCCCTTGTTTGATTAGAAACGCCTCGGCGTGTTGTTCGTAATCTTGTCCGAGTTGTTTGCTCATGTTTAACGCTTAAAAGGTAAAGCTTGGGCGAACGGGCAATTCTTCAAATCGGGGTTGGGTAATTTCATCCAACAAATCTTGACGAATTTTATCCATTTCTTCCTTGCTTAAAGAAGTTTCCAAACCTCGGTCAAGCTGGCCGAAGTAGGGTGGTGAGAATTTGTCTGGATACAGCGGCACGAGCCGCCCATTGGGTAAAAAACGGCTCCAAGTCAATTTAGTGAAGACTTTGTTGGTTTGGGTAATGCTATGTTGTCCCATCGCGCCATGCACCATTAAGCCGGGAGCTAATAGATGTTTCTGGGTGGCTATTAAGAAGCTGTCCCAACCAAAAGCTTCCAGCCCATTCTGCAACGGCGAGGTTTCTAGTGCCGCTGGAAAGCTTGGAAAACGAATGTTTTTTAAATCTCGATTGGGTCGAGCGTGACTCAGACTGTCCGGCGTGAGCATAGAGGAGCCATAAATGGGGAGGTCGATTAAATAATAGTCGAGTTGGGGTTGTAAAATCGCGATCTGTTTCTCATCGCCCATCAATATCATGGCTTCGAAATCTTGTCGGGTGCGGGGGAAAAACTCAATCGGTTGATTGATGCTGCGGCTTAAGTGACCGGCGCGCGATTGGCTCGCATCGGCATTCAGCACTTTGCTCATCTCGGCTCGCAGGTTCGGGTTACGTTGTGGATAACTTTGAACCGTGAGCGGAAATGCATGGCTTTTTGACCACATGGATTGCAATTGATGGGTTAGTTTGGTGTCGGTTTCGTTATCGCTGGTGAGCACAGCAATATGACGATAATGCTCCAATTCAAGGTGGTAAATGAGCTGCTGAGCTTCGTATTGATTGCGATAACTGAACTGCACAAATGGAGCCGCCTGGTCAATGTCATTTAAGGCAATCAGATCGGTGGCGTCATTGTCCATTAAGGTTTGAATCGCTTCGGGCGTGAGTGGGCCGATGATAATGTCGGCACCCGCTTGTTTCGCATTGTTGTATTGGTGGAGAATTTCGGTTGGGTCTTTGGTGTTAAAAAATATCAGTTTATCGTTTTGATTGGATTGCCAATAGGCTTTTAAAATGCCGGCACGAATCTGCTCACTCACCGCACTTAAACGATCAGAGAAGGGCAGCATCACTGCAATGGTGCGTGGTTTGGTACGGAGTTCTTCAAAATGGGCCAATAATTCGGGAATCAAGTTTTGGCTGAAGGAGGCGTCAGGTATGACCTGCTGCAAGTCTTCTAACGCGCGTTTGAAGTTCAAGCCTTGTTGTTGACGACTGCTAAGTAGCCAACCCCACGCACTGACTCGACTGGCGCCATTCTCAATCAAGGCCTGTTGAGCCTCTAGTTCAACGGCTTGCAGTGTAATCCAGGTGTCTTGTAGGATTAAGGCGCGTTGGTCATCCGTGCTTTGTTCCCATAAAGCTTCGGTATATTGAATATAGCTGACCCAGTCGGCTTTCTTGGCGGTCTCAATGCGGGCTTGTTGAAGACGTTCGAGCCGAGAGTCGAGTTGTAAAATAGGGGCTTCAAACGGCACCACGCCGCGTTCGGCGGGTATCGGTTTGGGTGGCACGGTACAGCTGATGAGGCCAAGCACTAAGCTGATGAGTAAAATGTATTTCAACAGGTTGTTTTTTAACATGGCGGGCGCTTATCTTTGTTTAATTTCTTCAGCAGCGCCAATCTGGTTACAATAGCCAGCGCTGCACAGAAAATGAGAATTAAAGTGAGTTAATTATATATGCAAACTATTGAAAAAGGGACGCTTTACATCGTCGCTACCCCAATTGGAAACCTAGGCGATATTTCGCAGCGTGCAATTGACGTTTTGAGCCAAGTAGATTGGGTGGCTGCAGAAGATACACGTCACTCTCAAAAACTTTTGCAGCATTTGGGTGTGCAGGCCAAATTGATTAGCTTGCATGATCACAACGAAAAAATGCGCTCAGAAGACTTGTTAGTTCGTTTGCAAGCGGGCGAAGCGGGGGCATTGATTTCCGATGCTGGAACGCCTTTGATCAGTGATCCAGGTTATCACCTGGTTAAAACTTTACGTGATCAAAACGTAATGGTGCGTCCAATACCAGGGGCTTCAGCGATGATCAGTGCCTTGAGTGTGGCGGGTTTGCCGACGGATCGATTTAGTTTTGAAGGCTTTTTGCCAGCTAAATCACAAAAACGTTTAACCCAATTGCAGGCTTTGGCGCTCGAAACTCGCACCATGGTGCTTTATGAGTCGCCACACCGTATACTTGAAAGTTTAGCCGCATTAGTCGAAGCGCTGGGTTCGGAGCGCGCGATGATGGCCGGGCGTGAAATGACCAAACAGTTTGAACAATTTGTATCCGGCACTATACCAGAGGTATTGGACTATTTTGCTAGTCATCCCGATAAAGTTCGAGGTGAGTTTGTTTTGGTGGTGGCCGGTGCGCCCGAACAGCAAGCGGCCGAAGCCAGTGAATGGGATGGTTTAATTACTATTTTGCTGGCGCAGTCTTTACCCGTTAAGCAAATATCCGAAATTGTAGCGGACTATTATCAAGTCAAAAAAAATGCGGTTTACCCTAGAGTACAAGCCTTGAAGGAAGCCAATACTTAACGTGTTGAGCTATGTGCCGGCTTTGATTAATCGCTAGACAAGCGTGTGGAATTACTATATTGTTTGCGCCCAAGTGGGTTGGGCAATCGCGGAATGTTTCGGCATTCGGAGGAAAGTCCGGGCACCATAGAGCAGGATGCCAGTTAACGGCTGGGCGGTGTGAGCCGACGGAAAGTGCAACAGAGAATAGACCGCCGATGGCGCTTCGGCGCACAGGTAAGGCTGAAACGGCGAGGTAAGAGCTCACCGCGCAACTGGTAACAGTTTGTGGCTAGGTAAACCCCATCCGGTGCAAGACCAAATAGGAAAACGCGCTTTCGGGCAGGGTGCGGCTCGCACTTGTTTTCGGGTAGGTTGCTTGAGGAATGCAGTGATGTATCTCCCAGATGAATGATTGCTAACCTCTACGTTATGCGTAGTGGAAACAGAACCCGGCTTACAGACCCACTTAGTTTTATTTCAGGAAAACCACACCATGTTGTGGTTTTTTTTTTACCTTCGCTATATGTGGTGGGGTAGCGGTTGCGCTTGCAGGGCAATACAATCTCAATTTATATTAATGCGTTATCATTTATTGTTAATATTTATACTTAACAATCCCTTCTATCCTATTGTAAATAATAATATTTCTATTTTGTATTGGGCTGCGGCTTGATATGAGGTCTCTCGTCTAAGTTATTGTCCTGTAATGATATTTTTATAATTATGTGGTGGCAAACTGCTTGACAGTGGTTTGTAACAGCAATATAGTGGTGTCATGTGGGGAATGGTGGAATTAAGTGGAGACGGACGGTGTTATTTTTTCGCGGCATTAACTCAGTAAATTTAGATGACAAGGGGCGCTTTTCGATTCCTAAGCGTTACCGTGAGTCTATTGCTGACGCCAGCGATAATCACTTAATTGCTACTATCGATTTGCACAGCCCTTGTTTATTGATTTATACCCAAGACGAGTGGGAAGTGATTGAACGTAAATTAATGGCGATGCCGAACGTTGATCCGCAAGCACGTTTAGTGCAACGCTTATTATTAGGCCATGCGACTGAAATTGAGATGGATGCGCAAGGTCGGGTTTTGCTACCAGGTTTATTGCGTGATCATGCCGGGCTGCAAAAGCAGGCGATTTTATTAGGTCAGGGTAATAAGTTTGAGCTTTGGGGGCAGGAGGCGTGGGATGCAGATCGTCCCGAGATGCTGGAGCAAGTTCAAACGCTGGATGTGACCGGCTCATTATCGACCTTGAGTTTGTGATGATGGAAAGTCAGTTATCTGGACATTATTCGGTTTTATTGGAAGAGTCGATCGCGGGTTTAAATATTCAGCCTAATGGTGTTTATATAGATGGCACATTTGGTCGCGGTGGGCATAGTAGCGAAATTTTGAAGCAGTTAGGTGAACAGGGTCGTTTGATTGCGATTGACCAAGACCCGGACGCCGTCAGCTATGCTAATCAAGCTATTAAAGATGAGCGTTTTGAAATCGTACATGCCAGTTTTGCCGATTTAGAACAGATTTGTGAAGCACGCGGTTTGACCGGAAAGATCGATGGATTGTTGTTAGATTTGGGTGTGTCATCACCTCAGTTGGACCAAGCCGAACGCGGGTTTAGTTTTATGCGTGAAGGGCCATTGGATATGCGAATGAATCCAGAACAAGGTCAAAGTGCCAAAGAATGGTTGCAGGAAGTGGAACCCGCTGAGTTGGCTTCGGTGTTAAAAAATTACGGCGAAGAGCGTTTTGCTTTTAAAATTGCGCGCGCTTTAAGTCACGATGCTCGCCAGGGTTTAATTAATACCACGCGAGATTTGGCTGAGATGATTGGGCGAGTCGCGCCTTCTAAAGAAAAACATAAACATCCAGCGACACGCAGTTTTCAAGCAATTCGGATTCATATAAACCGAGAGCTGGAAGTTTTAAAGACCGTGCTAGAAGCCAGTTTGGTGGTTTTAGCACCACAGGGTCGTTTGAGTGTGATTAGTTTCCACTCACTGGAAGATCGAATAGTGAAACATTTTATGCGCGACCAGTCGCGTGTTAAAGATTTATTCCCAGGCTTACCCATTTTGGTGACCGGGAGCGAACCAGTATTAAAGGTCGTGGCGAAACCTGTCTTTCCGAGTGATCGGGAGTGTGCAGAAAACCCACGATCACGCAGTGCGGTACTCCGTGTTGCGGAACATTTGTAATTTATAACTTAATAATTTTTGTCTTGCTGACTAGAGGGAACGTGCCATGAGTACCATGAAATTTGATCTTAAAGAAGCGAAAGTATCTCGCCAACCTGGAATGCCAGTGATCAAGGTAATTGGTTTGGGGGGCGGCGGTAGCAATGCCGTTGATTTTATGGTGCGCTCGAAGGTTGAGGGTGTTGACTTCATTTGTGCGAATACCGATGCACAAGCGCTGGCGCATTCAAACGTGCCGGTCAGAATCCAAATTGGTCGTAATGGCTTGGGTGCGGGTGCGAACCCTGAGCGCGGGCGCGAAGCGGCTGAAGAAGACATAGAAGAAATTAAAGACCATATTCGTGATGCGGATATGTTGTTCATTACCGCCGGCATGGGTGGCGGTACCGGCACGGGTGCCGCACCTGTTGTCGCAAAAGTGGCACGTGAAATGGGTATTCTTACGGTCGGTGTGGTCAGCAAGCCATTCAGTTTCGAACGTCGTACCGCGGCGGCTGAAGCCGGTATCGAAGAATTATCCAATCACGTAGATTCCCTGATTACGGTGCCGAATGATAAGTTGGTCGAAGTGCTGGGTAAGGATTTTAAGTTCAGCCAAGCATTTGATCATGCTAACGAAATTCTATACGGCGCGGTGCAAGGTATTTCAGAAATGGTGACACGGCCAGGTCTGATCAACGTTGACTTTGAAGATTTACGCACCGTTATGTCTGAGCGTGGCTTAGGCATGATGGGGGTCGGTTTGGCAAGTGGCGAAGACCGTGCTCGAAAAGCAATAGAGAAAGCGATTGCGAATCCATTGTTGGACGACATTGCAGTATCTGGCGCACGTGGTATATTGGTGAACATTACCGGTGGTACCGACTTTAGTCTTGGTGAATACAGCATCATTGGTGAAGTTGTGAATAGCTTTGCGGATAAAGACGCGCGTGTGATTGTGGGTACTTCGATTGATGAGTCGCTTGAAGATGAGATTCGCGTGACCGTGGTGGCTACGGGTTTAGTCGGTAGCCTGTCTAAAAAACCTGAAATGGTTAAGCCTAATTTACAGGCCGTTCAGGCCACACGTCAGGAAGCCGAGCGTGATGAAGTGGCGGAGCAACCCGTTGAAAAACCAGCCGCTATGCAGCCAGCTCAAGAGACCGAAGTTGTGCGTCCAAAGATGGTAGTAAATGCCGGTGTTCAGCATGTTCAATCGAACAGCAATTATTTAGATATTCCGGCTTTCTTACGTCGCCAAGCCGATTAATTTAGGTCGTTGGCCATGGTTCGGCTGAGTATGCCTCGTTCCTTCAAGCCCTTCCAAATTGTTAAGTCCAATTTGGTTGGGCTTTTTGCGTTTCTATTATTGAGTTTTTTAGCGGTCAGTTTGGTTTTGATTGTGTTGGTTCAACACGAAGTTAGACACCTAGAAACTCGTTATTATGAACAGATGCAACTCAAGGCGACGTTGGATGAAGAGTGGGGTCGTTTGACGTTGGAAAAATATCATTTGGGGTCATCGGCGCGCGTTGAACGCAATGCAAGAGAAAAATTGGGCATGAGTTTGGGTAAACCTGAACAAATCATTGTGTTGCCGCCATCGGAGGCAAACTAAATGTGGGTCTGGCCATTACAAAGGCATCAGATCGTATTTGGTTTGTTGATTCTTGGTTTTGTAATTTTGGCTGCCCGTGCTTTTTATGTGCAGGTGGTGTGGTCTGATTTTTTAGAAACGGAAGGCAATAAACGACAAGTTCGTGCCTTAGATGTACCTGCGCCGCGTGGGCATATTTTAGATCGGCATGGTTCGGTTTTGGCGCTGAGTACCCCGCTGGCTTCGATTTGGGTTGACCCAAAAATTTTTAGCCAGTACCCGGAAGCGATCCGAAAATTAGCTCGTGAATTGGGGCAATCCGAAGCCGATTTGCTCCAAAGTATTAACTCAAATTCCAATCGGCGTTTTTTGTTTATTAAACGATCTATCCTGCCCCAATCGGCCGCTCAAATTGAAAGTTTGGGTTTGCCTGGGGTGTATGCTAAAGCCGAATATAAACGTTATTACCCCAGCGCAGATACCACCGCACATTTGGTGGGTTATACCGATATTGATGATAAAGGCCAAGATGGCATTGAATATATCTATGATGGTTGGCTAAGCGGCCAAGCTGGGCGACAGCAAATTATTAAAGACCTGGAAGGCCGAGTTGTCAAATTTGTCAAAAACATCCAGGTCGCTGAGCCTGGCAAAGATTTGATATTGAGTATTGACAAGGATCTTCAATATTTCGCACAGCGTGCTTTAAAAGAAGCGCGTGTAAAACATCAGGCCGACTCCGCTTCGCTGGTGATTTTGGATGCCAAAACCGGCGAGGTATTAGCCTTAGTTAACGAGCCGGGTTTTAACCCTAATAATCGTGCGCAGATAAAAGGCGAAGCGATTCGTAATCGCGCAATTGCGACATTAATAGAGCCGGGTTCAACCATTAAACCGTTTATATTGGCCAAGGCTTTGGAATATGAGTTGATTAAATCAGACGAAAGCATTAATACGTCGCCGGGTTATATTAATGTGCAAGGCCATATGATTAGTGATGCGGTTAATTACGGACATTTGACGGCGGGTGAGGTGATTCAGAAGTCGAGCAATGTGGGCATTGCCAATGTTGCCCGTCGTTTAAAACCTGAACAACAGTGGGAACTGTTTCGACAGTTAGGCTTCGCGCAGGATTTAGGCTTGTTTTTACCCGGCGAGTCGATGGGTTATTTACGTCATCACACCGAATGGATGCTGGTTGATCAGGTGTCGAGTTCGTTTGGTTATGGTTTTAATATTAACTTAATGCAGTTAGCGCACGCCTACACCGTATTTGCTAACGAAGGGCGCCTGTTACCTTTGTCTTTATTGAAAATTGATCAAGTGCCGGAGTCAAAACAAGTCGTGAGTCCGCAAGCCGCCAAACAAGTATTGGCGATGCTGGAAAGTGTCACTCACCGCGGCGGCACTGGCACTGAAGCACGGATTGAAGGCTACCGCGTGGCGGGAAAAACTGGCACCGTACATAAAACTAAGGCAGGTCAGTATCAACAAAATGAGTATGCCGCCATGTTTGTTGGGATGGTGCCCGCCTCGAGACCGGATATGATTATGGCGGTGATTGTGGATAAACCCAGTCGGGGGATTTATGGCGGTGGCAGTGTGGCTGCACCGATATTTCAAGAGGTGATGCGCCATGCGTTACGATTACGAAATGTCGATCCGGATGGAGCTTTGTAGATGAAAACCATGGCTCAGATTGGTCAGTTTTTTGATCAGGCATTACCACCAGGCCTGGTGGTGGACGTAGCATTGCAAGGTTTATCGAACCACACGCATTTATTACAAAAAGGCTGGGGTTTTGTGGCTTTAGCCGGTAGCCAAAAACATGGTGCAGATTATTGGACGCAAGCCAAAGCTCAAGGCGCAACTTGCGTGTTAAGTGATCGCGAGATTGCAGACTGTGATTTGCCCGTGCTGTTAATAACCAATCTAGCCAATCGATTGGCGGAGCTAGCGAATTGGTTTTATGATTTCCCCAGTCGTCATATTAAAGTGATTGGCGTGACGGGCACAAATGGCAAAACTTCAACTACACACTATATCGCGCAGCTACTGGATAGTCAGGCAAAACGTGTCGGTTTAATTGGCACACTTGGTAACGGCGAGTTTGGTCAGTTAAGCGAAACCGCCAATACCACGCCGGATATTTTAGTGGTGCAAGGTTGGCTTGCAAAGTTTGTGACCGACGGGCTGGATTATGCGGTGATGGAAGTTTCCTCGCACGGTTTGGCGTTGGGACGCATAACGGGGGTTGAATTTGCCTGTGTTGCCTTAACCCAAGTAACGCGGGATCACCTGGATTTTCACCTAGATGTGGCGGATTATCAAAATACCAAAAAACGCTTGTTTCGAGATTATGTCGCGCAAAAACGCGTGTTGAATTTAGATGATTCGATTGGCCGAAGTTTAGTGGATGAACCCCATAGTTTTGGTTACAGCTTAAAAAACCCAGCGGCGAATTTAGTTTGCGAGTCACTTGAGCTTAGCCCGCAAGGTTTACAAGGCCGTTTGGTTTATCAAAATCAAACTTACGTTTGTCAAACTGGTTTAATGGGGGCTTTTAATGCCGAAAATCTATTATGCGCACTCAGCTGTTTAGTTGCGCTAGAGTTTGAATTAAAAAATATTCTGACAAGTTTGACCAGCTTGAAACCGGTTACAGGTAGAATGCAGCCGGTAACTGTGCCGGCTAAAGCCATCACTGTATTAGTTGATTATGCCCATACACCGGATGCGTTGGAGCAGGTTTTGCTAGGGATTCGAGCTCACCTAAATAAAGGTCAATTATGGGTTGTATTTGGCTGTGGTGGCGATCGTGATAAAGGTAAACGTCCATTAATGGGCGAAGTCGCTGAACGTCTCGCAGATCAGCTTATATTAACGAGTGATAACCCACGTACTGAAAACCCGCAAAACATTTTGCGTGATATTCAACAAGGCTTAAGCCAACCAGCGATTCAAATTGAATCCAGGCAAGCGGCGATTGAATGGGCGTTAAGCCAATCACAAGCAGGTGATTTGATTTTAGTCGCCGGCAAAGGCCATGAGCAAACACAGGAAATTAATGGGGTGAAACACCCGTTTAGTGATCAAAAGGTAATCGAACAATGGCATCCATCATAACCGAAAACCCAAACCACCAGGCCTGGTCGTTAGCCAGATTAGCCGAGTGGACGCAGGCTAAGTTAATTGATGCAACAGGCGATGCTAATCAACGTGTTTGTATGGGTGTATCGACTGATTCTAGAAGCACCAGGCCTGGTGATTGCTATATTGCAATTAAAGGCGAACGTTTTGATGGCCATGCGTTTATCGATCAAGCGATTAAGCAGGGCGCGGTGGTTTTATTAGTGTCTGAACCCGGCGATTACGCCGTGCCTAGCTTATTGGTAGACGATACACGCATTGCGTTAGGTCTGATGGCGAATGGTCATCGTCAAAGCCAACATTTAAACCGCTTGATTGCGGTAACTGGAAGTAACGGCAAAACCACGGTTAAAACATTATTGGCGCATATTTTGCAAACACAAGCACCAACTTGGGCGACACCAGGCAATTTAAATAATGATTTTGGCGTGCCTAGAACCTTATTACAAATTAGCGCACAGCATCGTTATGCGGTGATAGAAATGGGCGCAAACCATATTGGCGAAATTGATTATTTAACCCGTATAGCCCAGCCGGATGTGGCGTTGATTACGTTAGCCGCCGAAGCACATCTCGAAGGTTTTGGCAGTTTGCAGGGCGTGATTGATACCAAGGGTGAAATTTTTAACGGATTAAGTGACCAAGGTGTGGGGGTGATTAACACCGATTCGCCTGGCTTTGAACAATGGCGTAATCAATTAGCCGGCAAAAAAATCATGACCTTTGGGCGTGCTGAGCAAGCGGATATCCGCATAAAGAACGGACAATCTAACCCAAAAGGGATCGAGTTTGAGCTGGTGATTAAAAACCAAGTACATTCAGTGAACATGCCAATCATGGGGTTGCATAATGCAATGAACGCCGCGGCCGCTTGTGCGGTTTGTTTAGCGATTGGCTTAAGTTGGCCGCAAATACAGCCAGGTTTAGAAAGTTTTCAGGGTGTGGCGGGGCGGTTGCAAACCTATCAATCTGCTCAAGGTTTGTTGATTGATGACAGCTACAATGCCAATCCGAGTTCGGTTAAAGCCGCGATTGATACATTGGCGGCTTTGCCGGGTAAAACCGTATTGTGTTTGGGTGCGATGGCCGAGCTGGGTTCAGGTTCGCAAGACGCACATATTCAAGTTGGGGATTATGCACGCCAACAAGGTGTGGATTATGTATTTGGTTTTGGTGAGGCGACGCAGGCGACCTTAACCGCATTTAACGCGAGTCCGTCGCAACCTTTGTCACATGCTGAAATGACTGATCAAGTACAACAATTGATTAATACTCATCAGCCAATAGATATTTTAATTAAAGGGTCACGTAGCGCGCAAATGGAGCGTGTGGTCGAAGCCATTTTAGAGAGGAATCAATATGCTCGTCTATCTTAGTCAATATCTTAGCCAGTATTATACTGGGTTGGCCGTGTTTAGTTACATCACGGTTCGAGCCATTATGAGTGTTCTCACCGCCCTCGTGATTTCGTTTTTAATCGGCCCGTCGATGATCCGTTGGTTAACCCGTTTAAAAGTGGGGCAAAGTATTCGTGAAGATGGCCCGCAAACCCATTTAATTAAAGCCGGTACACCCACAATGGGTGGCACGCTGATTTTGTTTTCGGTGGGGTTAGCGATTGTGTTATGGGGCGATCTAACCAACCAATATCTACTAATTGTCACTTTAACCATGTTGAGTTTTGGTGTAATTGGGTTTATTGATGATTATAAAAAAGTTGTGTATCGCGACCCAAATGGTATGCGTTCGCGCACCAAGTTTTTCTGGCAAAGCATTATAGGGTTAGCTGCGGCATACAGTTTTTACGCGATAGCTAGCGTACCAGCTGAAACCCAACTGTTAATCCCTTATATGAAAGATACTTATATTTATTTGGGTGCCTGGGTCATCGTGTTGGGTTATTTAGTCATAGTGGGCAGCTCGAATGCGGTCAACCTAACCGATGGCTTAGATGGTTTGGCGATTATGCCGACTGTGATGGTCGCGGCCGCTTTGGCGGTGTTTGCGTACTTGTCAGGTCACGTCGTGTTTGCGAATTATCTCGACATTCCGTACATTCCGGGCGTGGGAGAGTTGACGATTTTAATGGCAGCCTTAGTGGGCGCAGGTTTAGGCTTTTTATGGTTTAACGCACATCCAGCGCAAGTGTTTATGGGAGATGTCGGTTCCTTAGCCATTGGCGCTGCACTCGGCGCCACCGCGATCGCGGTTCGACAAGAAATAGTCTTGTTTATTATGGGCGGTATTTTTGTGATCGAAACCCTGTCGGTTATATTACAAGTTGGGTCTTACAAAATGCGTGGCAAACGGGTATTCCTGATGGCGCCGCTACATCATCATTTTGAACAAAAAAATTGGCCGGAATCGCAGATTATTGTGCGTTTCTGGATTATCACCATCGTACTGGTCTTAATTGGGTTAGCCAGTTTAAAACTTAGGTAATAAACGTGAATTTAGTAGCTGGGCTAGGACAAACAGGACAATCTGTAATGCGCTATTTAGAGGCATCGGGTGAGCAGATGTTAGCGTTTGATACGCGGCCTGATTTTGATTTTAGCCAACTGCAAGAAGCCTACCCGAAGGTATTATTTGCGGCAGGTGATTTACCCAAAGCCTGGCATAAATGGATCACACGTGTGGTGTTAAGCCCGGGTATTTGTCGACGCGAAGCTTGGGTGCTGGCCTTACAAGAACGTGGCGTTGAAGTGGTCGGCGATATTGAATTGTTTGCGCGCGCGGTAAGTCAGCCAGTAATAGCAATTACCGGTTCAAATGGCAAAAGTACTGTTACCACCTTGGTGGGCCAATTTTTAACTGCGGCTGGTTACTTGGTAGGCGTAGGCGGCAATATTGGGCGTCCGGCGCTGGATGTGTTGTTGGATGACTGTGAATGTGATGTGTATGTATTGGAGTTATCGAGTTTTCAATTGGAAACCACCTATTCATTGCATAGCGCCGCCTCAACGGTTTTGAACATTAGCGAAGACCATATGGATCGATATGTTGGGCTGGATGATTATATTCAAGCCAAAACCAATGTGTATTCAGACACCGAGTTGGCGGTGGTTCCGAAAGGCTATGAGTCGAAATTGTGGCTGACAAAACAACTTAATAAAGTCTATTTTGGGCTAGAAAAACCGCAGACTGATAACGAATATGGTGTGTTAGAACATAACCACCAGGCCTGGTTAGGCCGAGGTGAGCAGGCCTGGTTAGCCCTGGATCAGATCGCTTTGAATGCCCCTCATCATCAATTAAATGCTTTAGCTGCGATGGCTTTGTGTGAACCTTTTGCGGTTCCAATTGATGTGTTTAAGCAAGTGTTGGCGGATTTTAAAGGACTGGCGCACCGCACACAATTAGTGGTCGAACACGCACATATTCAGTGGTTTGATGATTCAAAAGGCACCAATGTGGGTGCTAGCTTGAGTGCCTTGCAAAGTCTGGGGCAGCAAGTTTTGCCGAATGGCCGTATTATTTTGTTGGCAGGAGGGGTGGGCAAAGGTGCTGATTTTTCGGCTTTAAAACCGGCTTTAAAAGCTTACGCACGCGCATTAGTTTTGTTTGGCCGAGATGCGCAAATTATGCATCAAACCCTAGCCGATAGCACGGATTGTTATCAAGTCGAAAACCTACAGCAAGCAGTCAGCCAAGCGCAAAAACTGGCTTTGCCGGGTGATATCGTATTGTTATCACCGGCTTGCGCCAGTTTTGATCAGTTCAAAAACTATCAAGATCGAGGTGAACAATTTGCCTTAGAGGTTAACAAGGCCTTGGGATTATGAAGGCTTGGCTCGCGTCTTTCAAACAAGATCAATGGCCGGTAGATTATTGGTTGTTGGGTTCGCTGTTATTGTTGGTTTTTTTAGGTCTGACCATGGTTTTGTCAAGTTCATTAGCCATTAGTGAGCAACGATTTGATCTAGCTACCCATTATTTTATTCGCCAATCCATTGCATTAGGCATCGGCTTAGTAGCCGCGTTAATGGTGTTTAATGTACCTATCCAGTTTTGGCATACCCACCGAGGTAAACTGTTTTTATTTGGTTTGTTGTTGCTGGTATTGGTACTGATTTTTGGTCGTGAAATCGGCGGTTCAAAGCGCTGGCTGCCCTTAGTGGTAATGAACTTTCAGCCGGCCGAATTTGTTAAGTTGGCCGCAATTGTGTTTGTGGCGGGCTATCTTCAGCGCCATTTAAGCGCGGTGAAAGAAGACTTTAACGTCATTATGCGCCTGTCCTTGCCGTTTGGTTTAATGGCGCTTTTATTATTATTTCAGCCTGACTATGGTTCCACATTACTGATCGCGGCGGTCGTAACTGCGATGTTATTAATTTCGGGCGCGCCTTGGCGTTACTTTGTGTTAACTATTATGCCTGTTGTAGTGCTGCTGAGTTTACTGGTGTTTTATTCACCCTATCGAATGGCGAGGGTGGTGAGTTTTTTAGATCCTTGGCAGGACCCTTTTGGCGCAGGTTATCAGTTAACACAAGCTTTGATTGCCTCCGGTTCGGGTGGTTGGTTCGGTTCTGGGCTGGGGGCGAGTGTGCAAAAACTACTTTATTTACCGGATGCACATACCGACTTTTTATTCTCAATTTTTGCAGAAGAATTTGGCTTTATCGGGGTGATTGGATTGCTATTGTTATATGGTTTTTTTGTCTATCGCATGTTCCAAGTAGCCCAGCGTGCTTGGTTGCCTGACCAGCAATTTTCAGCCCTGTTAGTTTATGGCGTGGCCACCTGGATTGCATTTCAGGTGATGATTAATTTAGGCGTGAATTTAGGCCTATTACCGACCAAAGGCTTGACCTTGCCATTTATGAGTTATGGTGGCAGCAGTATTATGATGCTGTGTGTGGCGATGGCTTTAGTATTTCGAGTCGATTATGAACAACGAAAATCTGAACGTTTAGGAGTCAAACATGCCTCAGACTGATCCGTTAAAAAATATTGTGATTATGGCGGGTGGTACCGGTGGGCATGTGTTTCCGGGGATAGCTTTGGCCGAGGCGTTTGCTCAAAAGGGCATCACGACGCACTGGCTAGGTACGCAAGGTGGCCTAGAAGCTAACTGGGTTGCACAAGCTGGCCTGCCTTTTTCGGCGATTAGTATTAAGGGATTACGTGGTAACGGCCTAAAAGGCTGGTTAATGGCGCCAATCAATGTTTGGCGCGCCTTTATGCAAGCACGCCGAATACTTAAACAGCAATCACCAGGCCTGGTGATTGGCATGGGCGGTTTTGTTTGTGGTCCAGGTGGCCTAGCCGCGCGTTCATTGGGTATTGATCTGTATTTACACGAACAAAATGCCGTAGCCGGGTTAACCAATAAACTTTTGTTGCCGTTTGCAAAGCGAATGTTTTGCGGATTCGAACCTCAAAACTTGTCCTCCAATAAGTTGGAGGTGATTGGTAACCCAGTGCGAGCAAGTATTGAAGCGGTTGCAGAAATCGAACCACACCAGCCAGCTAAAATACTCGTGATTGGCGGCAGTCGTGGCGCGCAAGCTTTAAACCAAGCTTTACCGGCCGCCTTAGCCTTAATGCCTGAAATGCAAAGGCCGGTTGTGCTTCACCAAACCGGCAAAAATAGTGTCGAATCAACCCGCCAAGCGTATCAGCAAGTTGGGGTTGAAGCGCAAGTTGAAGCCTTTATTGAAGATATGGCGTTGGCTTATCGTGAAGCCCGTTTGGTGGTGGCACGGTCGGGCGCTTTAACGATTGCTGAATTAATGGCGAGTGCGCGTCCGGCTATCTTGGTGCCTTTTCCGTATGCGGTGGACGATCATCAAACCGCGAACGCACAGGTAATGCAAAACTTACAGGTCGGCCAAGTGATTCAGCAAACGGATTTAACCCCAGACATTTTGGCTGAACAAATTCAGTATTGGTTACAAGATGAGGTGGGTGTTGAAGCTTCAAAGAAAATCCGCCAACATGCTAATCTAGGCGCGGCACAAGCCTTGGTTGATCGGGTTTTGGTATTACACAATCAAGAATGACTGGCTAAAGGAATGGTCCGCTCACCAGGACTCGAACCTGGAGTTGCCGCTTAGGAGGCAGCCGTTTTATCCTGTTAAACTATAAGCGGATGCTAAACCTGCATTTTATCAGGTTTACAAACCATATGGCAAACTGGTTAGCCTTTCTGCAATTGGTTTGGTACTATTTTTGCTTTAAAAATCAATACATACTATTTATATTTTGGGATGAACGCTCATGGGCAAGTTTTTACAGAAGCTAACAATAAAACAAAAAATGCGCTTTGGTTTTGGCGTGATTTGGTTGGTTTTGGCCATTATTACGATTCAGGCGGCATTTAATTTATCAGTTGTTCGCATCAATGTTAAAGACGTGGTGGAAAACAAACAGCCGGTTGCCTTAGCATCCAGTCAATTGATTATTAAGCTTGAAAAAAGCATGAACTCTTTGAGTGTTTATATGCTGACTGGTGATGAAGACACCCTGAGCGGTTACCAGCAAAGTTACGCCGAATCCGCCGAGATTTTAACTGAGCTCGAAGCCCGTTTAGCCGAGGCTAAATATCAACAAAGTCGTCAGTATTTAAAACAAGTGCGTTTAGATATGGCGAAATTGCCTGCTTATATCGAGGCGATCAAACACCTACAAAAAAATCGTAATGAACAATATCCGGCCTTTAAATACGTCAGTGACAATTTAGCCGGTTTAGCCAACACGATTCAATTCTCAATATCCACTATGGTGGCCTCTGAGTTAAATGAGTTGGATGCGGAACGTCGGGTTTTATTGGAAGATTTGTTGGCGTTACAGAATAACTGGTTAAATGTGCTGAGCAGCGTACGTGGTTATGTCGCATTTCGCTCATCGGACATGTCCGATAATACAGAAATGTATTTAAATGTGACTGAGCAGTTAATTGAACGCATTGCTCAGCAAACTGCGATCGAATTAACGATTGAAGAAGAAGACGCCTTGCCTACTATTATGGATGCGTTTTCGACTTACCGCCAAAACTACATGACATTGAAAACGATTCATGAAGGCGAAAGATGGCGTATGGATACTTGGATGATGGAAAACGAAATTAAGCCATTATTTGAGTCGTTAGAGCGAGATTTGGAAATGGTTTCTAATGCCGCCGTAAAAGATATGGTTGACATGAGTGATCAGGTTGTTAGTAGCAGTTTGAACAATATTTTGTTGTTGCTTGGCTTATCAATTTTTGGTCAGTTCATGGGAATGCTGATTTCTAGACGTGTTACACATTCGGTTGTCAGCCCGGTTAATAACGCGACCTTAGCGATGAAAGATATGGCACAAGGTGAAGGTGATTTAACACGCCGTTTGCCGGTGCGTGGTCGAGATGAGTTGGCGCAGTTATCAAGTTATTTCAATATTTTTGTGGAGCGCATCCAGCAGATGCTGCAAGAGTTAACCTTTACGGTTGAAGAGCTAGAGCGTTCGTCCACCGAGTTGCTGGGTGTAACACAGTCGACCAAAAAAGGCTCAGACCAGCAGCTTAAAGCGACCGCAGAATTGACCGCTTCGGTTGGTGAAATGACGACCAAGGCCAAGACAGTAGAAGATCATTCGCGTAATGCCACGCGTGCCACCGAACAAGCCGCATCGCGCGTTAAACAAGGTAGCCAAGTGGTATCCGGCGCTAACGTAGCGATTCAGTCCTTATCGGATGGCATGCAAGAAATGACCACGGCGGTTAATCAGTTAAGCCAAGATTCCAAGTCAATTGGTCAGGTGGTGAGTGTTATTCGTGATATTGCCGAGCAGACCAATCTGCTAGCGTTAAACGCGGCGATTGAAGCCGCACGCGCGGGTGAGCACGGACGAGGGTTTGCCGTTGTCGCTGATGAGGTGCGTGGCTTAGCTCAACGTACTCAAGAATCTACACTTGAAATTGAGCGTATTATCGAAAAAATTAAGGGCGCAACCAAGCAAACCGTAAAAGTGGTATCGGCCGGAGAAGAAAGTTCGCATACCAGTTGTGAAGCTATTCAGCGCGCACAACAAGAGCTTGCACCAGTGGTGGTGTTGATGGATGACATTAGCAAAATGAGTGAGCAGATGTTTAATGCCGCACAATCACAGTCCAGTTTGGCACACGAAGTCAATCAACATATCAGCCAAATCCATGCGGTGAGCGAATCAACCGCCCGTGAAGCTTTAAACACGGAAAAAGCCGGTCATCAAATGCAAGCCTTGGCCGACCGTCTAGAGAAACTGGTACACCAATTTAAAATTTAACAGCTGATGCATTGAGCCATTAAGTAGGGATATGCGAAAAAAAGTTTTAGTCATTGATGATCAAAAAGCTATGGGAATGTTGCTTAAGTCGCGCATTGAAGCTCGATTTGAGGTGGACGTTCTATTGGCGCATGATTTGGCTCAAACCCAGCAAATGCTGACGGATTATAACGATCAAATTTATCTGGCCTTAAGTGATTTGAATTTGCCGGATGCGCCTAATGGTGAAGCCGTTAAATTGCTTAAGAAATCCGGGATCACTACCGTGGTATTAACCGCTAGTTACGATGAAGCACTTCGTCAACGTATTTTTAAAGAACATGTTGCGGATTATGTTCTAAAAGAGGGCGCGGGGGCGATTGAGTATGTCTTGCGTATCCTAAACCTACTTTTGACCAATGATCAACGCGAAATTTGGCTAGCGAATGTATCCGACCGTATGGCGCGTAAGCTGAGTGGCTTGTTAGCCATTCAACGGTTTAAAACACGTGTTTTCGAACGTCACAAAGAGCTGCTTGCCGCGCTCAGTCGCCGTACACCGAATTTGTTAGTAATGGGGCACGCGAATCACGATAATAATTGGCTTCATACTTTATCGGAAACGCGAGCGAAATACGCGTTTTATGAGTTACCTATTCTGGCCTGTATTGAGACGGAATCCGACATTAATTGCGCACTTAAATACATGAAATATGGCGCCACCGATTATATTGTTCAACCCTTTGGTGTTGAAGAGTTTTACACACGGGTTAATCAAAATATCGAACAGCAACAAGCCTATCAAGATATCAAACGTATTTCCCAAACCGATGCCTTAAGTGGTTTATACAATCGGCGTTATTGTCTAGATGTGGGTCAGCATCAATATCTCAAATGGCAGTCATCTGGTTTGGAAGTGTTTGCGTTATTAGTGGATATTGATTTCTTTAAACGTATTAATGATCTTTATGGACATCCGAAAGGCGATCAGGCAATCGTATTTGTGGCGGCCCAGCTTAAGCAGTACTTTGAAGACAAAGTTGTCGCCAGGTTTGGCGGCGAGGAATTTTTAGTGCTCGGCACCGCGGACAATAGTTATGATGTGTTGGTGAAGGCCGAAAATTTCAGAAAAGCCATCGAGCTCGAATCGGATCAGCAAGTTGGGGTTAGTTTTAGTTGTAGTATTGGCGTGGCTTTTAACGCGACCAATTTTGAACAACTGATTTCACAAGCCGACCAAAAACTTTATGACGCGAAAGATCAAGGTCGTAACCAAATTTGCCACAAGTTTGAACGTCTGCAAACTGCTTAATCTTTATCAAAAAAATACTCTGTGCTAAACTGAACTAAATCATTAGCTTAATCTCAGGTTTTGAGTTATGGACAGTGTAGGGCAATCACAATATTCAACGCCAAACTGGCTGAGCGCAACGCAAGCTGTTTTGCCGTCACAAGCTTCGCAACGCATTGTGATTCCTGCGGGCGCAGCTCAGGAATCAAACTCTTCCACTCGTTCAACTCAAACCACCAGGCCTGGTGCTGCTGAATACCCAAAACAATCAACTGAGCCAGCTCGTCAAAGTACCCGAACCGATACCGTCTCAAGTGAGCAGGCGGCTGAACAGCGCCAACGTGAACTGGCGGTTGAACAAGTTTTGGCTCAGTTACGGGCACGAGATCAAGAAGTGCGGACACACGAGCAGGCGCATTTATCGGCGGCGGGTCAATATGCAATGGGTGGGATTCAATACAGTTATCAAACCGGGCCGGATGGTCAAAAGTATGCCATAGGTGGTTCGGTTGGCATTGATACTTCGCCAGTAGCCGGCGATTCAGAAGCCACGTTGCACAAAGCGCGTGTGTTACAGCGAGCGGCTTTGGCACCCGCTCAGCCTTCGGGGCAAGATATGAAAGTCGCGGCTCAAGCTTCACAAATGATGATGCAAGCACAAGTTGAAATTCAGTTGCAACGCGCGGAAACGGCGCAATCGGATAGCGAAGAATTAGATAATCAAACGGATCTGGCAGGCGCCCCTACAAGCCTAAAAGCCCAACAAAAATCAAGTCGTGATTCAGAGAGTTCCGCCAATCTAAACGTGGCGAATGCTGTGAGTTCGGATCGAAATGAATTTGAAATCAGAATCAGTATGCAAGCGCAGCCAGCGGATGTGTTTGCGATTAGTACTTAAAAGCACCAGTCGCGATTGAACAGTGTCGATCGTTTAAGCGTTTAGATTACCATTTTTAGACTTTTAAAGTGTTGGACAAAAGGTATCCTGCATCGCACCTAACAAATTGATAATTTCTTTATCAGCCACTTTACATAAAATCTTACTGCCTTCTCGGCGCGAACTAACAATGCCTTTTTCACGTAATATATCAATATGTTGTGATACATTACTCTGTGTTGTGCCTACCTTGGCGACAATATCCATGACCGGCAGCTCACCATCGCCAATTACACATAGAATCTTTAAGCGAAGTGGATGTCCCATGGCTTTTAGAGCTTTTGAAGCTTTCAATATGTTGTCTTCTTTCATTTCAAACAGATTTAAATCGCTCATTATGCAATGGGTCCTATTTAGTTGGGTTTAAGTTGTTAATTAAATTCTAATTGAAAACGAGGCCTCATGTCATCTAAACTTCACTTATAATGTTATAAAATTGCAATGAGTCATTTAAATAAAACCACAGAGAATCTGGAGTGTTTGGTGAATAAAATAACCTATATGAAGAAAACCCTTTGGGTGTTTACAGGTACCCTGCTGGGCGCTATGTTAGTGTTTGGTAGTAGTGTGATGGCCGAAAAGCAGGCCGATACTCAGGTGGTTTCTTTACCAATTGAAGAATTGCGCGCGTTTGTTGAGGTATTTGATCGAATTTCCTCCAGCTATGTTGAAGAAATTGAAGACGAAAAACTACTTGAGAATGCCATCAGCGGAATGTTATCGAAATTAGATCCACATTCCGCTTATTTACCAGCCGAACACTTCGAAAAAGTCGAAGAACAAACCCGGGGCGAGTTTGGTGGCTTGGGTATGGAAGTCGGGTTGGAAGACGGTTTTGTAAAAGTTATCGCACCAATTGATGATACACCAGCCCAGCGTGCAGGTATTAAAGCGGGTGACTTAATTATCAAGCTAGATGATAAACCAGTTAAAGGTATGGGTTTGACCGATGCGGTTGAGATAATGCGTGGCGAACCGGGTAGCAAAATTGTACTTACGATTATGCGTCAAGGTGAACGCGAGCCATTTGAAAAAGAGTTGACACGAGCGGTTGTAAAAGTAAAAAGTGTGCGTCAGCGACTGCTGGCGAAAGACATAGGTTATGTTCGCATCAGCCAGTTCCAAGTGAGAACAGGGCGTGACTTGGTTTCGGCGATTAAGGAACTCGAAAAAGAAAACGAGGCAAACCTAGCTGGTCTGGTACTTGATTTGCGCAACAACCCTGGTGGCGTATTAAATGCATCAGTAGATATATCGGATGTGTTTTTAGATGGCGGTTTGATTGTGTATACCGAAGGTCGTATTCAGAATTCAAAAATGCGCTTTGAAGCGAAAAAAGGCGATGTGATGAGAGGTAAGCCAATTGTCATATTGGTAAATGAAGGTTCGGCTTCGGCGTCTGAGATTGTGGCTGGCGCTTTGCAAGATCATAACCGTGCATTAATTGTCGGACGTAAAACTTTTGGTAAAGGTTCGGTTCAAACTCTATTGCCATTAAATAACGGCGCCGCGATTAAGCTGACCACTGCTTTGTATTACACCCCGGCGGGTCGTTCAATTCAGGCCGACGGTATTAAACCGGATATTGAGGTCGATATGGTTAAGGTTGAACGTATTGAGGCCAGTAAGTTAGGTCGAATGAATGAAGCCAGTTTAGATGGTCATTTGAGTAATACAACTAAGATCACTGAAGAGACAGAATTGGTTGACGATGCAACGGTCAACTTGTTGTCAGATGACTACGAACTTCACGAAGCGCTAAACTTGCTTAAAGGCATGATGTTTATGAACAAAGCCGCGACAAATAAATAATGCCTAAGGTACTGGTACCACTTGCACAAGGTTGCGAAGAACTTGAAGCCGTCACCATCATAGATTTGCTGGTGCGCGCGGATATGGAGGTAGTGACCGCCAGTTTGGATGATCAACATTTGATTCAGTGTTCACGTGGCGTCGTATTGCAAGCGCAAACAAGTTTAGCTGATGTGTTAGATCAAACCTTTGATATGGTGGTATTGCCAGGCGGATTGCCAGGTGCAGATTATTTGGCGGCCGATGAACGTTTGCTAAGTTTGTTGCGACAAACGGTGCAGTCTGGTGGCATCAGTGCGGCGATTTGTGCCGCTCCCAAAGTATTAAAAGCGGCCGGTTTGTTGGATGGTGTAAATGCAACCAGTTTTCCAGGAGTGTTAGATAAAAGTCCGGCTGAAGGTATGGTTTATCTAAATCAACCGGTGGTGGATGCAGGCTCGATTGTTACGTCCAGAGGGCCGGGTACGGCGATGGATTTTACTTTGCATTTAATTGAACGCTTAAATGGTGTTGAATCTCGCGCTAAGGTCGAAGCCAGTTTAGTGCGTGCTTAAGAATTTGGGGCTCGGGAAAAAATTAATGTAAGGTTTTACGCAGCATCGCTTTGATTTGTTGAGCCAGTTGTTTGGCGGCTTCAGGGCTGATACTGGGTAAGTTCAAATTAGGTTTATTCTCAGCCTGTGCTATGTATTCAAGTAGGCGTTTAATTTCTTTTTGTGTATCACTTTCAAATTCCGCCATAGTTGTTCTCAACTGTTGCGGACTCCAGTCGCCCAAAATCTAACTGTTTAAAGCTGACTTGATCCGCAGGGTGTGGATATGACAACAAATATCCTTGACCCTCATCACAACCCAACTCGCGTAATAGGGCTAACTGTTGCATTGTTTCAATGCCTTCAGCCAAGACTTTTAAGCCTAGACTGTGCCCCATTGTAATAATGGCGGTGACAATCGAGTAAGACTCGGAATTGTAAGTCAAATCGCGCACAAAACTCTGATCAATTTTAATCCGATCCACATTCAAGTGTTTAATATAAGCCAACGAACTGTAGCCGGTACCAAAGTCATCAATGGAAATCTCTAACCCCTTCTTTTGTAAAATGCTTAATGCTTGATTGTCTTCGCTTAAATGATTCAGCAACAGACTTTCAGTAATCTCCAAGTCAAGTTGGTTAGGTTGCAAGTTGTTGATGTCAAGCTGCTGTTTGACGTGTTGAGTAAAGCCTTTTTCATTCAATTGTGCACTGGATACATTAATCGCCACTCGCTTGAGTGGATTGCTTGATTGTTGCCACGTTTTTAGTTGCGCCAGTGCACTTTCGAGCACAAAGCCACCAATCGCATTGATCAGCCCAAACTTTTCAGCGAGTGGGATAAACTCGCTAGGCGGAATCAGTTGGCCGCCTTTTTGCCAGCGTATAAGGGCTTCCGCGCCAGTCACCTCAAGCGTATCTAATTGGTATTGTGGTTGATAAACGACAAAAAACTCACGATTGAGAAGCGCGTGATGCAGATTGATTTCGGTTTGGTAAAGATAATGAATGTGTTCATTCATCTTATCTGAGAACAAGCAGTAACCATTTTTACCCTGCTCCTTGGCCTTGTACATCGAAAAATCCGCGTGGCGCATCAGATCTTCTAAGCTGTTGCCATCTTTGGGGTAGGTGACAATTCCAATACTACAACCTAAGGTTTGAGACTGGTTATTGGTTTGATAAAGCTGTTTGATGGCATCAATTAATTGGTTGGCAAGTTTGGCAAGTGCCAGTTCATCACAGCGACGGCAAATAATCGCAAACTCGTCACCACCCAAGCGCGCGACCATCTGGTTTTTATCATCCGGTAAATGGTTGCGAATAATCTGAGCGACTTGCTTAAGCACCTGATCACCAGCTTCGTGACCTTGTGTGTCGTTTACCCATTTAAAATTGTCTAGGTCTAAAAAGAATAAACCAAAGCTTTGGTTGTTATCTTGTTTAATCCAATGTTTAACGGTTTTTTGGAAAAGATTACGGTTGGGTAACTCGGTTATTAGGTCATAATTGGCTAGGTTTTCGAGCTCTTTTTGGGTTTGCTTGAGGTCGGTGACATCCGTTAATAAAAAGGATAAATAAGTATTGTCGAGGCGGATATCTTCGATTTGATGCACATCTATTAAATAATGCTGATTTTGATCTGACTTTAAAGCCCCTTCTTGACGAGCATAGCCTTCCTGAATGACATCGGAAAATAAACATTCAATATCGATGTCAGCAAACAGCTGAGGCAATAATGTCCAAATATCAAGGTGTTGGTCGAGATCAAATGGTTTAACCAGCGCATTATATTTAATGTTGGTTTTAACCAAACGACCTTGTTCGGTGGCAATGGCAATTGACTCATGTATGTTTTGTAAAATGGCACTGTCGAGCACGATTTCTTTAGTGCGTTCCTGTACTTTTTGCTCAAGTTCGGCTTGGAAGTTATGTTGAATGCGCTGTGCATGGTGGAGTTTTTTGAGTGTGTAGGCACTGATTAGGGTAATTAAAATAAAAAAGCTCACCAGCGTAAAAACCCATAGTTTTTTAATGGCGCTCACATCTTGATCTACATTTTTGCGTGATTGTTTGAGTTGCTGGTCTTTTATGCTGTAAAGCGTTTGGAAAAGCTGAATCGCGTTTTCTTGAACCGGCAACGTTTCTAACACTAATAATTCAAGGGCAATGTCGGCCTGTTGGTTTACAATTAAGGACATAACGCGGTTTTGCAACTCGCGATTCATCGTGGTTTCGCTTAGCAGCTGATTAAACAGACGTTTTTCATCGTCATTGGTTTCGAGGGCTTGATACTTTTGCAACGCGATCATAATTTTTTCGGCGCGATCGTACAGTTGCATTTGATAGTGGTCAAGTTCAAATGGTTCTTTTGCGGTCACCATTTGAAGCAATAGAATGCTGCGGTCGCGCGCGTTTTGATAGAGTTTTTCGACCAGTTCTTTTTGTTGAAACTGTGAATCAAGTTTAGCAATCGATTGTTGAATACGATTGTCGAAGCCAAAGGCTAATAAACTAGTGACTAAGGCCAAGCTGCATATTAATGCATAGCCGAGCGCGATATAAAAGGTAGTGTTTTTAGTGGTTTTACTCACAGTCATCCATTAATTGTTAGCGGCAAAATACGCGATGCCTATTATGGTGTCTTATATGGCGACTCACAAATAAATATTAATGATAGGGTTAGAAGCGAAGGGGCTTATGTATGGCTTGGTTGTCGATATCGTTTTGGCGTAATGTATTAGCGCGTTTTTGGCGCAAGCAAGGAACGGAGGCCGTGGCAATTCTGGCCTATACCAGCCTGATTGGTTTGGTGCCGCTGTTAGCCGTCATGCTCAGTCTGTTCTCGACGTCCAGCTGGTTTGAACCCTTTCAACAACTAGTGATGCAACAGGTCTTTACCTATTTAATGCCGGACTCTCAGCCGATTATTCAGCAGTACCTATTGCGTTTTGCTGAACAGGCTTCGCGTTTAACCACACCAGGCCTGGTGGTCATGTTTGGTACCGCATTGATGTTGCTTTGGACGATTGATCAAAAAATTAACACCATGTGGAACAGTCGTTATCAACGGCGCTGGTGGCTGAGTTTGTTAAATTATTTAGGCATTAGCTTAATTGGGCCACTGTTGCTCGGTTTGAGTTTGTTGATCAGTGCCTACTTATTAGCCAGCCCTTTATTGGGCTATTTTGCACTAGACGGATTGGGCTTGGGTCAACTCTTAAACCTGCTACCTTTGTTGTTCAGTGCGCTGGGCTTTATGATGTTATATCGATTTGTTCCGGTGGCCCCTGTGAGTTTAAAGCAGGCCTGGTGGATTGGTTTGATGGCGGCGATTCAAATAGAGATATTAAAGTTGGGGTTTGGTTGGTATGTGAGCGCCTTTCCTACTTACGATTTGGTATATGGCGCGATGGCGGCGGTGCCACTGTTTTTGTTATGGTTGTATTTGATTTGGTTTATTGTGATTTGGAACGCAGCGGTATTAGCCGAACTCACTAAACGAAAAACCGATTTAGTAAACTTGGACAAAGTGGACGAAACCGCCCACTAAATAATGGGCACCTCGACTAAATTACGCCTTCGCGTTTCGGGCCGACTGAATTTCTCTAGCCGCCGCGAGCAAAGCCAAGCGTGCGACCACACCGTAAGCATAGAAACGGTTGGGTTCGGCATCTGGTGTTTGGTTTTGATCTGGCAATACCCCCGACTGCTGGAAAGCCATAGGCTCAAAATGCATGCCGGGTGAATTTAGGTTGTCTGTAACGGTTTTGCCAGTATGAATACGGTAAAAGCCACCTATAACATGATTGTGGATCATATAAACCACCGGTTCAGCGACCGCTTCATCTAATTTTTCAAACGTATACACACCTTCTTGCACCAGCATTTTATCAACCGCTAAGCCTTCTTTGGCTGAGGTCATTTTGTTACGTTGTTTTCGGTTTAGGTTTAATACATCTTCGGCATTTTTAACTGACATAATGGCCATGCCGTAAGTGCCGCTGTCAGACTTGACAATCACAAACGGTTTACAGTCAATGTCATGTTCATGGTAATAATTGGCGGTGTTTTCTAACACCTTATTAACGGTTTTAGCCAGTTGTTCGAGGCCAGTGCCATCTTTGAAGTTGATTGGGCCACATTGGATGGATTCAGGTGTGATTAACCAAGGATCAATTTCCACCAACTCAGCAAAGCTTTTGGCGACATCCGCATAGTGGGTAAAATGTTGGGTTTTGTAACGGGTGGCCCAACCTAGGTCTAATGGTGGCAGTAGGGTTTGCTCAATATTCTCCAAGATCGCCGGACGGCCAGAAGACAGGTCGTTGTTTAATAATACGGCGCACGGAAAAAACGATTCAACACCAACTCGTTCAGCTTGACGAATAAGCGGTTTGAGTATCAGCGTTTTACCCGAGGGTAAGTCAATCGGTGTGGTGTCGGTGACATCTGGGTTAATTGAGCCAATATGAACTTCATAACCCGCACTTTCAATGATTTCTTTGAGTGTGCAAACATTTTCCAAATAATACATATTGCGAGTATGGTTTTCCGGAATAATCAACACACCATCCGTGATAGGGCAAGCTTGGGTAATCGCATTCTGAGTGGCTTGTACGGCCAAAGGGCGCAAGTCTGGGTGCAGATTATTAAAGCCCGCCGGAAACAAGTTGGTGTCAACCGGCGCGAGTTTGTAACCGGCATTACGCAAATCAACCGAGGCGTAAAAAGGTGCGGGGGTTTCTCGAAATTGTTGGCGAAACCAGCTCTCAATCGCGACACTGTGATTAAGGAAATGCGCTTCTAGTTCAAGCAAAGGGCCTTTTAATACGGTTTTCAGATTGGGAACTTTATAAGAGTGCGGCATAGTCTAGAACTCGGTTTCAATTGCGTTATTGGGAAATTCCATTATAGCAAAGCGCTAGCAGGATGATAAATATCCGACTGATTTTGTCGGTTTTAAATGAGTAGCCGGTTTAAGATGCGTTTAAATCGCCCCATTGAGCTTGAAGTAAGCTTAATACAACAGGTGCCGCGGTTTCAGTACGTAATACGCGAGGGCCCAATCGCACGGCTGTTAAACCGTTAGTTTTTGCCTGCTCAACTTCGGTTTCGCTTAAACCACCTTCCGGGCCAATCAGTAAAGCTAGCTCAGTCGTTTGCATTTGTTCAGGTTTGAATGTCATCAGGGTTTGTTGCGCATAAGGATCAAGCACCAGGCCTGGTTGTTGCGGGTGGTCAGAAAACCATGTGTTCAACGTGATAAGTGGGCGCACGATCGGTACCACACAGCGACCGGATTGTTCACATGCACTGATCACTAAGGCCTGCCATTGTTGGCGACGTTTTTCGGCTTTTTGTGGATCTAACCGAACTTCGCAACGCTCAGTAAAAACGGGTTGAATCGCACTTACACCGAGCTCGACGGCTTTTTGCAGGCTATAATCCATGCGTTCGCCGCGCGAAATCCCTTGTATCAGTAACGTGTTAAGGGGCGATTCTGTATTGGGGCGTTGAATTTCACCGAGTGTGATTTGGGCTTCGCGTTTGTTGAGAATCTGAAGTTGCGCTTGGGCTTGATGACCTTCGCCATCAAATACTTCAAGCGGGTGTTCAGCCTTTAAACGCAATACGGTTAACGCATAATGAGCTTGATCTTTGGTCAAGTCCAGTACACGCCCGGATTGGTATTCAGCCGGTAAATAAAGCCTTGGAATGCGCATGCAAATTCAGCTTAAAGTTGCATATGATCTTGGCGCCAGCTTAAGTCGCGCACAATATCAAAGGTAGGTTGAGTGCGGTTCATGCTGTAAAAATGCAGGCCTGGTGCGCCTTGATCCAGCAGACGTTGACACATGCGGGTCACATAGTCTTGACCGAATGCACGCAAACTTTCGGTATCATCCTCAAAACTTTCCAAACGGCATTTTAACCAACGCGGCACTTCGGCTCCACACATGGCGGAGAAACGGATCAGCTGTTCGTAGTTGGTGATCGGCATGATGCCAGGCACGATTGGCAGATCAATGCCGGCTTTTTCGCAACTATCAATAAAGTAGAAGTAGCTGTCGGCATTAAAGAAATACTGCGTAATAGCCGCATCCGCACCTTGGTCAACCTTGTGTTTAAAGTGTTTGATACCTTGATCGCAATTACGAGCCTGGGGATGGGTTTCTGGGTAGGCCGCGACTTCAAGCGTAAAATGATCGCCGGTTTGCTGGCGGATAAACGCCACTAAATCAGCCGCGTATTTAAACTCGCCCGGATCCATCATGCCCGACGGCATATCACCGCGCAAAGCGACAATCCGTTTAACGCCGAGGTCTTGATAGGTTTTAAGCAACGCTCGAATACTGTCTTGACTCGCGCCGATACAGGTTAAATGCGGCACTGCTTCAAATGCAGTATTTTTTTGAATATGAGTGACTGTTTCAAGGGTTTTTTCTTGTGTTGAGCCGCCTGCACCGTAAGTAACGGAAATATATTCCGGCTTCAGTACGGTCAAATCATCAATTACTTGGTTCAGCTTTAATGAACCTTCAGGCGTGCGTGGCGGAAAACACTCTAAACTCAAGGTTTGCGGATATTGTTTTTGCGATTTCATCAAAAAAATCCTGTGAGGTTGTAGCATGGCACGTAACCTTGTGCTCCAGCGACACCTCTTTTTGCGTCGCAAAAAGCCGAAGGAGTCGGGGCACAAGGTGAAAGTGACATTCTAAAAAATTTACAATCCGGCGTCAGTGCGTAATGCGGCGGCTTTGTCGGTTTTTTCCCAAGTGAACTCAGGCAGTTCACGTCCGAAGTGACCGTAAGAGGCGGTTTTTTGGTAAATCGGACGGTATAAATCCAACATTGCAATTAAACCTTTCGGGCGCAAATCAAAATGTTCGCGTACCAGTTGCTCAATGCGTTCGACGCTGACCTTTTCAGTACCAAAGGTGTCCACGCTGATCGAGGTGGGCTGCGCCACACCAATGGCGTAAGAAATTTGAATTTCACACTTGTCGGCTAAACCAGCGGCGACAATGTTTTTAGCCACATAACGCCCAGCATAAGCCGCTGAACGATCGACTTTGGATGGATCTTTACCAGAGAAAGCACCGCCACCATGACGTGCCATACCGCCGTAAGTATCAACAATGATTTTACGCCCGGTTAACCCCGCGTCACCCACCGGCCCGCCGATTACAAAACGCCCGGTTGGGTTAATGTGATATTGGGTGTCTTTGTGTAACCATTCAGCTGGCAAAGTAGGTTTGATAATGCAATCCATTACCGCATCACGTAGCGCCGCGTTGTCGATGTCCGGCGAATGTTGGGTCGATAATACCACCGCGTCAATCGCGACAGGTTGACCGTTTTCATAACGAAGTGTGACCTGGCTTTTCGCATCGGGACGTAACCAAGGCAACTCACCGCTTTTACGAACTTGAGCTTGGCGCTCCATTAAACGGTGTGCGTAATAAATCGGGGCCGGCATCAATACATCGGTTTCATTCGATGCGTAACCAAACATTAAACCTTGGTCGCCCGCGCCTTGTTCGTGGTCATCAAACTCGTCAACGCCCATGGCGATTTCGGGCGATTGCTTACCAATCGCGCTTAACACCGCACAGGTATCGCCATCAAAACCTAAGTCCGCACTGTCGTAGCCGATATCCCTGACAACTTTACGCACTAATTCTTCTTGATCAACCCAAGCACTGGTGGTGATTTCGCCACCAATTAAGACCATGCCGGTTTTAACAAAGGTTTCGCAGGCCACACGTGCACGCGGATCTTGTTGCAGAATCGCATCCAGCATCGCATCAGAAATTTGGTCGGCAATTTTATCCGGATGACCTTCGGAAACCGATTCAGAAGTAAAAACAGTGGTAGTCATATGTGCAACCTCGCATTCAAAAAAAACAAAAGAGAGGTACGGAAAGAGGCGGGAACACTCCTCGCTTTAGCCGTACTTATTTAATGCGCCCGCAAGCTGATAATCAAATCGGCGCAAGGGGTATTATCGCAGAAAATTTATAACTGTCAACGCACACCAGCCTTGACCAAAGTGTGAGTTTGGTCTAATTTGAGGCAAGTTTTTAATAGTTAGGAGAAAGGAATGGTGAGTTTAACGACGCCAGTTTGTGATTTTGGTCAGGACGCATTGGATTTTGCCTTGCCTGGCGTTGATGGTCAGGTTTGGACTTTGGATAAAGCCAAAGGGCCAAAGGGCTTGTTGGTTATGTTTATTTGCAATCATTGTCCTTATGTCAAAGCCATTCAGGCACGTTTGACTAGAGATTGTGCGGAATTAAAAACCTTGGGTGTCAATAGCATTGCGATTATGTCGAACGACCCAAATGAATATGCCGAAGACTCGTTTGAGAATATGAAGGCAATTTCTGACCAATGGCAGTTTCCGTTTCCTTATGTATTAGATGAAACTCAACAGGTCGCCAAAGCTTATGGTGCAGTTTGCACACCAGATTTTTTTGGTTATAACGCCGATTTGAAGCTGCAGTATCGCGGGCGTTTGGATGAATCGCGTAAGCAAGCCGCGGAGGCGAATGTGCGGCGTGATTTGTTTGAAGCGATGAAGCAAGTGGCGCAAACCGATCAAGGACCGCTAGAGCAAATTCCGTCAATGGGCTGTTCGATTAAGTGGAAAGTGTAAGAGTTTGTAAAGTTGATTAGACCGTATCTGAAGAATAATTTAGTGCTTTAAATGCGTGTTGTTAAGGTTACGAACGCCAATAAATATGAACGTTTCTCGGTTCTTCCCGTGAAGGCGTTCGTGCTACTTTGATGACCCCAAAGTAGCCAAAAAGTTTTTGCCCCGAGAAAAGTCTCTTTGTTGCTAGGCTACTCGCTAAAAAATATCAACTCGCTGCGCTCAAACAAGATATTTTTTTACGCTCGCTACGCCAAACAACAAAACGATCCTTTTCAAAGGGCAGATTCTGCATCGCTGAAGCCGACAGGTTTTAAACTTACGGCATCCAGGCTTTGAGTTGTTCTAGGCTGGTTTGCAGTTCGGCTTCGCTATCCGCCACGACATTGATATGGCCGAGTTTGCGTCCGGCACGTTCGGCTTTGTCGTAGAGATGTAAAAATGCATTCGGCATTTTAAGAACGGCTTCGATATCACCATGTTGACCAATGATGTTCACCATGGCGGCAAACGGCTGGCGTGGTACGGTTGAACCTAACGGTAAGCCGGTAATGGCACGAATATGGTTTTCAAACTGTGAAGTTTGCGCGCCTTCCATCGTCCAGTGACCGGAATTGTGAACGCGAGGCGCCATTTCATTCGCCACCAGGCCTGCTTCGGTTTCAAATAACTCTAATGTCAAAACACCGACATGATCCATCTGATCCAATAAAGCCTGCATATAGGTTTCGGCTTGTTGTTGAATCGCCGGGCTGATTTGTTGAGCTGGCGCAACGGTTAAACGCAAAATGCCTTCGTGATGCTGGTTTTCGACCAGTGGATAATAAACGTGTTGGTTGTCGGCATTACGTACCGCGATAATCGACAGCTCGCGTTTAAACTCAATAAAACCTTCTAAGATGGCTTCGCGTTCACCAATCGACGACCAGGCCTGCTCAATTTGGCTGGTTTGTTTAATCACAAACTGGCCTTTGCCATCATAACCTTCGGTGGTGCTTTTAAGAATGGCGGGTAAGCCAATCATATCGACAGCTTGATGTAATTCAGCCAAATTGGTAACGAGGGTGTAGGGCGCACAAGGAATGTTTAATTCAGTAAATAAACTTTTTTCACGCCCACGATGTTGCGAGTAATAAAGCGATGCGGCGCTCGGATAAACCGGTGTGGTTTGGCTGATCTTTTCAACCAACTCGACCGAGGTGTTTTCGCTTTCGTAGGTGATAACATCGGCAAAGTCCACCAGTTGACCCAAGCTATCGGTATCGTCAGATTGTATGTGCATATTACCCAGCATCGCCGCCGGTTCGTCATGGTTTAAGCCGTAAAAACCAAATTTATGGCCTAACGGGTAGCCCGCCATCGCGAGCATGCGGCCCAGCTGGCCTGCGCCTAAAATACCCACTCGACGGCTAAACGGTGTCATAAACCCAATCCTCAACAATAATTTAATACCGGCATTTTACCCTGAATTCAGCTTGTATGTAATTCGGCTTAGTTAGCTAAGCGCGGATCGGAATTGGTCAGCACATCCTCGGTTTGTGCTTGACGCCAAGCGCGCACGGCCTCGCGAATGTCTGGGCGTTGTGTGCCGACCATTTGTGCGGCTAGAATACCGGCGTTTTTGGCACCAGCTTCGCCGATAGCTAGTGTTCCAACCGGAATGCCACCGGGCATTTGCACGATCGATAATAAAGAATCCTGGCCGTTTAAGGCTTTGGATTTGATGGGTACACCTAATACCGGCACCAGGGTTTTGGCGGCCACCATGCCAGGCAAATGCGCGGCGCCACCTGCGCCAGCAATAATCACTTCTAAACCACGTGACTCGGCTTGCGAGGCATATTCAAACATCAAATCTGGAGTACGGTGAGCCGACACAACTTTGACTTCGTGCGGAACATTAAACAATGTCAGCATATCGACGGCGTGTTGCATCGTCGGCCAATCGGTCTTTGAACCCATAATGACACCCACTAATGGCTGGTTTGATGCTGGCATAATGTTGCCCCCTCAGATTTGAAAAAACCGTGAATTATACCTCAGGACTTTAAAGTGTCAAGTGATCGTCTGTTTCGAGGCTGTTTTGTCTACCACATACAGACTGTAATTTAAGCACTTAAACGGCATAAAAAGCGAACTG